>JAFUWX010000046.1 GCA_017471025.1 Bacteroidales bacterium
CTGCGGTACCCTCCGCGGCCTGATCGCCACAGCCATCAAGAACAAGGATGAGGTGGTCGAGTCCCTCGGCGAGCGTATCCTCGGACGTACTTCCGTCCACGATATCTTCAACCCGCTTACGGGCGAGCTGATCATCCGGGCCGGCGAGGAAATCCGCGAGGATGTCGCCAACCTGATCGACTCCCTCCCGATCGAGCAGGTGGAAATCCGTTCCGTCCTCACGTGCGAATCCCGCAAGGGTGTCTGCGCGAAGTGCTACGGCCGCAACCTGGCGACCAGCCGCATGGTCGAGAAGGGCGAAGTCGTCGGCGTCATCGCCGCCCAGTCCATCGGTGAGCCGGGTACCCAGCTGACCCTCCGTACCTTCCACGTCGGTGGTACGGCGTCCAGCACCGTGGCCGACTCCACGATCGAGTCCAAATACAACGGACGCCTCCAGTTCGAAGAGCTGCGTACCATTGACCGTGAGACCGCCGGCGGCGTCGAAACGGTGGTGGTCAGCCGCATGACCGAACTCCGCATCCTGGACAAGAACACGGGCATCACCCTGTCCCAGTACGATGTGCCTTACGGCGCCGTCCTACATAAGAACGACGGCGACGAGGTGGTGCACGGCGACCTCATCTGCGAATGGGATCCGTACAACGCCATCACCATCGTGGAAACCGCCGGTACGGTCCGCTTCGACAACATGATCGACGGCGTGACCTTCCGCAGCGAAACGGCTGACTTCGAGTCCGCCAGCAGCGACCGGGTCATCATCGAGTCCCGCGACAAGACGAAGAACCCGTCCCTGCTCATCGTGGACGAGAACGGCGTCACCCTGCGTCAGTTCAACCTCCCTGTCGGCGCGCATGTGACCGTCACGGACGGCCAGCAGGCCAAGGTCGGCGACATCATCATCAAGATTCCTCGTGCCATCGGTAAATCCAGCGATATCACGGGCGGTCTGCCGCGTGTCACCGAACTCTTCGAAGCCCGCAACCCGTCGAACCCGGCCATCATCTCCGAAATCAACGGTGAGGTCCAGCTGGGCAAGGTCAAGCGTGGCAACCGTGAGATTACGGTACGCAGCAAGTCCGGCGTCGAGAAGCACTACCTGGTCCCGATGACCAAGCAGATCCTGGTGCAGGAGAACGACTACGTCAGAGCCGGTACCCGGCTTTCCGACGGCGGCGTCTCCCCGTCCGACATCCTCAATGTACTCGGCCCGGTGAAGGCCCAGGAATACATTGTGAACGAGGTCCAGGCCGTGTATCGTCTGCAGGGTGTGAAGATCAACGACAAGCATTTCGAGATCATCGTCCGCCAGATGATGCGCAAGGTTCAGATCCAGGATCCGGGCGACACCGAATTCCTGCCTGAAGAACTGGTCGATAAGTGGATGTTCATGGATACCAACGACGATATCTATGGCAAATACTATATCCTCGATCCCGGTGATTCCGACCGTTATATCGTCGGTCAGATCATCTCCGCCCGCGACCTCAAGAACGAGAACGACTCGCTCTCACGGCAGGGCAAGACCATGCTGACCGCGCGCGATGCGAAGCCGGCTACGGCCGTCCAGGTGCTCCAGGGTATTACCCGTGCAGCCCTCAAGACCGACAGCTTCATTTCCGCGGCTTCCTTCCAGGAGACCACCAAGGTGCTCAGCGAAGCGGCTATCCGCGCTCGCGTCGATACCCTCGAAGGCCTGAAGGAGAACGTCATCAGCGGTCACCTGATTCCGGCCGGTACCGGCCAGAAGGATTTCCAGGATATCGTGGTGAGCAGCAAGGAAGACTTCGAAGCACAGATGAGCGATCTGTAGCGGAGCGCTTCCGCGTGATTTCAGGGGCTGGCCCTGCGTCGATAAGATGCACGGCCAGTCTCTTTTTTATATTTCCGTGGAGCCTATCTCGGGGCCGGCACTGAGAATGGACACCGACCCTCCGTGAATCAAGGTAGGGGACAGGCGCAGCTGCGACCCGCCGTGGGCGTCGTTGCCCAGCGAATCCACCAGCAGCTTCGTCGCGAGAAAGGCCATGTCCGTGACCGGCTGGCTGACCCGGGTAATCACCGGCGTCATATAATCCATGTACAGATTGTCGTCGAAGGCTATCAGCGAGATGTCGTTCGGGATGCGGAGCCCGGCCTCGCGGATGGCCTTGACGGCGCCCAGCAGAATCGTGTTGCTCAACGCAAACAGGGCGGTGGGCCTTTCCTGGGCGGCCAGCAGCAGCTTGGTTTCGAGATATCCGTTCTGGACGGAAAATTCGTTGCCGACAATCTTGATCCAAGCCTCCTTGTCCCCGCCGCGCATGGCGTCGCGATAGCCGCTGACCCTTTCCTGGTTCGGCATGGAAGCCGTCGCCCCCTGGATGCAGGCGATGCGCGTGTGGCCGCAGTCGAGCAGATAGCGGGTGGCTTCGAGGCTGCCCTGGTAGTTGTTCGTCGTCACATAGGACAGTTGTGTATCCTTGTAGAAGCGGTCCACCAGGACCAGCGGCGTGTGTTTCCCGACCGCCTCCATCAGCGTCCCGTCCTCGCCGCAGGGTACGGCAATCATTCCCTCCACCTGCCGGCTCAGCAGGGTCTTGACGCTGTCCAGGAACACGGACTCGTCTTCCATCGAGTCCAGCACGATGGTGGTGTAGTGCCTTCGGTACAATTCGGAGATAATCACGGCGGCCATATCGGCGAAAAAAGGATTGGATACGGAGGGGAGAATCAGGCCGACCAATCCGCTTCCTGGTTTGCGCAAATTTTGCGCAAATCCGGCGGGCATATAGCCACATCTTTGTACCTCCCGCATCACCCGTTCCGCCGTGGCGGGACTGATGCGGTATTTTTCCGCTTTCCCATTGATAATGCGTGATATAGACGTGATGGATACGCCCAGTCGGGCGGATAGGGTAGCCAATGTTTCCGTTTTCATCTGCCAAAGTATTTTGCGACAACAAATATAATAATTTGCGCAGAAAAACGATTTATATAGACCGAAAAAATGCAATTATTTGCATCGTCAAGGGGCTGAAAGTGCGTAAATTAGAGGTGATATCTAACATCTAATCCTTTTATGAGCAGCAAAATACTGGTTGTGGGCAGCAGCAATACTGACATGACCGTCAAGACGAAATCCCTTCCGAAACCCGGTGAAACCGTCCTCGGCGGCGCCTTTACCATGGGTGGCGGTGGCAAGGGAGCCAATCAGGCGGTGGCAGCCCGCCGTCTGGGCGGAGACGTTTCCTTCCTCTGCAAAGTCGGAAATGATATTTTTGGTGAGAACAGCCTTCGGAGCTACGCTTCGGAAGGCATAGACATCAGCCTGGTCCGCCGTTCGGAGCAGCCTTCCGGCGTCGCCCTGATTTCGGTGGACGAACATGCCGAAAACTGCATCGTCGTCGCATCCGGTGCCAATGCAGATGTCACGGTGGACGACATCGAGTCCGCCCGTGGCGCGCTGGAGCATTGCGGGATTCTGCTGATGCAGCTGGAAATCCCGGTTCCTTCCGTGTGCCGGGCTGCGGAAATCGCCGCCAAAGCCGGTGCCACCGTGGTCCTTAACCCGGCTCCGGCCTGCGACCTGCCCGAAGAGCTTTTCCGCTATGTGTCGCTGTTCATTCCCAATGAGACGGAGCTTTCGCGCTATACCGGAGTCGAAGTCACCGATGCCGCCTCGGCGGAAAAGGCGGCCGGCGTCCTGCGCGAAAAAGGCGTCGGACGCATCATCGTCACCATGGGCGGAAAAGGCTCCCTCATCTGCACGGAGCAGGGCACGGCACTCGTGCCGGCCTGCAAGGTGAAGGCCGTCGATACCACGGCGGCGGGGGATACCTACTGCGGCGCCCTCTGCGTAGCCCTGTCCGAAGGGAAATCCTTGGAAGACGCGGCCCGTTTCGCGACGAAGGCGGCTTCCCTGACCGTACAGCGGATGGGGGCGCAGGCCTCTGTCCCATACAGAAAAGAAATTGATAATCAATAAAATCCAAGCCTTATGTTCATCGTTAACAGTTATTCGCTTGCAGTTGTATTCTGCCTGATTACCATGCTCTGTTGGGGGTCATGGGGAAATACTCAGAAACTAGCCGCCAAGAGTTGGCGTTATGAACTTTTCTATTGGGACTATGTCATCGGTATGGTGCTGTTCGCCCTGATACTCTGCTTTACGATGGGCAGTATCGGCAGCGAAGGCCGTCCCTTCCTCCAGGACCTCTCTCAGGCCAGCCTGGCCAGCATCGGATGGGTTGCCCTGGGCGGCATCATCTTCAATGCTTCGAACATTCTCCTGTCCGCATCCACATCCCTGGCCGGCATGTCCGTAGCCTTCCCGCTGGGCGTGGGCCTCGCGCTGGTGCTGGGCGTCTTTTTCAACTATTTCGGCGGCGTGTCCAAGGGAGACCCCCTCCTCCTGTTCCTGGGCGTGGCCCTGGTCGTGCTCGCGATTATCTGCAACGGCATCGCCTCGGGCAAGAAAGCCGCTTCTGCTGACGGTGAGGACAGTACCTCCTCCAAGAAAGGCCTGATTCTGGCCGCCTGCGCCGGCGTGCTGATGTCGCTGTTCTTCTTCCTCGTGCAGAAAGGCATGGACGGAGAGAACTTCGCCAACCCCGCCGCAGGAAAGGTGACGCCTTATACCGCCATCTTCATCTTCTCCCTGGGCGTGCTGCTGAGCAATTTCTGCTTCAACACCCTGGTGATGCGCAAACCCTTTGTCGGTGAACCTGTTACCTACAAGCAATATTTCGCCGGCAATGCCAAGACCCACCTCGTCGGCATGCTCGGCGGTGCCATTTGGTGCCTGGGTACGGCTTTCAGCTATATCGCTTCCGGCAAGGCCGGTGCGGCCGTCTCCTATGCCCTGGGCCAGGGTGCGCCGATGATTGCTGCCATCTGGGGCGTCTTCGTCTGGAAAGAGTTCAAGGGATCGGACAAGAAAGTCTATGGCTTGCTGGCGCTGATGTTCGCCCTCTTTGTGGCAGGCTTGGCTTGCATCGTGGTGGCTGGAAATCAATAATGAGCTGATTATGAGAACTTTCCGAACTATATTGACGACACTCCTCCTGGTCGGCAGCCTGTCCGCCTGGGGGCAGGGCCGCATCAGCGGCAAGGTTGTCGATGAAAAGGGAGAAGCCCTGGCCGGGGCCTCCCTCGTAACGGGCAGCGGGGCCTATGCCCTGACTGAGAACAACGGCAACTACAGCCTGAAAGCCGCCAAGGGCGAAGAGGTTACGGTCTCTTTCCTGGGATACGATGACTTCGTGTTCACCGTCGGGGATGCCGCCGTATATCCCGTCCGCATGACCCCGGCCGCCGCGACCGTGCTGAACGAGGCGGTCGCCATCGGTTACGGTACGACCACCAAGAAAGAGGTGACGGGGTCCGTCTCCAGCCTGCGCAGCGAAGACTTCGACAAGGGCGCCTTCCTCAGCCCCGCCGGCATGTTGCAGGGCAAGGTGGCCGGTCTGACCATTACCAACCCCAATGGCGCCGACCCGAATGGCTCCTTCGAGATCCTGTTGCGCGGTACCAACACGCTCAGCGCCGGTCAGGGACCGCTCATCATCATCGACGGCGTGGTAGATGCCGATTTGAGCAGCATCAACTTCCAGGAAGTCGAGAGCATGGATGTGCTCAAGGACGGTTCCGCCGCAGCCATTTACGGTACGCGCGGTACGAACGGTGTCATCATCATCACCACCAAACGGGCCCGCGCCGGCCGGACCAGCGTCGAGTATGACGGCCAGGTCTCCGTGCAGACCGTTCTCTCTCGCGCCGTTCCGCTGACGGCCAAACAGTTCAGCGACGCGGTGAGCGTCCATGTCAGCAGCCCGGAATCCTACCTGTACGGAGCGGAAACCGACTGGTTCAAGGAGGTGACCCGCACCCCGTTCAGCCATCGGCACAGCCTCGCCATTGCCGGCGGCAGCGACAAATTCTCGCACCGGACCGTCGTCAACATCGAAAGGAACCAGGGCCTGCTCAAGAACAACGATGCGAACAAGTATCTGTTCAAGACCAATATCCACCAGGAGGCCCTCCAGGGCTGGCTGACGCTGGATTACAACCTGACTTACGGCAAGCGGCAGTACAATGGTACCCGCTCCGGCATTTTCCGCCAGGCCTTCTTCCACAACCCGACGGAACCGGTGTACGACCCTAACGACAAGGACAACGGAGGCTATTTCACCATTTCCGCCATGGACTACTACAATCCCGTGGCCATGCTCAACGAGCGGACGGGCGAGACGGACATCGACCTGATGGGCGTCAACGGCCGCGCAACCCTGAACATCAAGCCGGTCAAGGGCCTCAAGTGGGACAACTTCATCAGCTTCAACAGCGAACGCTACGAAAGCCGCGATTACAAGACCCGCTACTATCCCGGGGAAACCGGCAAGAAGGGTACGGCTGAAATCAGTAACGCCGTCGGCAGCAACCTCCAGTATGAGAGCACCTTGCAGTATTCCGGCAACTTCGGCGACCACCATGTGCAGGCCGTCCTTGGCTATACCTGGCAGGAACGCAACGACCGCTCCTCCTATATGGACAACTACAGCTTCGATACGGACCTTTTCAAGACGGACAACATCGGGTCCGGCTACGCGCTCCAGGACGGCATGGCCGGCATGGATTCCGAACGCAGCCGCAGCCGGTACATCGCCTTCTTCGGCAGGGCCATGTACAATTATGCAGACCGCTACCTGCTGTCCGTATCCCTGCGCCGGGACGGCTCTTCCCGTTTCGGCAAGGACCACAAATGGGGCTGGTTCCCGGCCGTCAGCCTGGGATGGCGCATCAGCCAGGAGCCTTTCCTGAAAGATGTGGGCTGGCTGGACGAGCTGAAGCTGCGCGCCGGTTACGGTGTCACCGGCAACCAGGATTTCAGCAACTATCAGTCTCTGCTGCTGATGGCCACCAACGGCAAATATTATTCGGGCGGAAAATGGTACAACACCTATGTGCCGGCCAACAATGCCAACCCGAACCTGGGCTGGGAGAAGAAGGCCGAGTTCAACGTCGGTATCGACGCATCCGTTTTCAATGGCCGCCTTACCGCCACCATCGACTATTATTATCGCCTGACCACGGACCTGCTCTACCACTATGCCGTGCCGGTGCCTCCGTATGACTACAAGACATTGTTCACCAACGTCGGCTCCATCAGCAACAGCGGTATCGAGGTGACCCTGGGCGGCGTCCCCGTCAAGACGGAGCAGTTCGAATGGAATACGACCCTGATTTTCTCCCGCAACAACAACAAGCTGGTGAAATTCACCAACGAAGAGTTCAAGGACCAGGACTATCGCATCGGCTGGGTGAACACCCCGCTCGGCGCCTATACCCAGCGCCTGAAGGAAGGCGAGAGCCTGGGCAGCTTCTACGGCCCGTTGTATCAGGGCGTGGACGAGGTCGGCAATGCCGTCGTCTCCACCGAAGACGAGAACGAATGGGTCCGGCTCGGCAGCGCCTTCCCGGATTTCAACCTGGGCTGGAGCAACAGCCTGCGTTACGGCCATTTCAGCCTGAGCGCCACCCTGCGCGCCGCCATTGGCGGCAAGGTGCTGAACCAGATGCGCGGTGTCTATGAAAACATCACCAACCTGGGCCTTCAGAATATCCAGAACACCTGGCTGAACGAGCAGCAGTTCACCGGCAGCGTGGTCTATTCCTCGAAATATCTCGAAAGCGCGACGTACCTCAAGCTGGACAATGTCTCCGTCGCTTACGATATCCCGATGAACAACCCTTACCTGAAGGGGCTGCGGGTCTATGCGACGGCCCAGAACGTGTTCATCCTGACGGGCTACAGCGGCGTCGATCCTGAAGTCTCGCTGGGTGGCCTGGCCCCGGGTATCGCCCCGCTGACCTATTATCCCCGGACGAGGGTGTTCACCCTGGGTGCCTCATTAACCTTCTAATTCTGCGGCGATATGAAAAAAATACTCATTCTCATCGTGATGACGATGCTGGCCATGCCGGCCTGCACCAACCTGGACGAGACGATTTTCTCCCAATTGCCCAAAGAGGAATTCTTTGCCAACGAAGACCAGCTGAAAATCTACAGCGCCCGTCCCTATACCCTGCTGCAGAACTGGGGTGTCGAACAAAGCATGTGGACCATGGTCATGCAGCTCGGCAACGAGATAGCCGTCCCCCGGTCCTATAACGGTTCCTGGACGGAACCCCGCTATCGGGAGCTCCATACCCATCGCATGCAGACCAACAACAAGCTGCTCCGCACGTCGTGGGAGTTCTGCTACAACACGATAGCCGCCTGCAACGACGTCATCTACGAAGTGCAGCATGCCGGCGAGATGAACGAGGCGAAGGAAGGCATCGTGGCCGAAATGCGGACCCTGCGGGCCTATTGCTACATGATGGCCATCGACTGCTGGGGCAAGGCGGCATATTCCGTGGACAAGGCCCAGACCGGACTGCCGGAGGTGAAGGACCGAGCCTTCATGTTCGATTTCATCGTCAAGGAACTCACCGAGAGCCTGCCGCTGCTTCCCGAGAAGCCTTCCGCCGCGACATACGGCCGCGCAACCCAGGGCATGGCCCGCTTCCTGCTGGCCAAGATGTACCTGAATGCCAAAGTCTGGATAGACCGGGAAATGTGGAGCGAGACGGAGGCCGTCTGCAAGGAAATCATGGAAAGCGGAAACTATCAGCTGACCAAGACCTACAAGGAGAATTTCACGGTCCACAACGAGAATTCCTCGGAGTCCATTTTCGCCATTCCGTACAGCACCGGCATCACCACTTCCGACCGGAATGCCTTCTATATCTGGTGTATGACCCTGAACGCCGACATGGAGAAACTCTTCAATGTCAGCGGCACGTGGAACGGCTCCTTCATCGGCCAGCCGGATTTCATGGCCTCGTATGACGCGGCCGACAAGCGCAAATCCGACACCTGGCTCTATGGGCAGGTCTATGACAAGAGCGGAGCCCCCTGGCGCATCGCCATCGGCGTAAACCGCAAGGGCGAACCGGTCTATGAGGACTATGTCCTGGAAGATATCGACATTCCGGAAGACAAGTACATCAAGGGCTTGTCCCGTCGTGACGGCGCCCGGATTGTCAAATGGGATTACCAGGATGACGGCAGCCTGACCGGCTACAGCGTCAGTATGGAAAACGACTTCATTACCATGCGCTATGCCGACGTGGTGCTGATGTATGTGGAGGCGTTGATGCGTCAAGGCAAGACGGCGGAAGCCGCCGCCGTGCCGGAATTCCAGCAAATCCGTACCCGTGCCGGCCTGGCTCCCATGACTGCGACCGAGCTGACGCCGGACAACTTCCTGTGGGAGCGCCAGCATGAGCTCTGCATGGAAGGCTGGGCCCGTCAGGACCTGATTCGTTTCGGAAAATACCTGGATAAATGGTGGGCGAAAGACGCCGGCGAGGAGCGGGAACTGCTCCTTCCGATTCCCGAAGAAATCCGCGGGGCCAACCCCAATCTGACCCAGAACCCCGGATACAGTTCACCGACTGACAGCGAATAACAATGATGAAAAAGCTCATTTTACTGGGGATGCTCCTGCTCGCCGTCTCGTGCGGCGGCCGGTATCAGGAGATTACCCGCACACAGCTCAAAGACAAGATTGCCGGAGCCTGGATTGGCCAGATGGTCGGCAATATATACGGCCTGGAATACGAAAACAAGTTTGTGGAAGAACCGGGCGAAGGGCCCTTCGTCTGGAACAAGGCCATGCGCAAGATGACGGCCGTCGATGGGGCCTTCTCCGACGACGACACCGATGTGGAATATCTCTATCTGATGATGATGGAGAAATATGGCATCGACCCGACCTATGCGCAGGTGAAGGAAGGCTGGATGTACCACATCCGCGACCGCGTGTGGCTGGCCAACCGGGCCGCCCTGGGCCTGATGCACCACGGCTTGACTCCGCCGTTCACCGGGGACAAGCGCTACAATCCGCATTGGTTCCAGATTGACCCTCAGTTGATTAACGAAATCTGGGCCTATACGGCTCCGGGCATGCCTGCCTATGCGGCCGGAATTTCCGACTGGGCGGCCCGCATCACCTCTGACGACTGGGCCACGTCGCCGACGGTCGTCTATGGGGTCATGTATTCGGAGGCTTTCTTCGAGTCCGACATCCCCATCCTCATCGCCCATGCCAAGGAATACCTGCCCGCGCAGGACCGTTTCCGGGCCATTATGGACGAGTGCATCGCCCTGTACAAGCAATATCCCGAAGACTGGAAGGCGGCGCGCAAGGTCATTGCCGACGAACTGTATTTCCAAGAACCGGACGCCACGAAGGCCATCTGGAATGCCGACCTGAACGGCGCCATGGGCATTCTATCCCTGCTGTATGGCGGCGGAGATATCGAGAAGACCCTCAATATCGGCTGCGCCCTGGGCTTCGACTGCGACAACCAGACCGCAACCATCTGCGGCCTGCTGGGCGTCATCAACGGCGTCGGTTCCGTGCCGACGGACCGCAGCATGCCCTTCGAGCATTGGACCAAGCCCTTCAATGACCGCTATATCAATGTCACCCGCTACGATATGCCCGACGCCTCCATCGAGGATTTAATCGAGCGGACCGTCGTGCTGGCCGAGAAAGTCATCCTGGCCCGTGGCGGCTCCGTCCGGGAGGAGAACGGGGAAGTGATTTACCGCATCAATACGCGGGCAAGCTTCCAGGCCCCGCTCGAATTCTGCGTCGGTCCGGCTCCGCGCATTGTCGCGGGCGAGCCTGTGGAGTATGATTTCGCCTGCGTGACCAATCGCCAATACAAATGGGCGCTGACCGGCGGCACCCTGCCCGAAGGCCTTCGCCTGGAAGGCAGCCGGCTGACCGGCTGTACGGACAAGCCCGGCGACTATCGGATTACCCTCAGCCTGAGCGACGGCAAGGCCACGCTCACGAAGGATTTCGACCTGGTCGTGCGCGGCCGCAACCTGGCCCCGCAGGCGGCGGAAATCCTGGCGCTCTCCCGGACGACGGACAATGCGACGCTGGACTCCTGCTGGACCACCATCGGGAAGTCCTACCGCGCACCCGGCGTTGAGGTCATCAATGACGGCGTGCTGGAGGGCCCGGGCGCATCCTTCTATTCGCTTTCCGAAAAGAGCAACGCCCCCAAGCAGGACTGGTTCGGCTACCGCTGGGACAGTCCGGTGACCGTAGATATGGCAGCCTTCCACTATGGCACACTGGAGGAATTCGGCGGCTGGTACAGCGACATGCATCTGGAATACATGGATGCGGCCGGCGACTGGCAGCCCATAGAGGCCTCCATCTCGCCGGCCCTGCCCGGGAGCGACGCCGTGTTTATCCAGCCGCACAACGGCGAGTTCCTCTTCCGTTTCGCGCCCGTGACCACCACCGCCCTGCGGATTATCGGTCATGACAAGGTGGAGCAGCACTGGAACAAATACACCAAGGACGTATCCTCCTTTATCTCCATAACTGAACTGCAATTCTATGAAGCACAATAGCTTGATTGCCCTTTTGCTGCTTGCCGCAGCCTGCGCTCCCGCGCCGCAGTCCAAGGTCGTCACCCTGGACCGAGAGGTCCTGATGGACAAAATTATGGGCGGCTGGGCCGGGCAGACCATCGGTGTGGTTTATGGGGCTCCGACCGAGTTCAAATACTGCGGTACGCTGATTCCCGACCAGCAGCCCGTCTCCTGGGGAGAAGGCTACGTCAAGCACTGGTGGGACCGCAAGCCCGGCTTGTTCGACGATATCTACAACGACCTCACCTTTGCGGAAGCCTTCGAGCAGATGGGGCTCGATGTCAGCACCGATTCCCTGGCCATTCGTTTCGCCTACGCGCCCTATCACCTGGCCCATGCCAACCAGGCCGGCCGCTACAATATCCGCCAGGGCATCATGCCGCCGGCCTCCGGCAGCTGGCTGAACAATCCCCATGCGGATGACCTGGACTTCCAGATTGAGGCCGACTTTATCGGGCTGATGGCCCCGGGTATGGTCCCTCAGGCTCTGGAGATTGCCCAGCGCGTGGGGCATATCATGAACAGCGGGGACGGATTCTACGGCGGAGCTTTCGTGGCGGGCCTGTACAGTGCCGCCTTCGTGGAGAGCGACCCGGCCCGGATTCTGGACATGGCCCTGGAAGGAATTCCCGAAGAGAGTACCTTCTGGCAGTGCGTCAACGACGTCCGCCTGCTCCACAAGCGCTATCCGGCGGACTGGAAGCAGAGCTGGTTTGAGCTCCTGAAAAAATGGGGCAACGACATGGGCTGCCCGAAAGGCGTCTATCTGAGTTTTGACATCGACGCCAAACTGAATTCGGCCTATGTCGCCATGGGCCTGCTGTACGGCGGCGGAGATTTCGGGAAATCCCTGGAAATCGCCACCCGTTGCGGCCAGGATTCCGACTGCAACCCCGCCACGGTGGGCGGCGTGCTGGGCGTCGTCCTGGGCCTGGAAGGGATACCGGACTTCTGGAAAAATCCGGTCATGGATATCTGGGAGGCCGATTTCGAGGGGACCGACGTCTCGCTGGCCAAGGGCTCGGAATATTCCTTCCGCCATGCCCTGGAACTGATTGAAAAGAACGGCGGGGCGGTCCGCGAAAACAGCGTGGATATCCCGGTTTCCCGCCCCCAGGTGCTTCCCCTGGAACAGAATTTCATCGACACCTGGCCCCTGTACCGCGACCAGAAGGACGATTGGATGGAAAAGGAATACAGCTTCGACTTCAGCGGCAACGGCTTTGTCATCTGGGGCAACCTGGTCTGCCTGCGCGGCATTACCCCCGACTATGCGGCCCGGGTGTCCAAAAAACATGTCGGCTCGGAGGTATTCGCGCTGGCCGAAGAGGATGACGACTATGTAGCTGAGGTGGAAGTCTGGATAGACGGCGAGCTCGACCAGGTCGCATTCCTGCCCATGCGCGGCACGTCCCGCAAGCTGGAACCGGCCTGGAAATACGGCCTGCCGGAAGGCCGGCATACCGTGAAGATGGTCTGGAGAAACCCCGACCCGTCCACCTACCTGCTGCGCATCAATGCCATCCAGTATTATAGCGCTACCTGCAATACGGACCCTTATTACCACAACTGATATGCGAAAAATCTTCCTATACGCCGCCTTCCTGCTGCTTGTGGGCTGTTCGCAGCGCGCTGCCATCCCTTATGGGGAGACCGTCACGCTGGACGCGGCGACGCTTGCGGACAAAATCAAGGGCGGCTGGTACGGCCAGACTATCGGCTGCACCTACGGCGGTCCGACCGAGTTCAAATACAAGGGCGGGCTGATTGCCGACGATATTCCCATTCCCTGGTATGACGATTATATCTACGATACCTTTATCGGGGACCCGGGGCTGTATGACGATGTCTATATGGACCTGACCTTCCTGGAAATCATGGTCCGTCATGGCATTGACGCCCCTGCGGAGCTGTTCGCCGACGCCTTCGCCCATGCCGATTACAAACTTTGGCATGCCAACCAGGCCGCCAGGTACAATATCCTGAATGGCAGGGGGGCGCCCGAGTCCGGGCATTGGAAATACAACCCGCACGCCGACGACATCGATTTCCAGATTGAGGCCGACTTTATCGGCATGCTCTATCCGGGCCGGGTCGAAGACGCCGTCCGGGCCTGCGACCGCATCGGGCATATCATGAATTACGGCGACGGCTGGTACGGCGAGGTCTTTATCAGTGCGCTTTACAGCCTGGCCTACGTCTGCACGGATATCCCCCTGCTGGTCGATGAGGCCCTGCGGACCATTCCCGAAGGGACCAAGTTCCACAGCACCATTTCGGACGTGGTCGCCTTCCACCGGAAATATCCGAAGGACTGGAAGCGCTGCTGGTTCGAGGTGATGGAGCACCATGCCAACGATGTGGGCTGCCCGGAAGGGGTCTGGAACGGCTTTGACATCGATGCCACCATCAATGCCGCCTATGTCGTCATCGGCCTGCTGTATGGCGGCGGCGACTTCGCCCGCACCATGGACATCGCCACCCGCTGCGGAGAGGACTCCGACTGCAATCCGGCTTCCGCTGCCGGCATCCTGGGCGTGATGTATGGCTACGACGCCATCCCCGAGGTCTGGAAGAAAGGGGCGCAGCGTATCAAGGATATCCCTTTCCCTTACACCTCGCTCAGCCTGGAGCAGGTGTTCCAGTCCAATTATGACCTGATATTCAAGGCCCTGCCGGAAAGCAACATTTCCGAAGGCAAATGCATCTTTTCAGTACAGGAGCCTCGCGCCGTTCGCTATGAACAGAGCTTCGAGGGTATCCGTCCTGTGGAGAAACGCGTGTTGAAACTGGCATTCACAGACAGCGCAGAAATCGCATTCAACGGCAACAGCATCGTCGTCGAGGGCAGTGTCCGCAAGACAGGACATGCCGATGACTCGTACGTCGCGCAGGTGACCGCCTTGCTGGACGGCAAGGAAGTGGAGCGCTTCCGGATGCCGGTCGATTATATCACCCGCAAATACGAAATCTTTTCTGCCTATTGTTTCGAAAGCGGTGCCCACACCCTGACGCTCAAGGTGGAAAATCCTCATCCGGACTATGAGCTGTACGCTTCCGAAATCGTGGTTTACGACAAACAATGAACCGAATCAAATTCATATCACTGACTTCGCTCTGTGCATGGGCCCTGCTGGTTTCCTGTGGCTGCGGTAAGGCGGCGCAGGGGACGGACCCCTCCGCCGAGCCTTCCCCGGAACCCTCGGAAGAACCTTCATCCGAGCCTTCGGAAGAGCCCTCTGCGGAACCCGTCTTCACGCGGTATCAGCGCGACCAGATTCTGCACAGCCAGGTGCTGGATACGGATATCCGCTATTCCGTCCTGCTGCCCCGGGACTATGAAGAGAGCCCGGACCGCCGCTATCCGGTGGTCTATATGCTGCACGGCCTGGGCGATGACCAGAATTCTTGGAACGGGGAGTGGCTGCACGCCGCCGAGCGCATCAAGCTGCTGGAAGGGCAGGGCCTGGAAGACATGATTTATGTCTATCCGATGGGCTATCAGTGCTATTATGTCAATAAATTCGACGGCTCCTTCCCCTATATGGACATGTTTGTCCAGGAGCTCGTCCCCCATATCGACGCGACCTGGCGGACCGTGGCGGACAAACAGCATCGCTGCATCACCGGTTATTCGATGGGCGGTTTCGGCGCCTGGGTGCTGGCCGGCAAGAACCCCGACCTGTTTTGTGCCAGTGCGCCGCTGTCGATGTCTTTCCGTACCGACGCCCAGTACATG
Source organism: Bacteroidales bacterium (assembly GCA_017471025.1). GTDB lineage: Bacteria > Bacteroidota > Bacteroidia > Bacteroidales > UBA932 > Cryptobacteroides. The sequence goes on from JAFUWX010000046.1 coordinate 15,228, forward strand.
ACGGAATCCTCCAAGGGCTGGAACAGCCAGTGGGGCGGCATTTTCGGCGGGAAAGGGGAGACCGGTCCGGCCCGGCTGACCGACTATTACAAGGCGCATTGCCCCTATTATGTCTTCGCGGAGGAGAACAGGCCGGGGCTGGAGAGCGTGAAATGGTTCTTTACCTGCGGGGATGACGAAGAGCAGCTCCTGATTGCCAACGATTCCCTGCATGTCCTGCTGCGCGACCGAGGGTTTGCCCACGAGTACAGGGTCAACAACGGAGGCCATACTTCGACCTACTGGATGAATTCCCTGGACGAGGTTCTGCCGATGTTTTCCTTCTATATGAACGGCGGCACCTCATGGCCGGGGAAATCCCTGACCGTGCCCGAGGTCCCGGATGTGGAAAGGGACCCCGCCGGCGCCTGGAAGTCGGAACGCTACGCGGCCGACGGCACCGGCACCGTGCTGTATGTGTTCCATGAAGCCTATCCGGGTATCTCGGATGTCGTTGCCGTCCTGAGCCTCAGAGCCGAGTACGCCGCCTGCGCCATCGTGCCCTGGGATATTTCCCTCCATCAGGCCAACCGCTTTGCCGAGGCCGCCTATCCGGCGACTTCCAGGCAGGCGCTGGCCATAGGAACGGCCGGCGACGAGGTCTTTGCGTGCAAAGAGGCCTTCGCCAAGCTGTATTTCTTCGATGCCTCGACCCCGGAAGCCCCTCAGACGGCCTCCGGCGAGGACTATGTGATTCTCAATACGGATGACGGCACATTCTACCGCTGCTCCGGAGCCCTGTATGCCTCCTGCAAACGCTCCGGCGCCGATTTTCAGTATCGGGTAGCCAAGGGCACAGGCGACGCGGCAGCGGATTTACTCAGATGTTTGGACAATTATAAATCATTATTCACTTTTTAATCAACACATTATGAAAAAAGTATTTTCTATTTTTGCAGTTGCAGCCATCATGATGGTGGGCTGCAAGCCGGCCAACCAAGAGGTTGTCGATCCCAACAAGGACAAGCCTGCCGATCCTTCCGAGACCCCGACTGTGTCTGAAGACCCGGCTCCGGTGGAGACGACGGTCGAGAAGATTGTCAAGACTGCGTACATCGAGGCTGTCTGCGACTGGCCCGAGGAGAATGACTGGAAGGCCGTCCGCATCGGTGAGACCAAGTGGGAATTCGAGTATGACGACTATGGCCGTGTCCTTGCCCTGAAGAACAGCGATAAGGCCGCGAGCTATATCTTCGACTACACCGAAGATTTCAAATCCTGCGACGTGCTGGTCGAGGAGAACGAAGACATCGTGAAGTATCAGCTGACGCTCAACGATAAGCTCCTCTGCACCAAGATGGTGGACAACACTGCCGACCCGGCCGAGACCTGGACCTATGAGTATGATGCCGATGGCTATCAGATCAAGGCCAGCAAGAACGGTGAAGTGAAGACCGAATATGTCATCCAGAACGGTAACATCTTCACCTGGAGCCGTGACGGAAGCCGTCTGAAAGAGCACAAATACAACAGCACGGACAATGTCGCTGACCTGCACACCTCCTATTCCGAGGATGCCGGCCTTTCCCGTCTGTTCTATGAGACCGGTCTGTTCGGCCGCAGCTCCGTCAAGGTCTGCACCGAGGCCAAGTGGCAGGACCGCGATTCCAAGGCTACCTACGAATATGAGTTCGACAAGGCCACGAACGGTATCACCCACGAGACCAAGTACTATGGTGGCGACTATGACTTCGACGTCAACTTCGAGGTTGCCAAGAAGACCTTCAAAGCCGTGAAATAATTTTACGCATTTGATGAATGGCGGGGCCTGCGGGCCCCGCTTTTTCTTTTGAAAAAATCAAAAATACACTTTTGCTTTTTGAAAAAAAATCACATATTTGCAATAAGGAATGATCACCCGATAAGTTGAAAGTCTTATTTTGGATGACGAAAACCCGTAGCTATGAAACGATTGATGCTAATCTTTATGACGGCGCTGGCCGTTTCCATGTGCTGCAGAGGGCAGCGTAATGTGTTCATCATCACAGATGGAGCCGCTATCGACGGACTGCATGCCCCTTGGGACGGACTGGATGACGACACCCGTTTCCGCTGTTTCACGGACCAGGATTTCTTCTATTTCTTCTTCGAGGTGAATGAGCCCACCCTGACGCTGACCGTGCCGTACACCGGGGAAAGGGACGTCGATCCGGAAGACCGGGTGGAAGTCTTTTTCAGCCCCCGGGAGGAAATGGACATATACTACTGCGCCGAAATCGATCCGGCGGGGAACATCATGGACTACGAGGCGAAATACTACCGGGAATTCGACTATGACTGGGACTTTGACACGATGGAGGTCCTGACCCGGATCGAGGACGACAGTTATATCGTTTCCGGCCGGGTATCCCGGAAGGAACTCACCGACCTGGGCATCGACCTGGAGAAAGGCTTCCGCATGGGCGTTTTCAGGGCCGATTTCCGGCCTGACGGCAGCGTCAACTGGTATTCCGCCGTCCCCACCGCAGACAAATCCCCCGACTTCCACAAGCCGGACCTCCTGTTCAGCGCAGCCCTCAAGTAAGCCATGGTATTGGACAAGGACACATTCGAGAAGCTCTATTATTCCTGCTCTCCCCGTCTCGTTGCATACACGGGGGGGGTAATACAGGATATGGATATGGCAGCAGACCTTGTCCAAGACGTATTCATACGCTTTTGGGAAAAGTATAAGGGGCAGGACGCGCCGCAGTGGTCAGGTGTCCTTTTTACAATGACTCGAAACCGTTGCCTGGACCAGCTGAAACACCTGAGCGTCAAGCACCGTATCCTGGGCCAGCAGTTCCCCGGCGAGGATTTGGAAAAGCTCACCCTGGAAGATTTCTCCGGGGATTTCTCTACCAGCGACGCCCTGCTCATCCAGGACGAACTGGACAAGACCCTGAACCAGGCGATCGCCTCCCTGCCGCCGAAATGCCGGGAGGTTTTCTCCCTCAGCCGTCGGGAAGGACTGAGCAACAAGGAAATCGCCCAACGCCTGGGCATCTCGCTCAAGAGCGTTGAAAAGCACATCACCAAGGCACTGAAAATTCTTCACCAGGCCATCGACTGATTTTTTTCTGTACGCAGAGGTAGGGTAGAAACGATTAAAATCGTTTTAATAATAGAGACTCACCTATTTGCGTACATGAACGAAAACATTAAAAGCCTCTGTTTCAAGTATTTCTCCGGTAAGGCATCAGACGCTGACGCCGCCTTGATCCGTGCATTCCTCCAGGAATCCGCGGAAAATGCGGCGGCCTTCAGAAGCTGGGAACAGGAGTGGAAACAGAATAGCATTCCCACCCTGGCGCAGGTCCGCGCATTCAAGGCCCTGCGCTCTCGCATCCGCATGCGCGCATGGAAACGTGCCTGCGCATGGACGGCCGCGGCCGCAGCCATCCTGCTGCTGGTGTTCATCCCCTTGGGCCGCAAGAATATGGCCCCTGCGACGGAGCCGGAATCCAACATCTTCACCGTAGAGACCCGCTTCTGTGAGCAGACGAAAGTCATTCTCCCGGACAGCACCGTCGTCTGGCTCAACGCCGCCTCCCGGCTGAGCTACAGCGACGATTACATGAAAGGCAACCGCACGGTCAGCCTCCAGGGCGAAGGCTTTTTCGATGTCCGTCACAATCCCGCCAAGCCCTTCATCGTGAAAATGGATGGCAACGAAATCACCGTCTTCGGCACCCGTTTCAACGCCAGCGCCTATCCTTCCGAAGGACGGATCGAAGCGGCGCTGCTCGAAGGCAGCATCGCCTTCTCGAACGCCTCCGCGTCGGTGCTGATGCAGCCCGGTGAAATCCTCTCCTACAACACCGTCGAGGATAAACTGGAAAAATACGCCGGCGACGTCAGCAGCCGCACGAGCTGGCTCGGAGGTACCCTCGTGTATTCCTCCATCGCCCTGCCCGACCTGCTCGGCCGGATATCCGCCCTCTCGGGGAACAAAATCACCTATATCGGCGGCGGCAAGGGCGTCAAACCCTTCGCCATCATCCTCAATATCAAGGAATCCATTCCCAATATCCTCGACGCCATCTCGTATATATGCCCTGTCAAATGGCACAGGGACGAAAACGGCGGATATATCGTAGAAACCATATAATTAACCGTTCAATATGTTCAAAACCCTATTCAAGAAAGTTCTTGTCACGGTCTTGCTCGCGGCGGCAGCCATCCCTGCCGTCATGGCCCAGACCGTAACCAAGACGTTTGTGAACGAGCCCCTTGAGAAGGTCCTCAAGGAAATAGGCGGTCAGACCGGCTGCTCGTTCATCTACGAGCCGGGTGACCTTCGGAACGCCCCGGCTGTAAGCGCTTCTTTTGACAGCGAACCTCTGGAATCGGTACTTGGCAAAGTGCTACGTCCTCCTTTCAAGTTCGAAGTCAAAGGTACTATCGTGGTGATTACCAAAGAGAACCTTCCGAAAGACGACAACGGCGGTCCCGGCAAGGAGAAGACCAAGAAAAACGTCGTCTCGGGTACCGTGTTCGACATGCGGGGGGAACCTGTCGTCGGGGCGGCCGTCTGGATCAAGGGCACCCGCTCCGCCACGACCACGGACCTCGACGGTAAGTTCTCCTTCACCCCTTCGGTGGAAGAAGGCACCCTGTGTGTTTCCGCGCTGAGCTATCAGCCCTGGGAACTCCAGATCACGCCGGGCTCCCAGACCCTGAACATCGTCCTGCGTGACGAGGCCAATGTCCTGGAAGAAGTCGTCGTGGTGGGTATGAACAACCGCCAGACCAGAAGGTCCATCACCGGCGCCATCTCCACCATCCAGACCAGGGAACTGGTCCAGAGCCCGGTGGCCAACATCTCCAACGCCCTGGCCGGCAAACTTCCCGGCCTGTTCACCGTCCAGTACTCCGGCGAACCGGGCGCGGATGCCTCTTCGCTGTACGTCAGAGGCCTCGGTACCTATGGCTCCAGCGCCCCGCTCGTGGTTATCGACGGTCTGCCCCGCAACAAGGCTGACTTCGATATGCTCGATGCCAATGAAATCGAGTCCATCACCATCCTGAAGGATGCCTCCTCATCCTCCCTGTACGGTATCCAGGGCGCCAACGGCGTCGTGGTCGTCACGACAAGGCGAGGCGGCGGAGACGAGCGGCCGAAGATTTCCTTCACGGTCCAGCAGGCCCTCCAGCAGCCCATCCGGCTGCCCCAGACCATGAGCTCCTATGAGCAGGCCCTCTACAACCGCGCCAAGGACGCCAACGACGGACTGCCTCTGCGCTACACCGAGGAAGTCCTCCAGATCATCAAGGACGGGTCCGACCCCTACCTGTATCCGAACACCAACTGGTTCGACGTCGTGCTGAAAGACCACTCCTGGCAGCAGCAATACAATGTGAACATTTCCGGTACCGCCGGCAAGAATCACAAGATCAACTACTTCGTATCAGGTAGTTACATCCGCCAGGGAACGCTGCTCAACCACGAAGACGAATTCGAGGCCAACTACGGCGTCAAGTCCAAGTACGACCGTTATAACTTCCGTTCCAACATCGACTTCCAGGCCACCAAGATGCTCAACATCCGCATCGACCTGGCCGGACGTCTGGAGACGCGGGTAGGACCGAGCTACAGCTTCCCTTACATTTTCGGCCAGATCACCAGCCGTCTCCCGGGCACCCAGGCCATCTTCAACCCCAACGGCACGCTCGCCGCAGGTTCCTCTCTGGAAATCCCGTTCAAGCCCGGAAACCCGTACGGTCTCATCACCCGCAGCGGTTACTATAACAACGGCACCAACGTGATGAACGGTACGATTTCCGCCCGCCACCAGCTGGACTTCATCACCAAGGGTCTGAGCATCCAGGCCTATTTCAGCTTCGAGAATACCTCCAACCTCAACCGCCAATGGAGCCAGGATTTCGAGTCCTACTGGTACAGGGGCAAGAATATTGACGGGGAAGACGTCTATCAGGACTACACCACCGACGGCCGCCTGACCGCCAGCACCGGCGGATATGCCGAGCGGTACACCTATCTCGACGTCCGGCTGAATTATGACAGGGATTTCGGCAAGCACCAGCTGAATGCCCAGATCCTGGCGAACCGGACCATCAAGGACCTCCAGAGCTCGGAATACAGCTATGCATATCAGGGACTTTCCGGCCGTGTCACCTACAACTGGGCCCGCCGGTACTTCCTCGAAGGCAACATCGGTTACAACGGTTCCGAAAACTTCCCTCCCGGAAGACGTTATGGCGTGTTCCCTGCATTCTCCGCAGGCTGGGTGGTCAGCGAAGAGCCTTGGCTGCATGCCCCTTCCTGGCTGAAGATCTTGAAGATCAGGGGCTCCTACGGCGTGGTCGGTAACGACAAGATCGGCGGTTCCCGCTTCCTGTTCATCACCGAATTCGGCCCCGGCGGCGGTCTGGGCTCCATCTTCCCCAGTGGTTACTACTTCGGTACCACCAACGGCGGTACGATGGCTGCCGGCGGACACAACCAGACCCGTTTCGGAAATGCCTATGTGACGTGGGAAAAGGCCAGGAAGATGAATATCGGCCTCGACCTCTCCCTCTTCAAGGACAACTCCTTCAACTTCACGGTGGACTACTTCCGCGAGATGCGTGACAACATCCTCACCGAGGCCGGCAGCGTGCCCGACTATGTGGGTATCGCGGTCGTTGCTCCCCGTAACTCCGGTAAGGTGTTCAACCACGGCGTCGAGGCGGAGATCCGGTTCAACAAACGGCTCACTTCCGACCTGTCGATGTTCGCCAACCTCCAGGGTACCTGGGCCAAGAACACCGTCCTGGAGAATGACCAGCCTACGCCGAAGTTCGAGTATCAGGACCTTCGCGGATATGAAATCGGTACCGCCCTCGGTTACCATTCCCTGGGCCTGTTTCAGAGCCAGGAAGAGATTGACAACAGTCCTTCCCAGGTCTTCGGTCCCGTCATCCCCGGTGACATCAAATACGAAGATGTCAACAAGGATGGAAAGATCGATCCGGACGACCGGGTGCCGCTGACGATATCCTCCGTCCCGAGATTCACCGGCGGCCTTTCGATGGGCGTCAACTTCAAGGGCTTCGACTTCTCCATCATGTTCAGCGGAGCGCTGGGCGGAAGGGCCAGATTCTTCGTCTATCCTTCCAGCATCATCAACCTCCAGCGATGGACGCCCGCCACGCCCGACGCGCTCCTGCCTGTGGCCCATGAGACGGCCAACAACACGGAGGCCAGCGACTACAACATCATGCGCACGGACTACCTGAAACTCAGGAATATCGAGATAGGGTACACCCTTCCCCGCACCTTCCTCCAGAAGATCAGGATAGCCAGCGCCCGTGTCTATATCAACGCGCAGAACGTGGCCGTATGGGACACCCTGTGGCTCAAAGACCGCGACCCTGAAGCAGCCGGCAGCGGCACCCTGCCCTACCCGCTGCAGCGTATCATCAACATGGGAATTCGTTTCGACCTGTAAATGTTCACGACTATGAAGAGTTTTCTGAAATATACGGCAGCGCTTCTGGGCGCATTTGCAGTGACTGTTTCCTGCACCGATTTCCTCGACCGTGCACCGGGAGACAACCTCACCGAAGAGGAAATGTTCTCCAAGATAGAGACGGCCGAGCGGTATCTGGACAATGCTTATGTCTATCTGCCGGACTATCAGTACAATACCGAAGACCTTTCGGGCCGTTACAAGCTCGGTGATGCCACCGATGAGAGCGGTTTCCAGCAGGGCTCCGGCTATCCCGCCAGTCCTTTCGACATCAACCTCGGCAACTGGAACCCCAACCGGATGCCGATGGAACGCAACTGGAAGGACTACTATGAGTGCATCCGCAGATGCAACATGTTCATCAAGGACTACGACCTCATCCCCGAGGATATGAGCGCCGGCGGCGGTTCCGACCGTAAGAAACGCCTCTTGGGCGAAGCTTACGGCCTGCGGGGCTATTACTACTGGCTGCTCTTCAAGCAGTGGGGCGGCGTACCGATCATTACAGAAGTCCTCGATCCCGGCCAGGTGGAATCCATCAAGGGCATCAAGCGGGCGACGGCTGAAGAGACCCTCCAACAGGTGCTCGACGACATGGACAAGGCGGAGGAAATCCTGCCGCTCAAGCACGATGCCGCCAACTTCGGCCGCTTCACCAAAGTCGTGGCCAAGATCGTCAAGTCCCAGGTGAAACTCTATTGGGCCAGTCCTTATTGGAACCCGGAAAACGACCCTGACCGCTGGGAGGCAGCCGCGGACGAATGCCGCGAAGCGCTCCAGATGGCAGAGAAGGAAGCCGGACACACCCTCGCCCTCAAATACAGCGACCTTTTCAACAAGGAAGGCATTGAAAACGAAGTGATCTGGACCAAGAACTCGGAACATATGGAGTGTTATTGGTGGGATTTCTACTCCATGCCGCTGGGCTATGGCGCCTTCAACGTGGACGGCCCTATCCAGGAAATGGTGGACGACTTCGAAATGAAGGCCACCGGCGAGATTCCCGTGCTCGGATACAACGAGGACAACACCCAGATCATCAACCCGAAGGCCACGGATTACAATCCCCTCAAACCTTGGGAGGGCAGGGAAGACCGGTTCTACTCCTGCATCCTGTATAACGGAGCTACCCTGCAGGGCCGCGCGATCGACATCTCCGAGACCGGTACGGACAACATCAACATCGGCTCCATCATCAGGACCAACTACTTCAACAACAAGTACCTGGACCAGAACCACAACCTCGTGACCAACGTCCAGTGGACCTACCGCCGCTTCGCCATCATGCGTACGGCCGAGCTCTACCTGAACTACGCCGAAGCGCTGAACGAAGTGGAAGGCGCCACCTCGCGTGTCCGGGAGCTGGTCAACGTGATCCGCCGCCGTGCCAATGTCATCGAACTCCCGACCGGTTTGAGCAAGGAAGAGATGCGGGAAAGGATCCGTCATGAGCGGCGCATCGAGCTGTGCTTCGAGAACCACCGCTTCTGGGATGTCCGTCGCTGGAAGATCGCCGAGAAAGTAGATAACAAGAAGGTCCACATGGTCCGGGTGGCGAAAGACGGAACCATCACCTATCCTGTCTTCCAGACCCGCGTGTTCGATGCGAGCAAGCACTATCTCTTCCCTATCCCCCAGCGGGAGATCGACAAGAACCGGCTGATTACCCAGAATCCCGGATGGGAATAATCAAATATCAACCATAATAATAACATTATGAAAAAATCAGTATTATTTGCGAGCGTCATGCTCCTCGCCGCAGGTATCTTCGCATCCTGCTCGAAAACCCCCACTCCCGATCCCAGCAAGGATCCCGTAACTCCCCAGGGGGAGACTCCTACCGTCTCCATTTCCGCGGACGCTTCCTTCTCAGACGCCCTCAAGGCCAATGTGACGCTTACCCTCTCCGCTGCTGCCAGCACGGACGTGAAAGTCAAACTCGCCAAGGCTGACATCCAGTCCGGCAAGAAGGAAGTCCCTGCCGACTTCTCCAAGAATGTCACCATCAAGGCCGGCGAAACCTCCGCTACCGTCGAGGTGACCGCCGACGCGCTCGGTCTGGAAAGCGGTGACTTCCAGGCGGCCATCAAGATTGATTCCGCCGAAGGCGCCAAGGTGGCCGACAACGCCACGGTGTACATCAACCTGTCCTTCGCCTTCAAGCCGGAAGTCAACCTCTATGCTGATGGTCAGTTCAAGAGCGACAAGACCGCGGTGCTCAAGCTCGTCCTGGCCAAGGCCACCACGGCTGATGTAACGATCAAGCTCGAAACCGATGCCGAGTCCACGGCGACTGTCAGCTACGAGGAGACTGTCACGATTCCTGCCGGCGAAACCGAAAAGGATGTTGTCGTGACGGTGACGATTCCTGACGGCCTTGAAGCCGGTGTCTATCCGGCTATCATCAAGATTGCCGAAGCCAATAACGCCACGGTGGGTTCTGCGTCCAGCGCTACCATCAACCTCTCGTATCCTTTCCAGGTCCCGATTACCATTGACGGTGCTTTCGACGACTGGAACGATCCCAGCATCGTGACCTGGACGATGCCGGACAATGCTATCTTCACGCAGCTCAAGTGCATGAAGCTTGCTGCCGATCCGAAGTGTGTCTATATGTATCTTGAGACTTACGAAGTCAATAACGTTGAAGGTGACCTGACGCCTTGCGACATCTACATCAATGCAGACGGTAACAACGCCACGGGATGTATCATCGCCAGTATTGACAATAATGCAGGAGATCCTTATGTCAATATCCAGCAGTGGGTGAACCCGGGTATCGAGTATTATCTGGAAGGACTTCTGAACAAGAACACGGTGCTTGAAGATGAGTCGGTGGTCCCGGGATTTGCCGATCTCACGGGATTGCAGTGGTATCTGAGGTACAATGGCGCCGACGGTGCTTCGTTCTGGACGGGCTTTGACAACCTCAATGAGGCTTTCACCGCTCATCCTGAAAAAATATTTGCGCAGGGTGTCATTGAAGGCACTGAGGGCAAGGTTGAAATTGTCTTCAGCAGAGAGGCGTTTAACATCACGGGTACCAAGGCTGCCTTTGGTGTGAAACTCATGGACGGCTTCAATGGCTGGAGAGCGCTCGGTCTGGCTCCTCAGGCAGAACAGCCCAATGCTCCTACTTACACAGCCGCGGAAGAGCTTCTGTACATTTATCTCCCTCCGTATGCAAATTAAACGGTTCGCGACCTGTTGTCTGCTCCTGGGAGCGCTGCTTTGCGGCTGCGCTCCCAAGGAGGAGACTCCATTCTTCCAGATGAGAGGTGTGGTGCTGGCCTGGGACGACGTGATCCATCCTGAAACCATTGACTGGATGAAGATCATGAAGGAAACGGGCATGAACACCATCAGCATCTGCGGTCACCGCTACGATGACGAAGAATACGCGCAGATGAAGCAGAAATGGATCGACGCGGGCTTCGATTTCGAATATGAGGAGCACGCCATGTCCTTCCTGCTTCCCCGAGACCTGTTCGCCACCCATCCGGAGTACTTCCGTATGGATGAGAACGGCGAGCGGAAAGCCGACGGCAACGGATGTCCTTCCTGTCAGGAAGGCCTTGAGGTGATGATGAGCAACGTGGAAGGCTTCGCCAAGACGCACATGCCTTCCAACCATCGCTATTACACCTGGCTTTTCGACGGCGGCGACATCTGCCATTGTCCCTCATGCAAGGACCTTTCCGCTTCCGACCAGGGTCTGATCTTCGAGAACCATATCATCAAAGCCCTTCGTGCCTTCGACCCTGAGGCGAAACTCGCGCATCTGGCCTATCATACCACGACGCCGGCCCCGACGAAGGTCAAGCCCGAGGAAGGCATCTTCCTGGAGTTCGCCCCCTTCTACCGCAGCTGGGCCGAACCGCTTTCCAAGCGGGATGCGATACGCCCCGGACTGCCTTTCGGATGGACGCACGGCGACTATCTGGACATGCTGAAGGCCAATTTGGAATGGTTCGGCACCGAGGACTCCCAGGTGCTGGAATACTGGATGGACGTTTCTCTGGTGAGCGACTGGAAAAAGCCCCAGAAGGAACTTACCTTCCACAAGGATGTTTTCGAGGACGACCTCAAGACGTATGCCTCCCTGGGCATCAAGAACATCACCGGCTACGGCGTGTGGATCGACGACTACTACACCAAGACCTTCGGCTTCCCCGAGTGGGTCTATGACTACGGCCGCGGCCTGAGAGATTTCAAAAACGAATAATGAGCAAAAGATTTATATCGGCGACCCTCCTGGTGCTGCTGTTTGGCGGCACCGGGGCGGTTTCCTGTGAGAAAAGAAATGAGACATCCGCACTGGATGCCTGGGAAAAGATGTTCGACGAACCTTCCGCCGAACCGGCATCGGAAGACCCGTCAAGCGACAGTTCTGCAGACCCTTCTGAAGATGAACCGTCAAAAGATCCTGACGAAGACCGCTGGTTCAAGACCCGCGGCATCGTGGCAGGGTGGAGCGACATCTATGCCCCCGGTAATGAATATGCCATTGATTATCTCAAAATAGCTAAGGATCACCACCTCAACACTTTCAGCGTGTACAATGCCGACAGGAACTCCAAAGCCTGGAAAGACTATATGACAGAGGCCTCGCTGATCGGTGTGCGGTTCGAGTTTCAGGAGCATATGATGTCTTTCCTGCTGCCCCGCAGCCTGTATGACACGCATCCGGAGTACTTCCGGATGGACAAGAGCGGCAAGCGGGTCAAAGACGCCAACGGCTGCCCTTCCTCCGAGGGGGCACTGAAGGAAGTTTACAATAACGCCAAACGCCTGGGCGCCAGCTATATGCCCACGAACCACCGCTTCTATTTCTGGCTGGACGACGGCGGAGACGTATGCTATTGCGACAAATGCAACGGCCTTTCGGCTTCCGACCAGGCCCTGATGTTCGAAAACAAGATCATCGAGGCGCTCAAGGAACTGGATCCCGACGCCATGCTGGCGCATCTGGCCTACAACAATACCACGAACGCCCCGAAAAACGTGAAGCCGGCGAAGGATATCTTCCTGGAGTTCGCCCCGTTCCACCGGACCTGGGCGAACGCCCTGTCCGAAACTTGGGCGGAAGGCAACAGCGGCTGGACGCACGCCAAATATCTCAGGGCCTTGCAGGAAAACCTGAAAGTATTCCCCGTGGAAACCGCCCAGGTACTCGAATACTGGATGGACGACTCCCTGTTCAGCGGATGGAAACCTTCCAACCTGAAGGAAGTTCCCTGGAGCCAGAAAATATTCCTGGATGACCTGAAGACCTACGCCAAATACGGCATCCAACATATTACCTGCTACTGCGCCTATGTCGGTCCGGACTACAACAAGAAGTTCGGATTCCCGCAGTTCCTCATCGACTATGCCGACGGGTTGTACGACTTTGTCAAGGAGTAATGGTCCGGCTGGACAGAAATACGTTTGAATCACTATATTATCGTTACGGGCAGCGGCTTTCAGCCTATGCCCGTAAATTTCTTGGTGACGGCCGCAGCGCCGAAGACGCCATCCATGACGTGTTCGTCCGCTTCTGGGAAAAATACCAGGGCAAGACGTCCGAATCGTGGGTGCCGGTGCTCTTTTCCATGGTCCGCAACCGCTGCATCGATTCGCTGCGGCACCTCGCCCTGAAACGCTCCCTGACAACCCCTGGCGTCTCCATGGGCCGGAATGAGGAAATCCTGTTCAACCAGACCCTGTCCTGCGGCGCCGCCGACGACTCCCTGCTGCTCGACGAAATGGACCGCCGGATCAAAGCCGTGGCGGATTCGCTCACGCCGCGGTGCCGGCAGATTTTCGACATGAGCCGCGTCGAGGGGATGAAGAACAGCGAAATCGCCGCGCGGCTGGGTATCTCCGAAAAAGCCGTGGAAAAAAACATCACCGTCGCGCTGCGCGTTTTCCGGGAAAATTTATTAGAAAAATAGTAGGGTAAAACCAGGTTCATCCGTTATACTTTCAGTTCAAAGAGCATGACGATGGACCGAATCAAGAAAATATGCCTGGAATTCTTCGCCGGAGACACCGACGACCGCCGGGCGGCTGAAATACAGGAATTCCTGTCCGAGAGCCCTTCCAACCGGGCCCTCTATGAAACCTGGGAGAACGAATGGTATGCCCGTGAAGTACCGTCGTTCTCCCAAGTCAATTCTTTTGCCCGGATCAAAGCGGATATCCGTTCCCGCAAAGTCGCCCGTGCCTGGCGATGGGCGGCGGTGGCCGCATGCGCGGCGATCGTGGTCATCTCCACGGTCCTGCTCGTCCCCGGGCGCAAACCTTCCCAAAAGGTGGAGGAAATGCTGTGCATCGTGGAGACCGGCTGCCGGGAAAAGACCAAGGTCGTCCTCCCGGACAGCACCCAGGTATGGCTCAACGCCTTCTCCAGGATATCCTACAACAAGGATTTCCTCTCCGGCGACAGGATCGTCAGCCTGGAGGGGGAAGCCTATTTCGACGTCAAGAAGCTCCCCGGCCGGAAATTCACCGTCAACCTGGACGGAAGCCATGTCAATGTCCTGGGCACCAAATTCAACGTCTCCGCCTACCGGGGCGAGCATCTCTGCGAAGTGGCCCTGCTGGAGGGCAGTGTGGAATTCACCACGCCGGGTACCCAGGTGGAAATGATTCCCGGAGAAATCCTCCGGATGGATACGGCCAAGGGAGAAATGGAAAAAATCAAAGGGAACGCTTCCAAAGACATCAGCTGGATGGATAACAAGCTGGACTACGACAGGATCACCCTGGACCGGCTCCTCCGCCGGCTGTCTTCCCTGTATGGCGTCAAGATAGATTATACCCCCGGCAAGAATCCGGGCGCCACCTTCGGCGTCATCCTCAACCTGGAGGAAAGCCTGAGCGGCATCCTGGACGGCCTGACCCTGATCCGTCCGGTGAAGTGGACGGTCAGCCCGGATGGAACCTATTGTGTCACAGAATATTAACTAAACATAACCCAAGTATGACCCGACTAAGAACCTTACGTGTCTTCCTGAGTGCAGTCCTGCTCCTTGCGGGCCTGAGCCTGGGTGCCCAGACGGTTACCCAGACGTTCAGGAACGCTTCGCTCGTCGATGTGCTCAAGGAAATCGAGAGTCAGACCGGATATTCTTTCCTCTTCGATTCCGGCGACCTCCGCAGCGCTCCCGCCGTGAGCGCCACGTTCAACGACACCCCGCTCCCACAGGTGTTGTCCACGGTAATCAAACCGCCTTTCAGCTATGAGATGAAGGGCAAGATTGTGGCCGTTACCCGCAAAGCACCCCAGAAAACGTCCCCGCAGCCGGCGCCCAAGCCCCAAAAGACAGAGGTCAGCGGCACGGTGACGGATAAAGCCGGCGAGCCCGTCATCGGTGCGGTCGTGTGGATCCGGGGGACGCAGATTTCCTCCATTACCGACGTGGGCGGTGCGTATTCCCTGTCCTTCACCGAAGACTACGGCACGGTGTCCGTTTCCGCGATGGGATACCAGCCCTATTCCTTCGAGGTGCAGAAAGGCAGGCAGAGCATCGATATCGTCCTCGAAGACGATGTCAATGTGCTGGACGAAGTGGTCGTCGTGGGTATGAACAACCGCCAGACCAAGCGGGCCATCACCGGCGCCATCTCCACCATCCAGACCAAGGAACTGGTACAGAGCCCGGTAGCGAATATCTCCAATGCCCTCGCCGGCAAGCTGCCCGGCCTGATGACGGTGCAGTATTCGGGCGAGCCGGGCGCCGACGCCGCGACCTTGTACATCCGAGGCCTGGGCACCTATGGCAGCAGCGCCCCGCTGGTCGTTATCGACGGTCTGCCCCGAAACAAGGCCGACCTGGACATGATAGACCCCAATGAGGTCGAGTCCATCACGATCCTGAAAGATGCCGCGTCATCCTCCCTGTACGGTATCCAGGGCGCCAACGGCGTCGTGGTCGTGTCCACCCGCCGCGGTGGCGGAGACGAGCAGCCGCGCATCTCCGTGAACATCCAGCAGGCCCTCCAGCAGCCGATCCGGCTCCCGCAGATCATGTCTTCCTACGACCAGGCCCTGTATAACCGGGCGCTGGACTTCAACAACGGCCAACCGCTGACCTACAGCGACGAAGTGATCGAGGCCCTGCGCACCGGCTCGGACCCGTATATGTATCCGAGCACGAACTGGTTCGACGTGGTGCTGAAGAAGCATTCCTGGCAGCAGCAGTACAATGTGAACGTGTCCGGCTCTACCGGTAAACGCTTCAAGGTCAATTACTTCATATCGGGAAGTTATGTCCGCCAAGGTACGCTGCTCAATCATGAGGATGTCTTCGAATCCAACTACGGCGTGAAGGCCAAATACGACCGCGTCAACTTCCGCTCCAACCTCGACGTCCAGATCACCAAGCGGATGAACGTCCGGATCGACCTGGCGGCCCGCCTGGAAACCCGGGTAGGCCCCAGCCAGAGTTTCTCTTATATCTTCGGGCAGATCACCAACCGCCTTCCGGCCTCGCAGGCCGTCTTCAACCCGGACGGCTCCCTGGCTGCCGGCTCCGGTCTGGTGAACCCGTCCCACCCGGGCAACCCCTACGGCGTCCTGACGCATAGCGGTTACTATAACAACGGCTCCAATGTCCTCTACGGCACGGTCTCGGCCAAATACGACCTCGACTTCATCACCAAGGGCCTGTATATCCAGGGCTTCTACAGCTTTGAGAATACGGCGAACCTCAACCGCTACTGGTCCCAGGAATTCGAGCAGAAATGGTACCGCGGCCTCGACGAGAAAGGGGAGCCCGTCTATCAGGACTACACCACCGAGGGCCGTCTGGCGGCCAGCACGGGGACTTACGTCGAGCGGTATTCCTACTATGATGTCCGGCTCAACTACGACAGGACCTTCGGCGAGCATCAGGTCTATGCCCAGGCGCTCGCGAACCGCACCCTGAAGAACATCCAGAATTCGGAGTATATGTATGCCTATCAGGGCATCAGTGCCCGGGCCACCTACAATTACGCCAAGCGCTATTTCGCCGAATTCAACCTCGGTTACAACGGTTCCGAGAACTTCCCTCCCGGAAGGCGCTACGGCCTCTTCCCCTCCTTCTCGGCGGGATGGGTCATCAGCGATGAACCCTGGCTGCACATGCCCGACTGGGTGAAAATCCTGAAGCTGCGCGGTTCCTACGGAACGGTCGGCAACGACCAGATCGGCGGCGCCCGCTTCCTGTATATTTCCGATTACGGCCCCGGCGGCGGCATGGGATATATGTACAGCGCCGGCTATTATTTCGGCAAGACGACGAGCGGCACCAATTCCGCGGGCGGATACAATGAAACCCGCGTCGGCAACGAATTCGTGACCTGGGAAGTGGCGCACAAGATGAATGTCGGCTTCGACCTGTCCCTGTTCAAGGGCAACATGCTCAACTTCACCGTGGACTATTTCCGGGAAATGCGCAACAACATCCTTACCGAAGCGGCCAGTGTGCCCGAGTATGTGGGTATCGAGAACATCGCCCCGCGTAACTCCGGTAGGGTGTTCAACCACGGTTTCGAGTTCGAGCTCCGCTTCCAGAAGCAGCTCAGCCGGGATTTCTCCATGTTCGCCAACCTCCAGGGCACCTGGGCCAAGAACAAGGTCCTGGAGAATGACCAGCCCACCCCGAAGTTCGACTATCAGGACCTTCGCGGCTATGAGATCGGCTATGAACTGGGATACCACGCCCTGGGCCTCTTCCAGAGCCAGGAGGAAATCGACAACAGCCCTACCCAGAACCTGGGTACCGCCCTCATCCCCGGCGATATCAAATACTGGGATGCCAACGGCGACGGCAACATCGATTCCAACGACCGCATCCCCATCAAGTGCTTCTCCGTGCCTGTCTTCACCGGCGGCCTTTCCCTGGGGGTCAACTGGAGGAATTTCGACTTCAGCATGATGCTCAGCGGAGCGCTCGGCAGCACCGCCCGTCTATGGGTGTATGAATCCAGTATCATCAACCTCAAACGCTGGACGCCTTCCAACACGGCAGCCATCCTGCCCGTGGCGCACAACTCGTCGAACAACAACATGCTCAACGACTTCAACCTCATGAAGACGGATTATCTGAAGCTCCGCAACGTGGAAATCGGTTACCGGGTGCCCGCCAAGTGGCTGCGCAAGATCAACATCGACGCGGTGCGTATCTACATCAATGCCCAGAATGTCGCGATTTGGGATACCATGTGGCTGAAGGACAGAGACCCCGAGGCCGCGGGAACGGGAACCCTCCCGTATCCGCTCCAGCGGGTGATCAACATGGGTGTACGCGTGGACCTTTAAACAGATGACGACCATGAAAAGAATATACACAGCAATTGCTATCATCGCCCTGGCGGCGGGGCTGGTCTCCTGCAAGGACTATTTGGACCGGGCCCCGGGCGACAACCTCACCAAGGAGGAGCTCTTCTCGAACATCGAGACCGCGGAGAAATACCTCAACAACGCCTACATCTTCCTGCCCGACTACCAGTACCCGACGGAAGACCTTTCGGGGCGCTACAAGCTGGGCGACTGCACCGATGAAGGCGGTTTCCAGCAGGGGTATGACTACCAGGCCTGCCCCTTCGACATCAACATCGGCAGCTGGAGCCCCAACCGGATGCCCATGGAGCGCAACTGGCGCGACTATTACGGATGTATCCGCCGCTGCAACAAGCTGATCGAGAACTTCGACCTCGTCCCGGAAGAGATTTCCAACGGCGCCCCTACGCACAGAAGGGAGCGGATGCTCGGCGAGGCCTATGCCTTGAGAGGCTACCATTACTGGCTGCTGTTCAAGCAGTGGGGCGGCGTGCCGATCATCACGTCCGTGCTCGACCCGGGCAACGTGGAGTCCACCCAGGGCATCCGCAGGGCCACGGCCGAAGAAACGCTGAATCAGGTACTTGACGATATGGAAGAGGCCAAGAGGCACCTTCCGGAAAAGCTCACCGACGGCGAGTTCGGCCGCTTTACCCGGCTCGTCTGTACCATCGTCCAGTCCCAGGTCAAGCTCTATTGGGCCAGTCCTTTCTGGAACCCGGAGAATGACATGGACCGCTGGGAGGATGCCGCCGATTATTGCCGGATCGCCTACAAGCAGGCCCTCGAAGAAGGCCATACCCTGGCCCTGGCGTATGGCGACCTGTTCAACAAGGTCACGTCCGCCCAGGAATCCGAGGTGATCTGGGTGAAGAACTCCGAGCACATGGAATGCCACTGGTGGGATGTCTATGCCCTGCCGCTGGGCTACGGCGCCTTCAATGTCGATGGCCCCCTGCAGGAATTCGTGGACAGCTTCGAAATGCAGGCCTCCGGCGAAATCCCCGTCCTGGGTTATACGGCCGACAACAAACAGATTATCAATCCTTTGGCGACGGACTACGATCCCCTCAAGCCTTGGGACGGCCGCGAAGAGCGCTTCTACTGCGTCATCCTCACCCACGGGATGGAACTTCAGGGAAGGGCGATAGACATTTCCGAAAACGGCAAGGACAACCTCAATTACGGCCCCGTCACGCGCACCAACTATTTCAACAAGAAATACGTGGAGCTCAACCATAACCTCTATACCGATGCGGGCGAGACCTACCGGCGCTTCGCCATCATGCGTACGGCTGAGCTGTATCTCAATTATGCCGAGGCGCTCAACGAAACGGAGGGACCCACGGAGCGTGTCTATGAGCTGGTCAACAGCATCCGCCGCCGGGCCAAGGTCAAGGAACTGCCCGCCGGGCTGGACCAGGACCAGATGCGCGAGCGGATCCGCCATGAGCGCAAGATCGAGCTCTGCTTCGAGAACCACCGTTTCTGGGATGTCCGGCGCTGGAAAATCGCCGAAAAGGTGGATGTGGGCAAGGTCCATAAGGTCCATATCGACGCCGACGGCAATATTTCCTATCCTGTGTTCCAGAACCGCGTGTTCGACCCGGTGAAGAGCTACCTCTTCCCGATTCCCCAGGGGGAAATCGACAAGAACCGCCTGCTGGAGCAGAATCCGGGCTGGAATCAATAACAATAAAACAATAACCGTTATGAAAAAGAATCTGATCCTGTCGGGTATCGCCCTCCTGGCGCTGCTCGCCTCCTGCGGAAAGCCGGGCGACCCCTCCGTGAATCCGGGCAATGACGGGCCGAAAGAACAGCCCTCGGGCAACGTTCCTACGGTGACCCTCACGGCCGACGCTTCCTTCGACCAGGCCTTCCTGGCGAAGGCGACCCTTACCCTGTCGGAGGTTTCCGCTTCCGACATCAATGTCAAGCTTGGCAATGCGACCGTCCAGGATGGAAAGTCCAGGGTCCCTGCCGACTACTCGAAATCCGTGACCATCCCCGCCGGGGAAAAGAGCCTGCAGATCGATCTGGAGGCCGACGTCATGGGCCTCAAGGAAGGCGATTACCAGTTCGCCCTGAAGATCAACTCGGCCGAGGGCGCGACGGTGGGGGATCCTTCCGTGGCGTATATCAATCTCAGCTATGTCTTCCTCCCGGAAGTCAACCTCTACAGCGACTCCCAGTTCGCCTCCACCTGCAAGGCCACCCTCACGGCGACCATCGCCAAGGCCCATGACAAGGATATCATCGTGCGGCTCGAACTGGATCCCGCTTCCCAGGCCCAGGTCTCCTTCGCCAAGGAAGTGACGATTCCCGCCGGAGAGACCAGCGCCGACACGGAAGTCACCGTCACCGTCCCTGCCGGTCTCGCGGCCGGCACCTATCCCGTGATCATCGGCATCGCTTCCGTCGAGAACGGCCGGGTCGGCGTCAGCCCGAAGGCTACCATCAACCTCAATTATCCCTTCAGCGCCCTGGTGACGATAGACGGGGAATTCGACGACTGGAAGGACGCCCTGGAGTGGGCCACCCCCAGCGGAGCCGATTATCAGGGAATTCGGACGCTTAAACTTGCAGGTACGCCCAAAAAGTTGTATATTTACTTCGAAATCGTTGAGCCCTCACCGGATGATTTTGACATGTTCCCGATGCCTATCGATATTTTCCTGGACAGCGACGGTAACTACGACACCGGCGGCAAGCTCGGGTCGATCGATAATGACCATCAGGTGCCCCCGTATGTGGATTCCGGCCTGAGCTGGTACATCGAGGTGGCCAATGTCCACCTGGGCAAAGACGATTACATCGACTTCACTTCCGGTGCCTACAAGTATAACGGAAAGGACAAAGACGGCATCTTCAGCAAACTGGAGAACCAGACCGGCAATTATACTTCCAATGAGATTTTCGGGACGGGCACCCTGGGTGAAGACGGCATCGGCCGGATCGAGGTCCAGCTCGACAGGACCTACTTCGAGATCGTCGGAGAACAGGCCCGCGTCGGGATTAAACTCATGAACGGAAACAACAACTGGTCCTGCTACGGCCTTACCCCGGTAGGGTCGGGAAGCAACAAGGTGGATATGGCACTTATCAATCTCCCTGCATATGAAGCGAATTAACCTGTTTGCCGCCATCGCGGCCATCGCCCTGTCGGTGGGCGGATGCAAATCCAAAACGACCGAGGAACCTTTCTTCCAGCTGCGCGGCATCTGCGTCGCCTGGACGGACGTGGTCGCCGATCCTTCCATCATCGACTGGCTCGGCATGATGAAGGAAACCGGGATGAACACCATCAGCATCTTCGGAAAGGACTATCAAAGCCCTGAATATTATGAGCTTAAGCAGAAGATCATAGACATGGGCATCGACTTCGAGTACGAAGAGCACGGCATGACCTGGATGCTGCCCCGCGAGCTGTTTGCCGAGCATCCGGAATACTTCCGCATGGATGAGAACGGCAACCGTACCCCCGACTACAACGGCTGCCCTTCCTCCCAGGGCGCCCTGCAGGTCGTCTATGAGAACGTCAAGAAGATGGAGGCCCAGTACCGTCCCAGCAACCACAAGTACTACTTCTGGCTGAATGACGGCGGCGACAAGTGCCACTGCCCGGACTGCGAGCACATGAACCTGGCCGACCAGGGACTGCTCTTCGAGAACGCCATGATCAAGGGCCTGCGCGAGATCGACCCCGAGGCGATGCTGGCCCATCTGGCCTACGACAAGACGACCCCCGCCCCGACCTGCGTCAAGCCCGCGGAAGGCATCTTCCTGGAATATGCGCCCATCGACCGCTGCCACGAAGCGCCGCTGACCGACAGCACCGCGCGCTGGGCCGACCGTCCCCGGTGGTGCAACGGCGAGTATCTCCAGATGCTGAAGGACAACCTGGCCTGGTTCGGCGCGGAAAACGCCCAGGTGCTGGAATACTGGCTGGACGACTCCCTGTTCAGCATGTGGACCCGGCCGCAGCAGCCTGTGCGCTGGAGCAAGGAGGTCTTCGATGCGGACCTGGAGCTCTATGCCTCGCTGGGCATACGCAACATCACCTGCTACGGCGCGTGGATAGACGACTACTATGTAAAGACATACGGCGACATCTCCTTCGTCAAATACTACGGAGAGGCGCTGAGAGACTATAGACCCAAGAAATAATGAAGAAATTCTTTTTGGCAGTCCTGGCTGCGGCCGTCCTCCTTTCCTGTTCCGGGAAGGAGGACTATGCCGACGCCAGAAGCGGATGGGAAGACATGTTCAAGCCGGTGGAGGTCCCCGACGAGAGTGAGGACCCCGACGACAGCTATGATCCCGCCAGCGGCGAGAAATGGTTCAAGATGATCGGCATCATCTGCTGCTGGACGGATGTGGCCCGGCGCAGCAAGCTGGATTATATCGAAATCGCCGAGCGCACCGGCATCAACACCTTCAGCATTTACAATTTCCCCATGGACTCGGATACATGGACGGCCTACAGCGGCGAATGCGCCAAGAAAGGCATCGACATCGAATTCGAGGAGCACATGCTGGGCTGGCTGCTGCCGCGCGACCTTTTCGGCGAGCATCCCGAGTATTACCGGATGGACAAGAACGGCAACCGCAACAACGACTACAACGGCTGCCCGTCCAGCCAGGAGGCCCTGGACATTATCCGCGAGAGGGCCAAGATCATCGCCGAAAGGTACCGTTCCACCAACAACAAATACTACTGCTGGATGGACGATACCGGGGATATCTGCCATTGCCCCCAGTGCAAGGACCTCAGCCCCGCCGACCAGGCGCTGACCTTCGAAAACGTGATCATCGAGGGCCTGCGGGCCGTCAATCCGGATGCCATGCTGGCCCATCTGGCCTATTACAACACCGTTGAGGCCCCGACCAAGGTGAAGCCGGCGGAAGGGATTTTCCTGGAATTCGCCCCGATCGACCGGGACCACTACCACCCCATGTCGGACACCTTCGCTTCCGGCAAGGACGGACGCACCCACGGGCAGTATCTCAAGGCCCTGGGGGACAACCTCAAGGTGTTCCCGAAAGAGACGGCCCAGGTGCTGGAGTACTGGCTGGACTGCTCGCTGTTCAGCGGTTGGGACGAAAGCAACCTCAAGGAAGTGGCCTGGAACCAGAAGCTGTTCGAGGACGATGTGGACACCTATGCCTCCTACGGCATCCGCAACATCACCACATACACTTCCTACATCAGCGCCAAATACGTGGAGAAGTTCGGATACCCCGACTGCATAGACAAATATGCCACATATTTGCGCGATTACGTAAAAAAGTAGTATCTTTGGGAAAAGACGTTCAAGCACTATGAAAAAGAGTTTGGTATTGCTGTTTCTGCTGTCATGCATCATGGCGGCGGCCCAGACGGTGTCGGTGAAAGACACGGTGATCAGAACCTATAACTTCTCCGACCCCGATCCGGTCGCCCGGACCGACAGGGTCTATCCGTACACCCGTTTCAACCATTTCGATTTCCAGGGCGCGGACCGCACCTGGAAGATGGTCGTCCTGGAGAACGAGTATCTCCGGGTGAAGATTTTCCCCGAAATCGGCGGCAAGGTCTGGTCCATCTACGACAAGAAGCAGGGCAAGGAGATGTTCTATGACAACGACGTGGTGAAATTCCGCGAGATTTCCCTGCGCGGTCCCTGGACCAGCGGCGGTATTGAATTCAACTACGGCGTCATCGGCCATGCCCCTTCCTGCGCCCACCCGGTGGACTGGAAGACAGTCAACAACCCGGACGGGAGCGTCAGCTGCTACATCGGCGTCACGGAACTGCTTTCGGGCAGTCGCTGGGCGGTGGAAATCAACCTCCCGAAAGATGCCGTCTGGGTGAGGACGCGTTCGTTCTGGCACAACTACTCCGGTGAGTATCAGCCTTATTACACCTGGGCGAACTCCGGCGTCACCGCCACGGACGACATGCAGATCATCTACCCGGCGGACTACACCATCGGGCACAACGGCAAGACCACACCTTTCCCCTACGACGAAGGCCGCGACCTGCGCCTGTACAGCGACCAGCGCTTCGGCATGGACAAATCCTTCCATCCCGGCGGTTCGCACAAGGGCTATTTCGGTGTCTATTGGCCTTCGGACGATTTCGGCATGCTCCATTTCGCCCTTCGCGACGAGAAACTGGGCCGGAAGTATTTCTCCTGGGCCCAGTCCGAGCAGGGAAACATCTGGGTGGACCTCCTGACGGACGGAAGGCCGCAATACGTCGAGCTCCAGAGCGGCAGGCTGTTCAACCAGAACGACCTGTCCAGCGTCCAGACGCCGTATAAGCAATTCCTCTTCACGCCTTTCGGCACGGATGAATGGAACGAGTACTGGCTTCCTTTCGCCGGCATCGGCGGCGTGGCCGATATGACGCTGCGGGCCGTGGTCAATGTGACCGAATCCGCCGGCAAGACGACGGTGGCCATCTATCCCCTCCAGAAGCTCATGGGCCAGCTGGTTATCGCGGACGCTTCCGGCAAGATCCTCTCTTCGGAGGCCTGCACGCTGAAGCCTTCCGAGACCTTCTCCAAGACCTATAGCTTCGCCTCCGCCCCGGCCGTCATCACGGTGGACGGCAAGAAGATTTATTCCGCAGACAGCCAGGCCACCGACCGTCCGCATACCATCAATCCCGGCTTCAGCCTGGAGAGCGCGCGCGGACAGGCGGCATGGGCCTCCTATCTGTTCGGCATGCGGGAATATCCCCGCGCCGAGGAGAAGGCGGACAAGGCCCTGTCCCTCGATCCCACCCTCGTGGAGGCGCTGTTCATCAAGGGCATGCTGCTCTCCCGCCGGCTGGACTACGAAGGCGCATACGCGTGCTACAACAAGATTCTCGCGATTGACGAATATAACCCTGCGGCCAATTACAACAGCGGCATCGTGGCCCTGCGTCTGGGGAAGGTCTATGACGCCCTGGACCGTTTCGAACTGGCTGCCCTGACCACGGAGCTCCGCAGCGCGGCGTACACCCGTCTGGCCGAAGTCTTTTTCAAGGAAGGCGAGAAGGAACTGGCCGCCGACTATGCACGCAAGAGCCTCGTGGGCAATGCCAACAACATCTCCGCCCTGCAGATTCTCTACCAGGTCGCCCAGGATCCGAAGATCCTGGACAGGATTTCCGTCCTGGACCCGCTGTGCCATTTCCCCGATATCGAAAAGATGCTCTCCGGAAAACTTTCTTCCGGTGCGCTCGACGCTTCGATTTCCGAGGAACTGAAGCTACAGAATTATTACGAATATGCCGTATTCTACCATAACCTGGGTCTGGACGAAAAGGCCCTGGATGTGCTGGAGGCGGCCAAGGAAAGCGATATCCTGCTTGCGTTGTGGAAGGCTTGGTTCAAGGGTGACGCCTCCCTGATCGGTCCCGCGGAAGACGCCAAGCTTGATTTCGTGTTCCCTTCCCGCGAGCTTTCCGCGCAGGTGCTGTCCTGGGCTGTCGAAAACGGCGGTGGCTGGAAGAGCAAATACCTGCTGGCCATGCTGAAGGATGCGCTCGGAGACAAGGCCGGCGCCCGCGGCCTGCTGGATGACGAGAACACCGGCTATGCCCCGTATTATGCCTACCGGGCTACGCTGAGCGGCAGCCGCGCCGACCTCGAAAAAGCCTTCTCGCTCGATCCGGATCAGTGGCGGTACCGCAACAACCTGGCGAAGAAATATTACGACGAAGGCAACTACCAGAAGGCCATCGAGTTGACGGAGAAGTTCTATAACAAGAACAAGGAAAACTTCCATGTGGGCGACACCTATGCGAAGAGCCTGATCGCGGCCGGTCAGTATGACAAGGCCGAGAAGGTACTCGACGGCATCCGGATCCTTCCTTTCGAGGGCCAGAGCGGCAGCCGTGTGCTGTATCGCAACGTGAAGCTGCACCAGGCGGCGGCGCTCGCCGACAAGGGCAAGACGAAGGCGGCCCTGGCCAAGGTTGCCCAGGCCCGGATATGGCCCACGTCCCTCGGCGTAGGCAAGCCTTATGACGACCTCGTGGACGAACGGACGGAGGATTGGCTCGACGCCGTCCTGTATGCCCGTCTGGGCGATGAGGCGAAGGCTGCCGAATATCTGGACAAACTCGCTGCAAAGGACCCTGCGAACGACTGGAAAGGCCTGTATGACAAGGCGATGACCAAGTCGGGCAAGAAGTATCCCGCCCTGGTACCCCTGGTCAAGACCGGCGACGTCCCGGTGGACAAGAAGTTATTCTAGGTCAGAAAAATTCCGGAGTTATTTGGTATTCCGGAGTTTTTTCTCTACCTTTGCACCGCAAAATTCCGCAGGGGTGCGGAAATGCATATTTATTAACCAAAAACTTTTGCAAGATGGCTGAATATTTGATGCCTGAAAAGAAGCAAGAGATTTTCGCGAAGTACGGGAAGTCCAATACGGACACCGGCTCTCCTGAGAGTCAGGTTGCTTTATTCTCCTACCGTATCGCTCACCTCACCGAGCACGTGAAGAAGAACAAGAAGGATGTTGTCACCCGCCGTTCTCTGCTCCGTCTCGTAGGTAAAAGACGTCAGCTTCTGGACTACCTCCAGAAAGTCGACATCGAGAGATACAGAGCTATCATCAAGGAGCTGGGTCTCCGCCGATAAGACAATACGGAAGGAAGCTGAGGGACTGGTCACAAACTGGACCGTCCCTTTTTTCGTAGCAAAATCATCGGCCCCGCGCGGGCCACACAGAATATTTAATTTTATATTGCATTGACGGTCAATGCAATAGCGGTAAAAGACGTAAGAATGAACATTATCAAAAAAACCATCGAGTTGTCCGACGGAAGGACAATCGAAATCGAGACCGGAAAAGTCGCCAAACAGGCGGACGGCTCCGCAGTCGTCCGGATGGGAGGCACCATGCTCCTCGCCACGGTGACCTGCGCCAAGGAAGTGACCGAAGGGACGGATTTCCTGCCCCTCCAGGTAGATTACAAAGAGAAATTCTACTCCGCGGGCCGTTTCCCGGGAGGTTTCATGAAGAGAGAGGGCAAGGCCTCCGACGCCGAAGTGCTGACTGCCCGTCTGGTGGACCGCGCCCTGCGTCCCCTGTTCCCGGATGATTTCCACCTGGCCGTATTCGTGACCATCTGGCTGATCTCCGCCGAGAAAGATATCCAGCCCGACGCCCTCGCCGGCCTCGCTGCTTCCGCAGCCCTCGCTTCCAGCGACCTGCCGTTCCTCGGACCGATTTCCGAGGTCCGCGTCGCCCGTATCGGCGGCGAATTCAAGATCAACCCCAACTTCTCCGAGATGGAGGACGCCGACCTGGAACTGATGGTCGCGGCCACCGAGGAGAACATCATGATGGTGGAAGGCGAAATGAAAGAGGTTACCGAGGATGTCATGCTCGAGGCCATCAAGTTCGCCCACGAAGAAATCAAGAAGCAGTGCCGCGTCCAGAAGGAACTGAACGTGGAATGCGGCAAGACCGTCAAGCGCGACTATCCGCACGACGAGCAGGACGAAGACCTCCGCAAGGCCGTCCACGATTTCTGCTATGACAAGTGCTATGCCCTCGCCAAGGCTGCCAAGCCCAAGCAGGAGCGTACCGCCGGTTTCGAGCAGATCAAGGCCGATTTCCTGGCCACCCTGTCCGAAGAGGACCAGGAGGCGAAGGCCGCGATGGTCGATCGTTACTATGCCCATGAGGAGAAGGAAGCCATGCGCAACCTTATCCTCGACGAAGGACTGCGCCTGGACGGCCGCGGCACCACCGAGGTGCGTCCGATCTGGTGCGAGGTCGATTGCCTGCCCTGCGCCCACGGCAGCGCTATCTTCACCCGTGGCGAGACCCAGGCCCTGGCGTCCGTGACGCTCGGTACCAAGCTCGATATGAAGGAAATGGACGAAGTGCTGGTCCAGGAGACCCAGCAGTTCACCCTGCATTATAACTTCCCGCCTTTCGCCACCGGCGAGGCCAAGGCCCAGCGCGGCGTCGGACGCCGTGAGGTCGGTCATGGCAACCTGGCCTGGCGTGCTCTCAAGGCGGTCATGCCCACCCAGCCGGAATTCCCGTACGCCGTGCGCGTCGTTTCCGATATCCTCGAATCCAACGGTTCCTCTTCCCAGGCTTCCATTTGCGGCGGCTGCCTCGCCCTGATGGATGCCGGCGTCAAGATCCGCAAGCCGGTCGCCGGCGTGGCGATGGGTCTCATCACGGATGCCGAGCGCCCGAATGACCGTTATGCCATCCTCACCGATATCCTCGGCGACGAGGACCATCTCGGTGACATGGACTTCAAGGTGGCCGGTACCAAGGACGGTATCACCGCTACCCAGATGGATATCAAGGTCGATGGCCTTTCCTACGAGGTCCTCGAAAAAGCCCTGGAGCAGGCCCGTCAGGGACGCCTCCACATCATGGGCGAAATGATGAAGACCATCAGCGAGCCGCGTGAGGACTACAAGCCCTTCGTGCCCCGCATCATCCAGATCGAGATTCCTTCCGAGTTCATCGGTGCCGTTATCGGCAAGGGTGGTGAGACCATCCAGGGCCTCCAGAAGGAGACCGGTACGACCATCACCATCGAAGAGGTGGACAACGGTCAGGGTGGCACCAAGGGTGTCGTCGATATCTTCGGTACCGACAAGGCTTCCATGGATGCCGCACTCGAGCGCATCAACCAGATTTGCGCCGTTCCTGAGGTCGGTGAGGTCTATCATGGCAAGGTGGTCTCCATCCTGGAGTTCGGTGCCTTCATCGAGATCCTCCCGGGCAAGGAAGGCCTGCTGCATGTGTCCGAGATTGCTTGGAACAAGACCGAGAACGTCGAAGACGTGCTGAAGGTCGGTGACGAGGTCGATGTGAAGCTCCTCGAAATCGACGCCAAGACGGGCAAGATGCGCCTGTCGATGCGTGCCCTGCAGGAGAAACCCGAAGGTTATGTCGAGCCGGAGCGCAGGCCCCGTGGCGGCAACGGCCGTGGCGAAGGACGACGGGGTGAAGGCCGTCGCGGTGAGGATCGTCCGCGTCGCAACGACGACCGCAGAGGTGGCGACCGCCCTCGCCGCAGCGAGGGAAAAGGCGAGCGCCGCGACTTCCGTAAGCCGAAGTCCGAGGGAGAAAGCAGCGCGCCCAGCGAGCCTGAAATCTTCTAAACCCAGATAACAAACGGTGTCCGGAATGCTTCCGGGCGCCGTTTTTTCGTTTATCCCCGACTAACCGTTACGCCCTATGATGCAGGTATATTGCAAGAACACAAAGACTTACAAAAAGTTTCCGGAAGGGACCACCCTGGAGCAGATGGTCTCGGAATTCGATTTTGAGAAGCCCTATCCGATTGTGTCGGCCAAGGTCAACAACGTCTCCCAGGGACTTCGTTTCCGGCTGTACCACAACAAGGATGTCGAGTTCCTGGACGTCACCGCCCCGAGCGGCATGCGCGTCTATACCCGTTCGCTGTATTTCCTGCTCTACAAGGCTGCCATCGAGGTATTTCCCGGATGCGAGGTCTATATGGAGCATCCGATTTCCCGGGGCTATTTCTGCCACCTGCACAAGCCGGACAAGAGCGAGCTCACGCCCGAAGACGTGGACCGTGTCCGCGGGCGGATGCGGGAAATCGTGGAGCAGAACACGCCTTTCCACCGCTACGAGGTCCATACGGACAAGGCCATCAAGATTTTCAAGGACAATGGCTACGAGGATAAGGTCATGCTCCTGGAGACCAGCGACGAGGTCTATACCGACTATTATACCCTGGGCGATACGGTGGACTACTATTACGGCCGCCTTGTCCCGACGGCGGGCTATCTGACCGTCTGGGACGTGCAGCCCTTCCACAACGGCATCCTCCTGCGGGTGCCCGACCGGAAGAACCCCACGCAGCTGGCTCCTTTCAAGGACCAGCCGAAGACCTTCGAAATGTTCGACGAGAGCCTCCGCTGGAACATCATCCAGCGCCTGAGCAATGTGGGCGACGTGAATCATGCGATCCTCAGCGGCAAGGCCAGCGAGCTGATCCAGGTGGCCGAAGCCCTGCAGGAGAAGAAAATTGTCCAGATCGCCGAGGAGATCGACCGGCGTTCCCGGCAGGAGAATCCCCTGAAGGTGGTCCTCATCACCGGCCCGAGCAGCAGCGGAAAAACGACCTTCTGCAAGCGTCTGAGCGTCCAGCTCAAGGCCTGCGGCCTTCTGCCGATGAGCATGTCCACGGATGATTATTTCGTGAACCGGGAAGATACCCCGCGGCTGCCGGACGGAAGCTATGACTTCGACAATTTCGACACGGTGGACCATGCCAAGATGCAGGCCGACATCCTCGCGATGCTGCGCGGCGAAGATGTGCAAGTACCTGAATTCAACTTTGTTACGGGTAAACGGGAATACAACGGCAAGCACATCCACCTCGTTCCGGGCTGCGTGCTGCTGGTCGAAGGTATCCATGCCCTGAATCCGGGCCTGACGGACCAGATCGACGATTGCAGCAAGTACAAAATCTTTATCAATACGCTGACGAGCACCTCCCTGGATAACCACAACTGCATCCCGACCAGTGACAACCGGCTGCTCCGGCGCATTGTCCGCGACTACAACAAGGGCGCCTTTACGGCCCGTCAGTCCATCCAGCAGTGGCCCAACGTGCGTCAGTCCGAGCATGACTGGATCTATCCCTACCAGGAGACTGCAGACGTGATGTTCAATTCCGCCTATCTGGTCGAGTTCGCTGTGCTGCGCAACCATGCCGAGCCCATCCTGGCCAGCGTGCCGAAGAATTGTCCGGAATACAGCGAGGCCCATCGCCTGCTGAAGTTTATCCATTACTTCACCCCGGTCCCGGACCAGGAAATCCCCCCGACCTCCCTGCTGCGGGAATTCCTCGGCGGATCTTCCTTCAAATATTAACCTGACTGACCCCTGATTGTCTGCCCGGGCTTCTCTAAGGAACGATTTTTGTAGGGAAAGCCCTCATTATTATGTACTTATCGTATTTGCAAGACGAATGAACAGGCACGACTTAGAAAGACTTCAAATGGATAAGATTCCCTCGTCTTCCGGCGTATTGCGCTTGGAAGGCTTGGCGACCTTGGATGATAATTTCGGGAAAGGTGCAGTGGAAGATTCTTCCTGGGTCTCGATCGGCCCCGGGGAACCTTTCAAGCCGAATTTCCTGTTTATCCTGTTCTGCAAGAGCGGGAAACTGCGCTTCCAGATCAACCTGAAAGAATTTACCCTTTCCGCCAACGATATCCTGCTGTGCTACCCCGGTATGATCATCGACGGCTTGCAGGTGACCCGGGATATGCGGGTCGGGCTCATCGCCTTCGACCATGATGAGTTTTTCCGGGACAGCTTCTGCCAGAGCATGACGGTGATCCGCCGCAACATGGTCGTTCCGCAGCTGCTGCATGTCTCGGAGAAGCAGATGAGCATGGTGACGACCGCCTATGGCATGATGCGGAGCATCCTTCAACAGGATGGCTTCGGTTTCAAGCGCGACGCCATTGCGGGTTCCCTGGTGATTATCGGCTCCATGCTGGCCCAATGGATCACCCAGGCCCGTCCGGAGAACCGCAACCCGGCCAAGAGCCGGGACGAGAGCCTCTTTATCAGTTTCCTCAGCGAGGTGCAGGCCCATTGCTCGGAGGAGCGGAAAATCAGCTATTATGCAGACAAGTTCTGCATTTCTCCGAAGTATTTCGCCAAGCTGATCTACAATGTCAGCGGCCGGCATGCGACGGAATGGATCCGGGATTATGTCATCCAGGAGGCCAAATCGATGCTGCGGGCGGGGAGTTATACCGTCCAGCAGGTGAGTGACGCCATGAATTTCCCGAATTCCTCCTTCTTCGGTAAGTATTTCAAAGCGGCCGTGGGCGTATCGCCCAGGCGGTATATGATAGAATCGTCCTAAGGGACGCAGGTATCCATGATGAAAAAGCTTCTACTTGCCTTGTTGATTCTGTCTTGTGCCCATGCGGCATCAGGACAGATCCTGCGCAGCGACTGGTCGCATGAAGTGGATTTCGGCGGCGGGTACAGCTGGAACGAGCACTTCGATATTGAATTTTCCTATTTTTATTTTCCGTGGCGCTATGTCGGCATCGGCGGCAGCCTCGGGATGCATGCTTCGTCCAAGGACAGGCAGATCCCCTTCGGCCCGGTGACTTCGACGCCGGACTTCGATTCGTGGATCCTGACGCCCGAGCATGCCAAGGTGACAGGTTTTACCCTGAATCCCGCCGTGGTCCTGGCGACGCCGCAGGTCCATGTCCATGCCCTGGCGATCGGGCTGCGCGTCATCCCGGGGATTGTGCTGACGCTGCCTTTCGAGCGGGTGGAGGCGGAGTTCCGGGAGGTCGATTCCGACAAGCTGGTGGAGTATTCCAATTACGCGTACCGGAAGTACTGGCTTCGAGGCAGCCAGTGGTTTTCCTGGAGCGGCAAGGTGGCTCTGCATCTGCAGGTGGATGAGCTGGGTTTCGGCCTGGGGTATGGCATGAGCGGATATGATTTCTGGTCCACCCGGCGGGCCGGCTCCGTGGAGGGGACTTCTTTTGCGTCGTTCTACCCGGAGCATAAGCCCTGGTACCGGAACCTCTTCCTGTATGTCGCCTGGAAATTTTAAGAATGACTAAATATCAACGAATGATGAAACAGTTACTTATTACCTTGGTCCTGGCCGTTCTGGCCCCCGTGTTCCTTTGTGCCCAGCCGAAGCGGCCCGTGCCGCCGATCGTGGAGATCGCCGATGTGGAAAGCAGCGAGAATGCCCTGGCCGTTTTCGCGATGAATGCTGACGGCCAGAGCGCCTATTACCTCAATGTCGGTCAGCTAGGTGCCGGCGACGATGTGCTGCAGATCCTGTTCGACCCGGTTGACATGCTCTTCATCCCCTTGGGCGCCACCATGTCCGAGGCCCTGGCCACCCTCCAGGAGCTGGAGGCCCTGTATGCCGGCGAGCCCGGAGCGACCCTGGAAATAGAGGCCTGCTTTGCCCCCGTGCTGCCGGACCAGAGCCGCGAGATGGCGACAGTGACGATGAAAAAGCGTCTTTTCTGCCGGCAGTTGGCCTTTGTCCTGCAGCGCGACGGCTACATCCGTTCGACCTATGTGACCCGTTCCGACTTCCGCAACCTCATGATGAACGTCAAGTGGTATGCGAAGACCCATACGGATCTGTTTTAAGCCTATTCCTCCTCGTCAATCAGGATCCCGACGGAACGGAGCTGCTGCCAGCCGGCGGCGTCCGTGAGGCGGATCATGAAGTGATATTCCCCGTGGGCGATATTCTCCGGAATCGGAATCTGGATATCGGCCTCGTACTGCGTGCTCCCGGCGGGAATCGCGAAATCTTTGTTGAAGACCCAAGGCTTTTCGGTCAACCCCTCGTGCGCATGCTCGAATTCGCATTCCCCGGCCTCGGTGCCGTGGGTGTGGTGGTCGGCATTGCTGTGGACTTCCAGGTTGAAGGCGCCCAGGGCGACATCGTCCGTGAAAAGATAGTGGAAGGGGAGTACGCCGCCCGGAGTGAAGACGTCGCAGTTGAGGGGGCTGGCCACGTCGCCGACGGGAAGGATCTCGGGCGGGGTCATGTCTTTTTCCATGGGTGTGGTGCAGGCCAGCGCGAGGCCTGCCAGAATCAGGGTGTGCAGGATGTGTTTTGTCATGTTCGTTAAAATTCGAGTCCCAGCATAAGCGAGGCGTTGATGCCCGGCTCGGGGACATTGATTAATCTATAATAGCTTGTATGGTCATAATACCGCCGGTTCAGCAGGTTTTCCACCTGCAGGCCCGTCTTTAGCAGCACAGGCCCCACGCGGAAGGATTTTCCGGCGGAGAGGTTGAGGGTGTACCAGCCGTCCGTGGGCTTTTCCGGCGGCACGATTTCCCGCTGCGCGCCGGCGATGCGGATGTCGATTTTGGCGAAGCCGTCTTCCAGGAAGGCGTATTGGATCCCGGCTCCGGCCCGCCAGGGCGGACAGAAGGGGAGCGTATATCCCTTTTTGGCGCCGGACATCTGCCGGGCATAGAGGTATTCTCCCCGGGCTTCGAGCTCCCAATGTGCGGAAATAGTCCAGACGGCCTGGGCTTCGAAGCCGGCCCGCATCACCTGCGCCTGGGTGTAGGTATAGAGCTGGAGCCCTTCATAATAGCTGGAGCCCGGGCTCAGGTAGATATAGTTCGGAAACCAGTTCCAGTACGGGTCCAGCCGGAGGGTCAGGCGGTCGCCCAGCCAGTTGATGCCCATATCGACCTGGTAGGAAGACTCGGGATCCAGGGTCGGTTCTCCTTTTTCGTACCGAAAAATATGGTAGTTGACCCCGTCGGCGCCCAGTTCCTTGGCGATGGGGACGCGGAAGCCCTTGCCGACGTTGGCTTTGAGCACCCAGCGTCCCGGGCTCCAGACGATGCCGGCGGACCAGGTGACGCTGTCGAAATGCCGCCGGATATCTCCGGAGCGTACTTTGTACCGCGGGATGCCCTCCTCGTCCGGGGTCGTGAACCAGTCCGAATAGCCGTGGATGGCCGTGAATACGTGGTCATAACGGATTCCGGCATTGACATGCAGTGCCGGCGAGAAGCTGTACCGGTCGATGGCGAACACCCCGCCCGAGAGCGTCTCGAAGTCCGGAAGGATGAATCCCCAGCCGCCCCGGCGGTTGTGCTGGAATTCGGCATCGAGGCCTGTCTGGAGCTGGTGTCGCGGGGAGAAATCCACCTTTCCGCCCAGTTTCCCGGTGAGGGTATGCTTGCGGAAAACCCGTTCCAGGTCATCCGGCGGGGTGGGCATATAGCCGTGCGAAACCGGTTCCGAGCGCTCTTGCCGGTGGTTCCATTGCCAGGCCAGGTCGCCGTCCAGCGTAAAGCCGTGGCCGTGATAGTGGCTGTGGTTGTGAACGGTGAGGTGGCTGACGCTTTGCCAGGGGAGGTCGATGTCCCGCCGGGAGGCGTCATAATCGATCTCGGACAGCCGTACTTCCAGGCCATGGGCATTGGCGAAGAAGCCGCTTCGGGACCAGGTCTCGGATATCTTGAAATCGTTGCGGAAATCCTCCCCGACATACCCCAGGGCGAGGGAGGCGTCGGCTTCGCGTCCGGCCGTATTGCGCAAGTTTCTGTCTTTCAGGGGAATCCGGTAAGAATAATACTCGATTTCATCCGTCGGGACCCGGTAGTCGGCGTAGTCCGTCCCCGTCAGGTGCAGCCGCCAGTAGAGCTTGTCCTTCCGGCCCTGCAGCCGCGTCGAGATGCCGGCCGAGGCGTTGTTGCTGCGCCCGAACAGGTGGACGCGGCCTTCCAAGGGCTTGATGGGCAGGTAGTTGGTATAGATGCCCAGGACGCCCCCGATGGCGTCGGACCCGTACATCAAGGCCGCAGGGCCTTTGACGACTTCGATCCGGTCGATGGCGAACTGGTCGATTTCCAGGCCATGGTCGTCGCCCCATTGCTGCCCTTCATGCTTGATGCCGTCCACGACGACGGCGATCCGGTTGAAGCCCAGCCCGCGGATGGCCGGTTTGGACTGTCCGGAGCCGATGGCGCTTGCCTGCACGCCGGGAATGGTGCTCAGGCTTTGCATGAGGGTGCCGGAAAAATGGTTTTCGATATATTGCTGTCCTACCTCCACGCTGCCCAGGGTCAGGTGCATGAGTTCCTGCCGCTGCGACTCGCCATAGATGGTCGCCGGGCCGAGAACCTGCGTGCTGTCCGGTACCTGCGGCAGCATGATGGCAGCCAGGATGGTTGCAATCATGTTGTCTTGGGTAAAGTGTTCTACGTTAAGTGTTTATGCAAAACGTAGCACAGGCGGGGCCCGGGAGGTGCGGCGATAGGAAGGCGCCGCTGCGGGAGACTTGCGGATCCAGGCATACCGGACGGTCATAAGAGGGGTCGGCCGGAGCATCGCGGCGAGAGACGCCAGGATGTAGGGAAGCCCCAGGAAATGGCAGAGGACGCAGTCGGAGATTCCTCCCTCCAGGGCGCTCAGGTGGCCCGGATGCGGGAGATGGTGGACGCAGGCGGTACATTCTTCGATGTGCCGGTCCGCTTCCGGATGCCTGTGGAGAACCGACGACAGCAGGGCTGGCAGGAATACGGCCAGCAGCAGGGCGGATATGACGGTTCTTCGCTTCTCCATAACGCCTGCAAAGATAGTAAAAATCCCGGAAGTCGCTTCGCTTTCCGGAGAGTTTAGGAAATGAGGTTTGGGCATATATGCCATTTTTCCGGTTCATCGTTACGATATATTTCGTACTTTTGCAGCCGCAAAACGGCCGGGTGTGTCTTCATTCCTGCGGCTGGGAACCGCAATGCCAACACCCTCTTTAATCAAGGGACCGACCAAAGATTGTCTTTGGCCGGCCCCTTCGCGTTTCCTAACCACGCTTTGCCGTTGCGTGATTTTCCTCTTTCGCGGGTTGCTTATAGCCCATTCTTTCTTTGGTTTTACCTCATCCGCAGGTGGCTTTTCGCTTAGGTTGCAAGGTGGCCGAGATAAGAATTGTACACAAAGAGATAAGAATCGTAAAAATCTGCATCAAAAGTTTTAACTCCTGTATTTTTCGGGGAAAATGCGTATATATTTGCAGTCGGACTTTAAAACAAAACGATATGAGTACCGACTATGATGCCCACGTGGGGCGATACGCGAACATCCTGCTTGACTATTGGTTCAAGCGTACCTTCGGAACCGAGGCGCGCAAGCGGCTCCTGCAACTCTTCCTGCAGGAGGTCATTCCCGAGCGCCA
>JAFUWX010000047.1 GCA_017471025.1 Bacteroidales bacterium
CAGAAAGGCGATTACCTGTCGAGGGGAAAGAACAAAATGTTCCCGGACCTGGTCAGCGCCTATTTCCTGAGATGGATCCTGGACGGGCTCATCACCGTGGAGCCGGATCCCAAGAAGCAGGGCCGCTACAACCTCCGATTCACCCAGGAGAGCGAAACGCCCACATTCCCGGATTCCCTGGAGAGCACGGTCTATCAGGCGGCCAGGAATGCAGCCGGCAGCAATCTCCTTCTGGAGGCCAACGAGTTCAAGCGCTGGTCTTATCAACACGACCAGCAAGTGGCTTCCTGGCCGAACGAGGCCATCTATTCCGGCCGGGCAAAATGGCAGGACGTTTCGCAGGAAGAAAGGCGTAAGGCCGTGGAATTCAAGAATTTCCTCGAAGATTTCACCCTGATGGACCAGCGGACGGCGCCCGAAGTGGGGCTGTGGAAGCAATATATGGTCTTCGCCGCGTCCTTCGGCATCGCCGACAAGGTAGCCCAGAATTTCGAGAAACTGTTCCCGAAAGTGATGGAGGAATACACCCGTCAGACCCACATGATGGATATGGCGACGACCTATTACATCCTCGGCGACATCTCCCGCAGTTCCAGGGCCATGATGTCCTCCGCTTTGGAGCGTCAGGCACAACGGGAGGCCAAGGCGGCTGCAGCCAGACGCTCTTCCGGCGGTGGCGGTTCCATTTCCTTCGGCGGCGGTGGCGGCGGCTTCGGCGGTGGCCATGGCGGCGGAAGCCGATAAAAAAGGAGGGGTCCGACCAAAAAAAATCTTGGGTCGGACCCTTCGGGTCTCTTCACCTATTTAAGCAATTGAATCATGGATTCGGCGACCTGGGAGGAAGCTCCCCGGCCGCCGAGTTTTTCTCGGATTTCGGCGTAATCCGCCAGCATGCCGGAGCGATACTCCGGGTCTTCCACGAGCCGCCGGACTTCCGTTTCGAGGTTTTCCGGGGTCAGGGCATGCTGGATCAGTTCTTTGAAGGCCTTCCGGCCCAGGATGAGGTTGCCCAGGCTGATGTAGCGGGCCCGCATGATCCATTTGGCCAGGTTGAAATTGAAGGGAGTCAGCCGGTACCCCACGACCTGCGGCGTGCCAATCAGGCAGACTTCCAAGGAAGCCGTCCCGGAATTGACGACGACCACCTCGGCATGGCGCACGATGGCATGGGTCTGCCCGAAAATCACTTTCAGATACGACTCACGCCCGGCCAGGAAGGGGGCATAATCCTCCAGGCTGCGGGAAGGCGCCCCGGCCAGGATGAACTGCCAATTTTCATAGCCCGGCATGGCATGCAGACGGTCGGCAAAAGCGGCCAGAACGGGCATCATCAGGCTGACTTCGCCTTTGCGGGAGCCGGCGAGCAGTCCGATAAACGGCTTGTCTTCCAGCTGGTTGGCGGAAAGGAAGGCTTCGCGCGGCTGCTGGACGAGCGGCGAGGCGTCGATGGCGTCGATCAGCGGATTGCCGGCATAGATATAGGAGACGCCATGGCGGTCGAAATACGCTTTCTCGAAAGGGAAGACGATAAAGAGCTTATCGACATATTTTTTGAGCTTGCGGATCCGTCCTTCCCGGGAAGCCCATACCTTCGGGGCGATATAATAGAAGACCTTGAAACCTTGCTCGTGCGCCGCCTGCGCCACGCGGAAGTTGAAGCCGGGGTAGTCGATCAGGATGACCGCATCCGGCCGGAAAGCGACGATATCGGCCATGCAGCTGCGCAGGCGTCCCAGATAACGGCCCAGGTGCAGGATGATCTGGCTGAACCCCATCACGGCCCCGGACTTGTAGTCCTGGACGAAGCCGTCCCCGTCCTGGTGTTCCCGATAGACGGCGTCCATCAGGGGACCGCCCCAGAAACGGATGTCCGCCTGGGGGTCGCCCGCATACAGGCCCCGCATCAGGTTGGAACCGTGCAGGTCTCCGGAGGCTTCGCCGGCGATGAGGTAGTAGCGCATAACCCGGCTCAGAAATCTTGGTCGATGCCGTTTTCCAGCATCCGCCGGAATTCCCGGGCATCCGTGTTGTCGAATTGATGGGACGTGATGGAGATATAGCCGTTTTCCATCAGGTGATGGTCCGCCCGGGCCGGGTTCTCGGGCGCATCCACGTACTCGCCGACCATCATGAACAGCTTTTCACCCTGCTCAAGTTCGACCTTGGGGCCTTCGCCGAAGGTCTCCGGGGAAATGCCGAAACGGTCCAGCAGGTCGTCGTCCCATTCCACGAATTCCTTCTCCCAGTGCCCCATGCCCATGACGGCGGCCCGCACGCCCAGGATCCGGTCGGCGGGGATGTTGGGGAAATTGACATTGTAATAGGTACCGAAGGAGGCGGGGAGGTGCTCCACGATCCGGCGGAAAATCTCCGGGAAATATTTCTCGACCACGGAAAAGTCGGCGTCGGGCTCGAAGGTATCCAGGGAAACGCCGATGGCGGGCACACCGTTCAGGGCGGCTTCCTGCGCGGCGCCCAGGGTGCCGGAATAGCAGGCGGCCGTACTGGCGTTCGAGCCGTGGTTGATGCCGCTCACGACGATGTCGGGCGGAGTCTCGACAAAGGGGAAATTCAGACCGAACTTGATGCAGCTGGCCGGGGTGGCGTCCAGGTAGGACCAGGACGTGCCGTTCTCGTCGATGCCGAGGTCTTTATAGGCTAACTGCTTGATTCCCAAGGACACGGCCATACCCATCCCGGATTGGGCGCGTTTGGGAGCAATCACCGTAATTTCACCGAAAGGACGCAGGATCCGCACCAGTGTACGCAATCCTTTTGCCTGATAGCCGTCGTCGTTCGTGATCAGAATTCTCATTGTAACGTTTCAGATAATGTTCTTTGAAATTTAATACTGCAAAGATATGGAATTTCTTCAGTTTTTTACTAAATTTGCACCGATTTTGCAGGGAGAAATCCCTCGGATAAGAAACAGTATAACAACTTTTCAATAAAATTCAAAAAATGATTAAACTTGGTATTAACGGATTTGGCCGTATCGGCCGTATGGTTTTCCGTGCCGCAGTCGAGAATTTCGCAAACGACGTGAAAGTAGTGGGTATCAACGACCTCCTCGATGCTGATTATCTCGCTTACATGCTCAAGTACGATTCCGTACATGGACATTTCAACCATGATGTGACCGTTGACGGCAACTTCCTCGTCGTCGATGGCAACCGGATTCAGGTTTTCGCCGAGAAAGATCCCGCCAACATCACCTGGGGTGCCCTGGACGTGGATGTCGTCGTTGAATCGACTGGCTTCTTCCTGACGGAAGAACTGGCAAGCGCCCACCTCGCAGCCGGTGCCAAGAAGGTCATCCTGTCCGCTCCTTCCAAGGACGCTACCCCGATGTTCGTTTACGGCGTCAATGACAAGACCTACGCCGGCCAGAAGATCATCTCCAACGCTTCCTGCACCACCAACTGCCTCGCCCCGATCACCAAGGTGCTCAACGACAAGTTCGGTGTTGTCCGCGGCCTCATGACGACCGTCCACGCTGCTACCGCTACCCAGAAGACCGTTGACGGCCCTTCCAAGAAGGACTGGAGAGGCGGCCGTGGCATCCTCGAGAACATCATCCCGTCCTCTACCGGTGCCGCCAAGGCTGTCGGTAAAGTGCTGCCCGAGCTCAATGGCAAGCTGACCGGTATGTCCCTGCGCGTTCCTACGTCCGATGTTTCCTTCGTTGACCTGACCGTCGAACTGGCCAAGCCGGCTACCTACGCCGAGATCTGCGCCGCGATGAAGGAAGCTTCCGAAGGCGAGCTCAAGGGTGTCCTCGGTTACACCGCCGACGCGGTCGTTTCCACCGACTTCCGCAACGATTCCCGCACTTCCATCTTCGATGAGAAGGCCGGTATCCAGCTCGATCCTACTTTCGTGAAGGTTTGCGCCTGGTACGACAACGAGTGGGGTTATTCCAACAAGGTCCTCGAAATGGCCAAAGTCATTACGAAGTAATTCGCGGAAAACGTCAAGCAACAGAGAGTTGGTCAATATTTTGGCCAACTCTTTTTTTATCGGCTGACGGAAAGGTCCACCCGGCCCGGCACGCCATAGACGACGGCCCGGTCGGTAAACTGCCACCAGGTCCATGCATCCGTATCGGGGGCGGAGACCCCGTAGTGGGCGATCCACAGGGGATAATGCCCGGAGATTTCCGGATCGAGGAAATCGGTCAGGAAACGGTCGCCGGTATAGATGACCGGCTTGCGGCCATAATGCTTCTCGACGGTATGGAGCCACAGCAGCACGCCCTGGTTGAGTTCCTGCCGGGTGCAGCCCAGGTGCATCGTCTCCACGTCCAGCACGGGCGGGAAATCCCCGTGGCGCAGGGGACCGACCGTCTCGATATAATGCTTCGCCTGCGCGAGGGGGTCGCGGGA
The DNA here is from genome assembly GCA_017471025.1 of Bacteroidales bacterium. Classification (GTDB taxonomy): domain Bacteria; phylum Bacteroidota; class Bacteroidia; order Bacteroidales; family UBA932; genus Cryptobacteroides. The sequence goes on from JAFUWX010000047.1 coordinate 4,386, forward strand.
TGTCCGGAAGAAATGGTAGGCACCCCGCTTCAGCCCGTGCCGGGAAGCCTGGTCCCAGTTCTCCCTGAAATGGCGGTCCAGGTGCGAGGTCCCCTCCGTGGCCTTGATGAAGACAAAGGAAACGGGGTGGAAGGAACTGGCCTTTTTCAACGAGCGGGTCGTCCGGCCCAGGCGGTCCGTCATCACCAGCAGGGAGTCCCAGACGATGTCCTTGCCGTTGTGATGCGAGATGTCGATGCCGTAATGGTAAGCCCCGGGAGGCAGGGGAGCGCCGGTCTCTCCGCCCCGCATCCCGAGGTAGGGGATGGCCAGCAGCAGGGCCAGCGCAGCCAGCGCCACGACGGGCATCCACCAACGGAAAGGGATATTGCGTCCTTTCTGTCGGTTTTTGCGTGTTTTGGAACTCTTTTTCTTCCTATTTTGGCTCGTCTTCTGCATTATTTGGGGCAAAAATAGTATATTTGTATCATAAAGGAAAATAAAAATTCACAATCATGGAACTGAAAGGATCTAAAACGGAACAGAATCTCAAGGCGGCATTCGCCGGAGAATCACAGGCGCACACCAAATACCAGTACTACGCCTCCAAGGCCAAGAAAGACGGTTACGTCCAGATCGGCGAACTCTTTGAGGAGACGGCGAAAAACGAGAAGGAACACGCCAAAATCTGGTTCAAACTCCTGCATGGCGGTGAAATGCCCGATACGGCCGTCAACCTGCAGGACGCCGCGGACGGCGAGAACTACGAATGGACGGACATGTATGCCGAATTCGCGAAAACGGCCCAGGAAGAAGGCTTCTCCGACATCGCTTTCCTGTTCACCAAGGTGGGTGCCATCGAGAAAGTCCACGAAGAGCGCTACCGCAAGTTGCTGGCCAATGTCCGCGACGGTCTGGTCTTCTCCAAGGAGGAGGATGCCGTCTGGGAATGCGCTAACTGCGGGCATATCGTGATCGGCAAGAAGGCCCCCGAGCTTTGCCCGGTCTGCAAGCACCCGAAGAGCTACTTCAAAATCCAAGCAGCAAATTATTGATATACAGAATAAAATGAAGAATTCCAAAATCATCGCTGCGCTGGTGACGCTGGCGCTTCCTGTGGCCGCATGGGCCCAGAAAGCCCCGGAATATACCTTCACCATCGTCAAGGAGAACCCGATAACCCCGATCAAGAATCAATACCGTTCCGGTACCTGCTGGTGCTTCTCGGCCCTGTCCTTCCTGGAGTCCGAGGCCATCCGCATCAACCATATCACCGACACCCTGGCCTATCCGGATTTTTCCGAGATGTTCGTCGTCAGCCATTCCTACCAGGACCGCGCCGACAAATATGTCCGCATGGACGGCCATCTGGGCTTTGCCGCCGGCAGTGAATGCGAAGACGTCATCCACATCATGGCGGACTACGGACTCGTGCCGCAGGAGGTGATGACCGGCATGAACTATGGGACGGAGCTCCCGGTCCAGGGCGAGCTGGACGCCGTGCTGAAGGCGTATGTCGAAGCCGTGGCCAAGAACCCGAACAAGACCCTCAGCACCGCCTGGAAACGGGGCTTCAAGGCCATCTGCGACGCCTACCTGGGCGAGACCCCCGAGACCTTCGAATACAAAGGGAAATCCTATACCCCGGATTCCTACCGCGATTCCTATAAGCTGAACCCGGATGACTATGTCACCCTGACATCCTTCACCCACCATCCCTTCTACAAGCCCTTCGTCGTGGAAGTCTGCGACAATTGGCGCGGCGACCAGGCCTACAACGTGCCGCTGGATGAATTCATGGACGCCCTCTATTATGCCCTGGAACATGGCTTTACGACCACCTGGGGCGGAGACGTCAGCGAGCTGGGCTTTACCCGCAACGGCCTCGGCATCCTGCCCGACACGGAAGCCAAGGTGACCAGCGGTTCCGACCAGGAACGCTGGGTGGGCAAGGCGGACGCCGGTGCGCAGGCTGAAAAGGCCGAGCTGCCCCGCGAAAAGACCGTTTCCCAGGCGGACCGTCAGCTGTGGTTTGACAACAAGCAGACGACCGACGACCATGGCATGCACGCCTTCGGTATCGCCAAGGACCAGAACGGCACCCGCTACATCATGATCAAGAATTCCTGGGGCGAGACCGGCAAGTACAAGGGCATCTGGTACCTGTCCGATTCCTTCACCCGCGGCAAGGCCATCGACTTCATGGTCCACAAGGACGGCCTGCCCAAGGAGCTGAAGAAGAAACTGGGGATCAAATAAGCCACATTCCGACGTGCAAATCAAGAAATTCATTCCCAATACCATCACCCTGATGAATCTGCTCTGCGGGTCTGTCGGGGTGATTTTTGCGCTGGAAGGCCGCCCGGACATCGCGTTCTGGCTGATGCTGGCGGCCGCCGTATTCGACTTCTGCGACGGCTTCGCGGCCAGGCTGCTGCATGCCTATTCGGATATCGGCAAGGAGCTTGACTCCCTGTCCGACCTGATCAGTTTCGGCCTGTTGCCTTCCGTGATGCTGTACGGGGCCATGGCGGATGCCGGAGCGCCCCGCTGGGCGTGCTTCGTGCCGCTGCTTATCGCCGCGCTGTCAGCCCTGCGCCTGGCCAAATTCAACCTGGATGAGCGCCAGCATGAGAGTTTCCTCGGTCTGCCGACCCCGGCCTGTGCGATGGTCTGCGGGTCCCTGGCCTATTATGTCTTCGTCCATCCGGAGAGCCGCCTGGCCGCCCTGTGCGGGGAGACCTGGTTCCTTCCGGTGCTCGCCTTGGGCCTCGGCCTGCTGCTGGTCAGCGAGATCCCGATGTTCTCGATGAAGTTCGGAAAAGGTGCCAAGCCGGATGTCGTCACGCAGGTGAAACGGATCGCCTTCCTGACCGTCATCGTCCTGATTGCCGCGACAACGGCCATCCTGCGGCTGAACTGGTCGCTGATCCCCCTGGGCGCTTTCCTGGCCTATATCCTGGAAAACCTGCTGTTTCTCCTGTACCGGCCGAAGTGAAACGGATTCTGTACATACATGGCATGGGCGGGGGAGCGGACAGTCGCATCCCCCGCATTTTGCAAGAAAGCCCGGACCTCCGCCGCGCGGACCTGGAGGTCGTCGTCCGGACCTATAGCTTCGAGCCCGAGGAAGGTGCCGCACAGATCGCCCGTTGGCGCGAGGAACTCCAGCCCATGCTGGTCATCGGGGAATCCCTGGGCGCGATACAGGCCATCCGGCTGCGCGGTGTTCCCCATCTGCTGATATCGCCGGCCCTCGGGGCGCCCCGCTGGCTGGGATGGCTGGCTCCGCTGTCCCTGATTCCCGGCGTTCCGGCCCTGATGGGCTGGCTGTACAAGCCCCGCGAAGGGGAGCGGCAACGGATGTCTTTCCGTTTCCGGGTCGTCTCCCAGTATCGCAGGCATCTGCGCCTGGCCCTGGACAACACGCCCCGGAAGGGGAGTACCGACGCTTTTTTCGCCTTTTTCGGCCGCCGGGACCATTATCGGCGCAGCGGTGTCGTGAGCCTGCGGATGTGGCGCAAGTGGTTCGGCTCGGACTACATCCTGTATGACGGTTCGCATTTTATGGAAGAGAACTATATCCAGGAGCTGCTGATTCCGAAAATAATCGAAATGTTTCAGAATAATTGTTAACTTTGCAGATTATGACGAACAAGCACATCCTCCTCCTTCTGGCGTTTTTGCCCGCCTTGTTTTCCTGCCAGGATAACAAGGGGCCGCGTCGGCTGTCCATCCCCATCGTGGAGTCCACCCTGTCGGATACGACTTCCCGCAACTATTCGCTGCTGCGTTCCTATTCGCCGGGGCAGGTGGAGGGATCCATTTTCCTGTTCGGCACGCCGGAAGAAGTGATCCAGATGACGGAAGAGTTCCTGACGGCCGACAGGCACAACAATATCGACGGGAACCATAACGCGGACGAGCTTCCGGATTTTTCCGGGGAGACGATCGCCGCCCTGATGGATATCGCCAATTCCCCCTATGACGACTATTTCGTCCTGAGCAACGAAAACTTCATCAAAGAACTGACTGTCAGGAATTTCCTCTTCGCCATGGATACCCTGGCCCTGCAGTCGCCCTATGACACGCTGCATCCGGTGCGCAAGGCCAAAGCCAAAATGGTCGTGCTCGCTTCCAGCTATGCCAGCATGTACGGCGCGGCGGAAATCGACACCCTGTGCCGGGTGGCCAATCCGGCCGTCCCCGTCGTCTCCATGCTGGATGTCATGTCGGTGAAGGCCCTGGAGACCGGCGACAACTTCCTGGTCTGGACCACCCGCGACAAGCTGGACCGCAATGTCTTTGCGGATTATTTCAAGCATCTGCCCGGCCGCCTGGCCCGCAAGGGTACCTTGCTGACGGAGTTCCATTGGCACCAAGGCTGTCCAGCCCCGGATTCGCTGCGCGATGACGGTACCGTGCGGGCCCGTCTGCTCGACCTGCTGGACGACTACCTGGCCACCCAGCCCCGCCGCGACCGGAAAGTGGGCAGCATCCTCCTCGACGACCCGCTCGTCAACGCGGACCAGCTGCAGGAAGCCCTGGAATCCCTGAAACGGACCGACGAGGACAACCTGTTAATATACAGAAACTTGCTGTCGCCCCGTTGCCGGGTCGTCAGCCCCGGAGAGGCCGTAACGGAATACTGCTACCAGATGATGCGGGAGAACAATACCTTTACCCACAAAATCGCCTACCCGGCCCTCAAATGCTATGTGACCACCCCGGCCGCGTACCTGCCGGAATCCCTGTGCGACGTGGACGGCAGCCTGGCCTATTCCTACAACTATGGCCGGGAAAGCGGACAGGCCCGTCCGTCATTCAGCTTTGTGGAACTGCGTGACCGGTACTTCTCGGAGACCTGGATGGAATTTATGGAGGAAAAGGCTCCGAAGACATTTTCACTGTATGTTCGTTAAATCTATTACGACTGAAGAAATCTACCAATTGCCCCTCGCCGCCTTCGACGGGGAGATCGTGGTTATCGACAAGATCGACCAGCACTACCGGGCCGCTCTGCGGTATCTCTCTTCCAAAAAGATCATCGGATTCGATACCGAGTCCCGGCCGTCCTTTACCGCGGAACGGGCGCCCTACGGCGTCTCCCTGTTGCAGCTCAGCGGGGCGGACCGCGCCTTTTTGTTCCGCCTGAAGGCCATCGGCCTCCAGCCCGGGCTCTGCAAACTGCTCGCTTCCCCGGACATCATCAAGGTGGGGGCGGCCGTCCATGACGACCTGCACGGGCTGCGGAAGCTCAGCGAGTTCACCCCGGGCGGTTTTGTCGATCTCCAGCAGCTCGTCTCGGAATATGGCATCCAGGACAAGAGCGTCAAAAAGATGGCGGCCATCATCCTGGGCGTGCGGATTTCCAAGACCCAGCAGCTTTCCAACTGGGAAGCCGAGACCCTGTCCGAGCCCCAGCGCAAGTATGCGGCTACGGATGCCTGGATTTGCCGCGAGATGTATAAGAAATTGATTGTCAGCCCCAAAAACCCACTGAATAAAGAAGAATCACATGGCTAAGGTTATCTTGAAAAAGGGCAGGGAAGAGTCCCTGAAACGCTTCCACCCCTGGGTGTTTTCCGGGGCGGTGGCTCAGATTGTGGGATCCCCTGCGGAGGGAGATGTGGTCGGCGTATATGCCAGTGACGGGACTTTCCTGGCTTCGGGGCATTACCAGATCGGCTCGATTGCCGTACGCGTGCTCAGTTTCGACGCCCCGGTCCTGTCTCCGGATTATTGGGAGGTCATGCTGGGAAGGGCGCTGGCCGTCAGACAGGCCTGCGGGCTGGCCGCATCGGAGAAGACCAACTGCTATCGCCTCGTCCATGGGGAAGGGGATAACCTGCCGGGCCTGATCGTGGATTATTACGACGGCGTATGCGTCATGCAGGCCCATTCCGCCGGCATGTTCCGTGCCCGCCGCCAGATTGCCGACGCTTTGGTCCGCGTCTATGGCGACAGGCTGAAAGCCGTGTATGACAAGAGTTCCGGGACGGCGCCGTTCAAGGCGGGTCTGGACCTGGTGGACGGCTATATCTACCGGAAAGAGGGTTATACGGACAGCCAGCAGCTGGTGCTGGAGAACGGACACCGGTTCTGGGTGAACTGGACCGAAGGGCAGAAGACCGGCTTTTTCCTGGACCAGCGCGAGAACCGGGCGCTGGTGGAGCGCTATGCCCGGGGACGCAATGTCCTGAACCTGTTCTGTTATACCGGCGGATTCAGCATCTATGCACTGGGGGCCGGCGCCGTGCATGTGGATTCCGTGGACAGTTCGCGCAAGGCGATGGAGATGGTGGAGAAGAATGTGGAGCTGAACGGGTTCAGCGAGTCCCAGCACACGGGATATTGTACGGATGCCATTGATTTTCTGAAGAATGCGCCGGAGGACAAATACGACCTGATGATTGTGGACCCGCCGGCATTCGCCAAGCATCGCGGGGCTTTGAACAATGCGCTGCGGGCTTATCAGCGGCTCAATGCCGCGGCCATTGCCAAGGTGGCGCCGGGCGGATTCGTGTTTACCTTCAGTTGTTCGCAGGTCGTGGACAAGGAGGCGTTTGCGCTGGCGGTGTTTTCTGCGGCGGCGCAGGCGGGACGCAGCGTCCGGATCCTGGACCGGCTCAATCAGCCGGCTGACCATGCGGTGAACATTTACCACCCGGAAGGGGAGTACCTGAAAGGTCTGCTCCTCTATGTGGAATAAGCATTCCAACTTTTACATCTGGGGCAAAGTTCATCAAGAAAAATTTGCTTTTCGGATATTTTTCCGTATCTTTGCATTCCATTAAGGTGCTTTGGCCGAGCGGTTAGGCACAGGTCTGCAAAACCTGGGACAGCGGTTCGATTCCGCTAGGCACCTCCATGATTTAAATAATTAGTGATTAGAGATTTGATTTGGCGGATGACCGAAGTGATTTCGATCATCCGTTTTTTATGTCATTCCCCGAGGGAGAGGCGGCGCTTTCAACCTCTAAGCAGGGCAATCCAGATTGTGACGATTTTGTATTAAAATGTTTAAATAAAAAGAATCGGGCGGAATCGGCGCCATGTATAAACCGTTTTATGGCATATTCCTTTTTTCGGACAACGAATATATTAAGATTTATAATTTTAGCAATCTACTGAATATCAATAGATTACAATATAAATCAACCTATTAAACAAAATTTTTCTAAAAATTTTTGTGAAATAATTTGCACAACCAAAAATTATCCGTAACTTTGCAATCGAGTTAAGGGGGTTCTCCCCAAGGCTTATTGGTTATTAGTTTTAGTGTTATTAATTATGTGGTTAGTATGAGCCTCACGCGAGATGCGCCAGTGCTCATAAGGATTAAAAGCGAGACTATCTGCTAGTCCCGCTTTTTCTTTTTCATCTTCAGCGTTCCCGACGATCAGCCGATAAATTCCTGCAGCATCTCGTACACGAGATGGACGGGAAGGCCCATGATGTTGAAGTACGACCCTTCGATCCGGGTGATGCCGATATATCCGATCCATTCCTGGATGCCATAGGCGCCGGCTTTGTCGTGGGGGTGATAGTGGTTGATGTAATAGTCGATCTCCGCCTGGGACAATTCCTTGAACCAGACATGGGCGACGTCCGTGCAGGTTTTGTAATGATGCCGGTCGCGCAGCGTCACGGCCGTAATGACCTGGTGGTCACGCCCTGACAGCATCCGGAGCATCCGCTCCTCATCGGCATGGCTGCGCGGTTTCCCGAGGATTTCATCCCCGCACAGCACCATGGTATCGGCGGTAATCAGAATCTCGTTTTCCGCCAGTTCCCGGTGGAAGCCTTCCGACTTTCCTTCCGACATCAGGACCGGGACGATCTCATGTGGCGTATCCGGCGCGAAGCGCTCATGGAAACGGGTTTTGGCATCCACGACAAAGGGGACGTCAAGCCCGCCGAGGAGTTCCTTCCGGCGAGGCGAGTTGCTGGCAAGTATCAGTTGCTTTCCCTTCAGTTCCATAGACTTAAAACAAAGCTTTGTAGAGCTGTACGTCGAAGACCCAGCGCCCCTGCGCCTTCATGACGGTTTCGATGGCATGGCGGACGCAGCCTTTCCCGCCGGGGAAGGGGGAGACGACATGGCAGACCGCCTGCACTTCGGGCACGGCGTCAGACGGGCAGACGGCGCATCCCACACGGCGGAGCACCCCGATATCCGGGATGTCATCCCCGATGTAGAGCACCTGCTCAGGCGTCAGCTCATGCCGGCGGCAGAATTGCTGGAGCAGTTCTTCCTTGTCACGCGCCCCCAGGAAAATATCTTCGGCCGGAACGCCGCTGGTCAGGAAGCGTTCCCGGAGCGAGACGGAACGTCCGCCCGTGATGATGGCGACAGGATAGCGGTTCATCGCCGCCATCCGTACGGCGAAGCCGTCTTTGGCATCGAAGGTCCGGTACAATTCCCCCTGGAGGTCGCACAGGACGCCGCCATCGGTAAAAACGCCGTCCACGTCGAAGGCGAAGGCGCGAATCCGACTCCAGTCCATCGGCTAGGATTTGGTGTCGCCGCCGAAGGGACCGAAATCGTTCAGGTTGAAGGTCCCGCCCCGCTTCTGGGAATCGAGGTCGATCAGGCCGAACTGATTCTCGTATTTGATGATGTTGTCCTGCAGGGCCATCAGCAGACGCTTGGCGTGTTCGGGCGTCATCACCAGGCGGTTGCCGATCTCGGGCTTGGCGAGGCCGGGCAGCATCGTGGCGAAGTCGATGATGAATTCGCTGCGGGAATGGGTGATGATGGCCAGGTTGGAATTGG
>JAFUWX010000048.1 GCA_017471025.1 Bacteroidales bacterium
GAAGCTGATGAGCAGGGCCGGATTGCCGGCATAGTCCCTGCCCTCCCCTACGGTTTCGATGACAAGCTCCCGGGAATCGGGATCCGCACTCCAGCGGGTCGTGCCGTCGCACCAGACTTCCAGGCCGTTTCCCGTCAGATGGAAGGCGTCATCCTGCACCTGCGCCTTCCCGCCTCCGGTCAACGGAACGTTGCCCAGGGTCCGGTAGGAATAATCGAACGATACGCAGGAGGCGGCCACCTTCGCCACAAAGGCATCCAGCACCGGGTCCGCATACGCGGGAACCCGGAGCAACAGGGCCAACAAGGTTATGATCCAACAAGGTTTCATTGTCCGTTTCGGAAGGCTTCTATCCGCTCTTCGAGCTCGGCCAGATCGGCCACCAGCACCTGGCGCGGCTTCGAGCCGTCCTGGGGACCGACGATACCGGCTGCTTCGAGCTGGTCCATCACACGGCCTGCTTTTGCATATCCCATGCCAAGCTTGCGCTGCAGATCGGAAGTGGAGCCCCGCTGGGACATAACCACCTGACGGGCAGCTTCTTCGAAGCGTTCGTCGAGGTTTTTCATATCCACCATGGCCGTACCTTCCTCGGACTGGTCCGGTTCGGGAGCCGGGAGGTAATACGGGGTATTGAAACTCTTCTTCCAACCGGTCTGGGAAGCGATATATTCATTCACGGCGTTGATTTCCGCATTGCTGATGAAGGCGCACTGCACGCGCTCGTTATCGACGCCGGACAGATAGATCATATCACCCTTTCCGATCAGCTTCTCGGCGCCCGGGGAATCCAGGATGGTCCGGGAGTCCGTCATGGAGAAGACGCGGAAGGCGATACGGGTCGGGAAGTTGGACTTGATCAGGCCCGTAATGACATCCACGGAAGGCCGCTGGGTCGCGAGGACCACATGGATACCGGCCGCACGTCCCTTCTGGGCCAGGCGGATGATGGAGGTGGATATGCTGCGGGCCAGCGCCTTGCTCTCCGGACCTCCGCCGACGGACATCGTCAGGTCGGCATACTCGTCCACGACCGTCACGATATACGGGAGATATTTGTGGCCGTTGTTGGGGTTGAGATGGCGGTCCTTGAATTTTTCGTTGTAGAGCTTGATGTTGTTGACATGGCCTTTGGACAGCAGGGCGTAACGCTCATCCATCTCCACGCACAGCGAGCGCAGGATGGCCTCGGCGTCCTTCGCCGTCTTGGCGATGCACCGCTCCCGCTCGTCCTGCTCGCTGCCCGCCGTCGGCATGACGGCCAGATAATGCTTGAGCAGGCCTTCATAGGCGGAGAATTCCACCATCTTCGGGTCGATGAACACGAACTTCAACTCGGAAGGATGCTTGGAATACAGCAGGGAGTTGATCAGCACGTTCAAGCCCACGGACTTGCCTTGCTTGGTCGCACCGGCGACCAGTAGGTGCGGGGCGTCCGCCAGGTCGAACACCTTGACGGACTGGGTGATGGTATATCCGATGGCCACGGGCAGTTCCGCCTTGCTGCTCCGGAACGCGTCGTCGTTGAGCAAGGCCTTGAGCGGCACGATGGACGGCCTGTCGTTCGCCACCTCGATGCCCACGGAATCTTCCAGCGTAACGACACGTACGCCCTTGGCATTCAGCGACATGGCGATATCGTCCTGGAGATTCTTGATCATCGAGATCTTCACGCCCGGCGCGGGATACACCTTATATAGCGTTACCGTCGGGCCGACCACGGCCTTGACGTTGTCCACCTCCACCTTGAAGGTCTTGAGGGTGGCGCGGATGCGGTAATTGTTGCGGCGGAGCTCTTCCTGGGACACATCGCTGCGGGAGGACTCATAGCTGTCCAGCAGGTCCAGCGAAGGGAAACGATAGTCTTTCAGCTCGTCCCGGATGTCGATCCGGGGCAGTTCTTCCAGGATATCCGTGGACAGTTCTTCCCCTTCGACGATTTCCAGGCCGTCTCCATGGCTTTCAGCAGCGGGCTGCGCTGGGGAAGATGCCGGCTGGTCGGAGGACGGCACGGCAGGCGCTTCGGGGCCGGGAACTTCCGTCTCGGGAACCGGCTCTGCGGAAGCGGGCGTACGCTGGACCCACACGAATCCATTCTTGGACTTCTCTTCTTCCTGCGCATCATCCGGGTCGGTCTCCGGTTCGCTTTCCCCGGAAAGCTCCTGGCCGGACACGTCCCCGCCGTGGGAACGGCCCAGTCCGGTGAACCAGTCGGAGAACCGCCGGCTGGCCAGGAAGAACCACAGCACCACGAGAATCAGCAGGAGCACGCCGGTCACGACATAGCCGAACAGATTGGCTGTCGCATGGACGGCATAATCGCCGAAACGGCCGCCCAGTCCGCCGCCGAAGGCGAATTCCTGGCCGGTCACACGGGAGACGAGCCCCAGCAGGAAGGAGACCAGCAGGGCACCGGTCACCGTAAGGACGACGCCCTTGAGCAGGGATACGGACTTGCGGCCCAGCATCCGGGCCGACACGATGCCCAGCAGGACGACGACGGCGAAAGCGCCGAAACCGAACCAGCGATACACCAGCAGATAGCTCCACCGGGCGCCCAGTTTGCCGCCCCAGTTGTGGACGGGCTCGCTCAGGGCCATCCGACCGGGGTCCTGCAACATGCTGCTGTCCTGCTGCCAAGTAAAGAAATAGGACAGGCAGGAAAGCAGCGTAAAGAGCGCCAGCGCCCCTGTCAGCAAGCCGCAGACGGCAATGATCCGGCTTTTGCGGTTCTCATCCAAATCCTGCCAAAAGGAGAAGATCCGCAGCGGTTTCTTCTCGACATTGTCCTTTTTCTTACCCATGATCAGCGCGAATTGCCTTTCTGAAAGTTCTTGCGGTAGCCGTTATTCTGATATTTACGACCCTGGAAATTGCGGTTCTGACCGCCGCCCCGACGATATCCGAAGTTGAGGTTGAGTCCCGGACGGGAGAAGGTCGCCTCGGAAGAGATACGGGTCAGGCTGAGGTCCTTGGGGACGCGGATCCGATAATCGGAAAGTTTCTCGATATCCTGGAAAATGGTCTCATCGGCCACGCTGTCCTTGTTCCAGATCAGATACTGCTGACGCATGTACACGGCCAGCGAACGCAGCATGGCGGTCTTCTTCTCGCCGTCTTCCAGGCCGGCGATCAGGTCGATGATGCTCTCGATGTTGCGGCCGTAATGGGTCGCCTTGATGCGGGATTTCTTCAGCGGGATGATGTTCGGGCGCGTCTGCAGGTGGTCCGGCACCGGGGCGGGATACGGTGCATCCACATCCAGGTCATAGTCCGCCATCACATACAGGTGGTCCCACAGCCGCTGCTCCCAGTTCTCCTCCACGTGGATCTGGGGATTGAGCAGCTCCATGACACGCACGATCCCCCGTGCCTGCCGGGTCCGCTCGGCCTTGTCCCCGACCCGTTTCATCCGCTCCACCATCTTCAGTACGTTCCTTCCGTACTCGGGCATCTTCAATTTCTCTCTTTCTGTATTGTAATCCAATACGACATTGTTTCTTTCTTCCATATAAAAAGCATCGCGGGATACGAATCCCCGCCTTAATAATAGACTTGGTTTGCAAAGATAGCAAATCCCGGGGGATTTCACAAAACGCGGGGAAAATCTTTTGAAAAAACCGGCGGAATCCTGCCTTTTAAAATAATAACCCGTCTATCTTGCAATTATGTTCTTTTGGATAAAATTCCGTCCTTTTCGACCACTATACAAACAAAAAGGGAGAAAAAGATTGCATAATTACGACATAATTCATACTTTTGGAAAAGAGGCAAATGACTAAATCATGCACTCTTAAACCGTTTAAGATATAAAACTATAAGTTTCGACGGGATTGAAGTTATATTTTTTAACCTGTTTTAATATGAAAAAGTTTATTTGGTTTGTTTTTGCGTCACTGGCACTGACGGTTGCGTCGTGCTCTTATGACGATTCGGCCCTGAAGCAGGACATCAGCGACCTGCAGGACCGGGTAAGCGACCTGGAGCTCAAAGTCAAGGCCCTTTCCGAGACCACGATTCCGGGCATCCAGACTTCTGTCAACAACCTCACCGCCAAGGTCTATGTGGATGAGGTGAAATCACTCGAAGACGGCTACACGATCATCTTCTCCGACGGGACTTCCGCCACGATCAAGGACGGTGTCATCGGTGAGGACGGTCACGCCCCTGTCGTGGGTGTAACCCTCGTTGACGGCGTTTATTGCTGGACCATCGACGGAGAAATCGTCAAGGGTGAGGACGGCAATGCCATCCCTGTCCAGGGCGAAGCCCCGCAGTTCCGCGTTGTGGACGGCGGTCTGGAAGTTTCCTTCGACGGCGTCAGCTGGGACCCGGTCAGCGTGACCGGCAATCCGATTGTCGTGAAGGTTGATCCGCAAGCTTCCACCTGCATCATCACCCTGTCCGACGGCAGCGAAATCGTCCTTCCCGTAGAGAAATCCTTCAGCATTTCCCTGGATGCAAGCGAAGCTGCTTCCATGCCCGGCGTGCCCGCTTATATTTATTATACGGTCGAAGGCGTGGCCGAAGGTGAAGAAATCCTGGTCGATGCCCTGCCTTCCGCCGGTATCACCGCGACCGTAACCAAGGCCAGCTCGAACACCGGTGTCATCAGCGCCGTCACCGCGGACGCCAATGTCAGCGGCAAGGTCTTCGTCTTCGCCGCCGACGGCAAGGGCAAGGCTGACGTCAAAGTCATCGCTTTCGAAGGTGGCAAGTTCGAGGGTGTCCTCAATGCCGTTTCCACCGAGGCTGAAGGCGGCGTCCTGAGCCTCAACGTCAATACCAACCTCGATTACGAGGTCATTATCCCCGAAGACGCCCAGAGCTGGGTATCCGTCCTGGAAACCAAGGCCATGCGCGAGGAGACCGTGACCCTGCAGATTGAAGAGAACACGACCGCTTCCTATCGTGCGACCACCGTTACGGTCGAAGCCAACGACGAGGTCGTCACCACGTACGATATCTTCCAGTTCCCGGTCAAGGGCGAGACGACAGACCTGGCTTCTATCGCCGAAGTGGCTGAAGGCAGCACCGTCCGCGTTGAGAAAGCGACCGTCGTCGCAGCCGGTGCCCTGTCCGCCGTCCTGATTGACGGAGTCAATGGTATCTACGCGCTCGGCGAGGGATTCCAGGTAGGTGACGTCGTGTCCTTCTCCGGCAAGAAGAGCAGCGAAGGCGGCCCTGTCGCCGTCCTCGTGGAAAGCGCGATCACCGTGGAAACCGACGTTGAACCGGCCGAAGACCTGGGCTGGAGCTATTTCGCCCTGTCCGGCATTGCCGATACCGCCGTTTACGGCTGGCTCGAATATGATGACCAGCTCGACGCCTATGGCGTCAAGACCGCCTACACCTATGTCTTACTGGATGTCCCGGCCGCAGGTATCGACCTGGCACCCTATGTCGGCAAACTGGTCAATATTCCGGGATATACCTACTATGGCACGATGGATTATGTGGCGATGGTCGCCAATGGCGTCTCCGAAATCGTCGTCGAGGAAGCCGATTGGGACGTCACCTATGACGGCGAAGATGCTGACGGTTACGACAACTTTACCGTTACCGCCGGTGCCGAGGAATACTGGACCATCGCCCTGTTTGACGGCACCACGGTTTGGGAGCAAATCAACCCGGCCACCGAAGAGCCGTTCCAGAGCATCGACGAGCTTGTGGACTACAGCCTGTTCACCGGCAACGACGACTTCCAGTTCAACAGTTTCGCCTGGTACATGCTGCTGTATGGATATGATTTCGATACTTTGTTCAACATCTTCGTCCACTCGGGTGAAGCTTCCGATTACTTCGAGGCGCTCCCGTTTGGCAAGCACATCGCCATTGCCTATGGTCTGGACGAGAACCTCGTGATCACCGGCAAGTACAAAGTGCTTGAATTCGAAAAGGTCGATCCGGCCGTTCCCGCCGCTTACAGCGACTTCTTCGGCAAGTGGCAGTTCGGCAGCGACGTTCTGGACATTGCCGCCGACGCCGAGAATCAGACTTACAAGGTCAACTGCGGTATCCAGGCTGCTTCCTATTCCGGTGTAGAGGCCCTTACCTTCTACTTCGATGCGGAGGCCGGTTACATGTACGCGGTGGAAGGAGAGCTGGGAGAATTCGACTCCAACACGGTCTTCGGCGCCACTTACGGCATGTGCACCGAGAGCCTCACCGGTTTATTCTCCTATGGCACCTCTACATACATGGCCTATCCTTTCAATACGGATGAGCCGGCCGTCATGTTCTCTGTCAAGAAATATAACGACGGTTCGCTGCATGTCATTCCGGGCGAATGCGATTTCGGTCCCTTCGTCGGCATGGCCATCAGCTGGGTCATCCAGAGCGGCGACAACGCCGGCAAGGGCAACAAGGGCACGGTCATCACCTTCCCGGAAGAACTGCTTCCCGCAGAGGAGGCCAGCGACGAGTATGCCGCGTGGGTAGGGTCCTATACCATCGAAAGAATGGACGGCGAGAACCTGGATGAAAAGGTCGTCGATACCTGGCGGATTGAAGCCGGCATCAACAACCAGACCTTCACCATCTACGGCATCGAGAGCATTCCGGACAACTATGACATGCAGGTAACCGCCAACTACGATCCCGCGACCAATACCGCGACGATCGAAGCCGCCGCCCTCGGTCAGTGGACATCTCAGGGTCAGACCGTTACCGATTACATCGTGGGTATGTACGTCGATGCTGAAAGCGGCGATCTCTACCTCGATCCGACCGCCGGTAAGACCATCGTCACCCTTTCGAAGAACGAGGACGGCAGCATCGCCCTCACTCCGGCAGAGCAAGCCGAAGGCAATCCGTACGTCGGCATCGCTTACATGCAGTATGTCGGCGGCAGCTGGTATTCCTATAACTACGGATACACCACCCTGCCGGGTGTGCTGACTCCGGTCGCGAGCGGAACGTCCAGCTTCCAGGGATACGGCGCCAAGAAGATCAGCGGAAAGGCCGCCCAGGCTGAGAAAGCCCTGACGACCAGCCAGCCTGTCGTCGCCCGTCGCATTGCCGCCCCTGCGGTGAGCAGCACGGTCGCAAAGCCCGGCCACAAGGCCCGCACCATCCGTACTTCCGAAAGGGAGATGCTTGTCAAGTAAGACAGTTCCATAAACAAACAGCGTCGCAGCTGTTGCTGCGACGATATTTTTATCCCTGGAGGCAAGTTTATACCACCAGCTGCTTTCTGTCCTCTCCCACGAACCAGAGCCAGGCGGACACGTCCGTATAACCCATGGCGCGATACAAGGTCGCATATCTCTCCAGCTGACGGAGATAGGAGGGATGCGCCTCTCCGAACTTATAATCAATGATGACCGCCTTTTCTCCGTCCAGCAGGACGCGGTCCGGACGATACAAGGCCCCGTCGGGTGCGATCAGGTCCTTCTCGTTCCTGACTTCGACGCCCGAAAGTGGAAACCACTCCGGATGCGAAGCGATCCGGTCCGAAAGGAAGGCCAGGTAGGGCTCCCGATCGGCGGCATCGACATCGCCCGCCGCGACGGCGCGGTCCACGGCGCGGGGCAGGTAGGACGGGACCTGGACACCCGCAAGGATATCATGCATCAGAAGCCCTTTCAGCCGGCCGGACGGTCCGGATTCCCCGAAATAGTCAAAGGAATCGTATTTGAGCTTCAGGCGGGGGCCCTGCCCCGTATCCATCGGCCAGGAAGCATAGCGGCTTTCCCGGGCCATGACCGGGTCGTCGGACGCTTGCAGGCCCGTATAGTCGTACGGCTGACCCATGAAAAAGACATGCTCTCCGATGGTCGGTACCTGCTTATGCTGGAGGAAGTGCCACAACACTTGGGAGAAACGGGAGAAGTCGTACGGAGCCTCTTCCCGGGCTGCCTGCCGGCATTTGTCAGAAGGCAGTTCCGCGATGATGTGCAGCTCTTTCACCGCCCGGGTCAGCGCCACATAGAAGACATTG
Source organism: Bacteroidales bacterium (assembly GCA_017471025.1). Taxonomy (GTDB): domain Bacteria; phylum Bacteroidota; class Bacteroidia; order Bacteroidales; family UBA932; genus Cryptobacteroides. Next base: position 7,943 of record JAFUWX010000048.1, read on the forward strand.
AGGTTGTCGATATACTGCAACACTTTTTCCCGCGCATAGTCGGAGGCGAACAAGGTGTCGGACGAATGTTCCGAGAGGTTGACCCGGTAGGCCCCTTTCCCGAAACCCTCCAGCGGGGTGCCGGACAGGTCGGGGCAGGTCCAGCGGGAGGAGGCCCGGAACAAGGTGACCTTCTCCGCGAAGGGGAAGATGACATAGGGGAATTCCAGGCCCTTGGCCTTGTGGATCGTCATGATGCGCACGGCCGAGACCCCGTCCGGGGAACTGATCTTGCTGTCCGACTCCGCCCAGTCGCGCAGGAAGCCGGTCAGCTGGTTGCCGTTGCGGGCCGTCCAGTCCTGGAGCTCATCCAGGAAAGACTGGATATACAGGACTTCGTCATCGGGCACGCCTGCCTCCGTCTGCTGCAAGGCCCGCAGCAGTTCCTCGGCCAGTTCATATAGGGAGGTATATCCATCCGGGACCTGTACGCCCAGCTGCGAGGCCAGATAGCCGCCGACGGTATCCTTCGGATTGTCCACCAGGGAGAGCAGGGACACCAGGCGCCGGACCGTCGCGGAGGACTTGACGTTCAGCGAGTCATCCGACACGACCGGAATACCCTGGGCGATCAGGCCGGCGGCAATGGCCGCCCCCTCTTCATTCCCGCGCACCAGGACGGCGATCTGGCCATATCGCGCCCCGCGCGAACAGGCGCCGCGCACGGCCTCCAAGACCCTGTTCATTTCTTCATCCGGCGCGCAGAAACTGACTTGGACCGAACCGGGAGCCGGGTCATCGGAGCGGACCTCCTGCTGCACGTCGGCATAGATGTCAGACAGTTCTTGCCCGCCCAACTGCCGGTCCAGGACCTGGGCGGGAAAGGGAAAAAAGGCATTGTTGAATTGCACGACCTCCCGCAGGCTCCGCCAATTATCCCGGAGGCTTTCCTTGTCGGAGGCGTCGGGGAATTCCTGCTTGACCCGGGACGCGAGCAGCCGCCAGTCCGAGCCGCGCCAGCGATAGATGCTTTGCTTGATGTCGCCCACCACGAGGTTCTCCTGGTGGTTGGCGTCGCTCTCATGCAGGAGCGGGGCGAAATTCTCCCACTGGATGCCGGAGGTATCCTGGAACTCATCCAGGAGGAAATGCTCGAAGCGGACGCCGAGTTTCTCGTAGATGAACGGGGCGTCGCTCCCGCCGATGATCCTGCGCAGCAAGGTGTTCGAATCATCGATGCTCATCACGTTCTTTTCCTTCAGCAGGGCATCGAAGCTGCGGTAGAGCTCCCCGGCTATCCCCAGGTCATACAGCTGCCCAGTCAGCACGCCGGCCGTCAGATAGACCTTGTACGGGGTTTCGAAAAGCCGGCAGAAATCCTCCAGATACGGGTCCAGCTTGCCGGCCAGCAGGGGCAGATACTGCGCCGCCGTCTTTTTCGAGAACCATTTCTCGCTGTCGCGGGCGTTCGCCATCCACGCGGGTGTCGGCAGGGCGACGCCGCTTCGGCGGTCCACCCGGGCATACTGCGTCTCAAGCTTGGCCAGGAAACCCCGTGTCGAAGCGGACGGCGGGACGCCCGCCTCACGCATGACCGCCAGGGCCGCTTCCGCCTTCTCCCTGACCTGCCGCAGGAAATCCTCCTGGACCTGCCGGCAGCGGGCGCGAAGCTCCTTGAGGTGCTGATGCGTATAGATTTCATCTTCCCGAAGCCCGAAGTGTTCCACCAGTTCGCGGTGCTCATCCGACTTCAGGGCGATGGCCGTGTCATACAGACCCTTTTCCAGGGCATAATGCCCGCCCTGCTCCAACTGCTCTCGGACGCTGTCGGTCAGCCATTGGATCATCGCCTTGTCCTTCTCGGTCAGGCCGTCCAGGATACGGTCCACGCTCTCCCGCACCAGGGAATCCTTGTCGAGCTCCACCTGGTAGGAGGAAAACTGTCCGATTTCCCGGGCAAAGGCCTTCAGCGTCTGCTGGAAGAACTTGTCTATTGTACTGACAGAGAATACACTATAATCGTGGAGGATGTTGAGCAGCAGGCGCTCCGCCCGGCGGCGGATGGCCTCGCGGCCGCCGTAAAGCTTCTCAAAATCATCGATATAGCCCGATTTCTCCGGCGTATGCGCCAGGATATCCAGCTCCTTGAGGATGCGCCGTTTCATTTCGGCGGTCGCCTTGTTGGTGAAGGTCACGGCCAGGATATGCCGGTAGGCATAACGGTCGTCCGAAGCCAGCAGCAAGCCGATATAGGTCCTGGCCAGCCGGAAGGTCTTTCCGGATCCGGCGGATGCTTTGAGTATCTGTATCATCTTCCGCAGATGTTTCTGAAATCACAATAGGAACAGGTTGTCCGGTCCTGGGTCCGGCGGACAGGCAAGGCGGGGTCGGCCATTTCGGCCAGCAGGTCCCTGAGCCTGTCCTGCATCAGCCGGCAGAACTCGCGGCTGACCCTGGCTTCGGGCGGCGGGGCGGTAAACAGCCGGGATGCCGGATAGATGACATTGACCAGCCGGTCCAGCCGCTCCGGAATCCCCTCGGACACATACATATCGTACAGGAAGAGCTGAAGGGCTATCTTCGGGCGGTCTTCCTCTTTCTCGCCGAACACCCTTTCGACAATGGCCGCGGCATTCTCATCGGTAATCAGGACGTCTTCTTCCTTCACCCGGCCGGTCTTGTAATCCACGATGCGCAGCTCATCCTTCGAGAAGGAGTCCATCCGGTCGATAAAACCCTTGAAGGTATATCCGTCGTGCTGCCAGAAGCGCTTGGATTCCAGGCCCAGGACACGGAAACGGTCCGTCCCCTTCTCCTTCATCCGCTGCCTGTCCCGCTCCAGGGTCTTCTGGACATATTGCAGGATCACGTCGCCCAGGACCAGATTGCGTCCGGACACCTCCCGGGCGTGCATTTCCGCACAAATCAGGGTATGGATCCGCGCGCGGAGGTCTCCCGGGCGCTTCTGCCAGCGTTCCAGATAGGCATCCGTCACCCACTGCATCGCGGGCAGCGAGGCGATCCCTTCCATGGAGAAGGCGGGGTCCATGGCCCTTTCATCCGTATAGAGGGCCTGCATCGTCTTGTGATAGACGTTGCCGAGCATCCCCGCATCCAGGGATTCGGACACTTCCTCGTCCGCTTCCAGCCCTTCCAGATAGGCATAGTAAAAACGGGCCGGGCAGGCCAGCCAGGCCTGCAGCGCCGAGGCCGACAAAGGACGGGCCTTCAATCGCTGGGCCATATCCGCCGGCTTGGGGAAGCTGTCCTCGGTCTTGGGCGTGCCCAGGGAGGCCTGCGCGACGCTGCGCTGCAGTGGCACACGGAAATGATACTGCAGCTGCTTGATATACCGGCTTTCTTCCCCCGGTTTCATCTTCTCCGTCCGGGAATCATACAGGAGCCAGACCTGGGAGGCACGCTGGACCAGGCGATAGAAATAATAGGCCCATACCGCATCCTGATATTCGTAGGTCGGCATCTCGAAACCTTTCCGCAGCTCGGGCGGGATGAAGGAGGAGGACACGTTGCGGCGCGGAAAGACGCCTTCGTTGCAGGAGAGGATGATCACCGTATCGAAATCCAGGGCCCGGGTCTCCAGCGGTCCCATCACCTGAAGGCCTTTGACGGGCTCCCCATTGTAGGGGACGGACTCCCCGGCCAGCAGCTGGGACAGCAACCTGAAATAGGTCTGGGGCTGGACGGCCAGTTCCTTGGCCCGCAGCCGGGACACGCATTGGACATAGCGGCGGGCGAATTCCACCTCCTGGGGCATCACCTCCTTGACCCGGGCGGCCAGGGTGGAGACCAGCGCGGTCTGGTAATCTTCCAGGGCCCGCACCTGGGCGGCATCTGCCGCCTTGGGCTCCGTCGCCACCGGCCTGAAAATAAGCTCCAGCAACGGATGGCCGGCAAAGCGTTCCCGCGGGATATAGTACTGCGCCTCCTTCTTGACGGCCTCGACGCAGGCCAGGTCCCCTTCGTCCAGCGCAGCCCGCAGCAGCCGGGAGGAGAAGATGCTCCAGACCTGGCGGTGGTAGAACATCCAACTCCCCTCCTGCTGGCGCAGATGCAGCTGGAGGGCGCCGATATCCGTCATCAGGGACGCGAGGATGCTGCCCGTCAGCGGAGCGCCCATCGTTACATTGATATCCTGGATTTCCGGCGGGATGGCGCTGAGCACCGGCTGAAGGAGCGACTCGTCCGGCAGCACGATGGCCGTCCGGCTCGGGTCCACCCCGCGTAGCAGGTCAGGCAGCTGTTTGGCCTGGCCCACGGCGGAAGGGACGCTGACGACATGGAAGGAGGTCTCGGGCAGGGATTCCTGCGTATCGGCCCGGAAAGCCCCGCCCAGGCGGGCGATGTTGGACTCCATGAAGAAGGACGAACGGTTGTGCGGGTCGCGGATCATCGGGGAACTGTAATCCCAGCAGAACTCCGCGAGCCCCGCGTCCTTCATTTTTCCGAGTACGAATAATTCACTGGTACTCAGCGCATTGAGACCGATAAAAACGAAACGGGACACCGCCGGGAACCCCTCCGAGAGGATATCCACGGCCGGCGCCGTACGCATCTTTTCGGCCAACTCGCGATAGACCATGCCGTCATAGGCGAGGTGCTGCGCGCGAAGGCGCTTCCAGAAGTCCTCATACAAGGGATACAGGATATTCCAGATCTGCAGGAAGCGTTCCTTGACGCCGGGCTGGTCGGCACC
>JAFUWX010000049.1 GCA_017471025.1 Bacteroidales bacterium
TCGTTGCTCACGCCGAAGACCAGCATTCTCGGACGGGCATTGTTGTTGTTATGGCGGACCCAGTACTTCAGGGCGAAGGTCTGGATCGGATCCTGCAGGGCGATATCGATATAGATGCCGTAGGTCGGATCCGGATTGTCCGTGCAGACGAAGCCCTCGGCGAAATACCACGGCGAATGCCAATAGGTCGTATAATCGCCATCCACCAGGGCGGCCGCACCGCCGCCTTCATACAACGCGCCGTTGTTATAGGTCGCCTCGTAACTGGCGGAAACCATGTCGGCCGTCAGCGAGATCAGCGAAGAGAAGGTGAACGGCAAGGTCGTGCTGGCGCGCACCGTACCCTCCGCATCGCAGGCCACCAGGGCGACGACGGCGTCCATGCCGTCGGTAATTGCCGCAGGGACGGTCAGCGTCACTTCGCCGGTGGAAATCGTTTCGGTCGATGCCGTGGCGGCGGCCAGGGCCGCATCGGCGTCAGCCGCAATGCCCGCCTTGAGCGTGGCCACATCGCTGCCGGCGGCCACCTGGAGGCTCAGGGAACGGGCGGAAACCTTCATGCCCGTCACGGTCGCGGATACCGGATAGTCATAGACCTTGACCGTTCCCAGGTCCGTCACCACGCCCCGCTTGACCTCGATGTCCTTCTTGGTCGCTTTCTGGAACAGGTAGGCCGTGTAGGCTTTGTTGATGAGGGAGAACGTGGCGCCGGCGGGCAGCGTGCCCACAGGGACGGGCCAGTAATAGGTCCGGGTCTCATACTGGGCCTGCGGATGGATGGCCAGGTACTTCTGCTCCCAGCCGCTGACCGCATTGGCCATCCGGATGCTGTTGTCCTCCGCATCCAGGGTGAAGACGCCGTTCAGGGCCGTTCCGGCCGGGGCGTCCAGGGCGAAATAGCCGGCGTCCATCGGGACGTTGACCGCGGTCAGCTTCAGGATACCCATCGCCGCCGAGAACTGGAAGGCGCCGGAAGCCTTGCGCACACCGACCATCGGGACGCAGCTGAGCGGATTCTCCGGATCCAGGGTGATGGTACCCCGCAGCTGGACCTGCACGTCAGTCGTTCCTTTGTTGACCCGCAGGTCCGTGTTGTAGGCATTGCCGGTATAATCGCCCCCAGATGTCTTCTTCGGATAGAAGGCCAGGTCGCCTTCGCGGTATCCCTCCGGCAACGTGCCGTAGAAATCCGCATAGGGGCCGGCATCCTCCGTATAGAGGGTGATTACGTCCGTGGTATTATCTTCCTCCTTATAGACCAGGAGGGCGATGGCGTCACCCGCTTCCCAGGAGAAGGTCTTCTCGTCGGCATACGCCGTCTTGGTCATCTCGTCAACGGTGGCCCGGATGCAGATGGGACGCCCCTGCGCGGGGGTCTCGGGAGCCGTGGCTTCCTGGCGGCAGGATACAGCGGCCAGGGCGGTCAGGGCCAGCAAACTTGCAAATATCTTTTTCATACGCATTTCCTCCTATTCGTTCCAAGGGTCAACGGATTCTCCGCCCAGGTCCTCGCCGCCGGTATGCTTGGCGGGATCCAGCAGGACGGTCACCGCACACTGGTCGGACAGGTCGCCGACCTTGACGGTAATGGTCACACTGCCCGGCTTGAGGGTCGTCACCACGCCGTTCTCCACGGTAGCCACCGTAGGATCGGAGGTCTCCCAGACATACACGACGCTGTCCGCATCGGCGGGCAACACGCTGGCGGTCAGGGTAAACACTTCGCCCTCAGTCACTTGCTTCTCATGCACATCCAGGGACACCGATTCGGCCAGCTTCTCGGCCACCGTCACGACGCAGGTCGCCGTCTTGCCGTCAGCCTGTACGGTAATGGTCGCATTACCGGCCGCCACGGCCGTCACGAGGCCTTCGGAGGATACGGTCGCCACGGCCGGCTCGGAACTGCTCCAGGTGAAACCGTCGAAGTCGGCATCGGCCGGCGTCACGGTCGCGGTCAACTGAAGGGTCTCGCCCTTGGTCAATTGCGCGGAAGTCTTGCTGAGGGTCAGCTGCTGGACATGCTTGACGCTGACCGTGACTTTGCACTGGGCCGACACGTCGCCGGCCTTCGCAGAAATCAGGGCCTCGCCCTCGCCGACAGCCGTCACGACGCCGCCGGACACGGTCGCTACGCCCACGTTGCTGCTCTCCCAGACAATATCCTGGATATCCGCATTTTCGGGTTCAATGGTCGCCGTCAGGGTCAGGGTCTCGCCCTGGTACAGGGACGCTTCGCTCTGGCTGAGCTGCACGGAAGCGACCGCGATGGGATTCACCGTCACCTGGCAGGTCGCCGTCTTTCCGCCCACGGCGGCCGTAATGGTGGCCTCACCGGCGGAGACGGCGGTCACAAGGCCTTCTTCCACCGTAGCCACGGCCGCATTGGAGCTCGTCCAGGTCACCAGGACATCGTCGGCGTCGGCCGGGTCGATGGTCGCGGTCAGGCGGGCCGTCTCCAGGCGGGTCAGCGTCAGGGTGCTGCGGTCGAGCGAGATGGCGTTCACCGGGTTGCTCACCGTCACGCGGCAGGTGGCGCTCAGCTGGGCCAGGGACACGGTAATGGTCGCGGTACCCGTGGCGACAGCCTCCAGGTGTCCGTCCTCGACGGTCACGACACCGGGATCGGAACTGGTCCAGACCAGCCCCTGGTCATCGGTATTCTCGGGCACGACGGTCACGGTCAGCTCGGCCGTCTCGCCCTTGATCAGGGACAGGGCGGTCTCGCTGAGGGTCAGGGACTCCGCCGCCACATAGGAACGGGCGTCCTGCGACACCGTGAAAGTCACGGCGGACTCGCCGGAAGAAATCTCCACGGAGGCGCTTCGTGCCAGCATATCGGGATTCTCATCCACGGTCAGGACCACTTTGCAATCGCTGCCGGCATCGCCGTACAGTTTGTCGGCATGCAGCCAGGTCGGCGTCGCCTTCGTCGTTTCGCGGATGCTCACCACCCACTCGGCGGTTGAAGCGAAAGACACGGTCTTCTCCAAACCCTCCTGGGTCGCCTTCAGGCCGGACGATGCCCAGCCGGAAAGTTCGGAAGAAGGGGTTATCGTCCCCTGGACCGGAATATCCTGGGGCTGTGCCTGCTCGACGGGCTTGCAGCACCACATCAGGGCTGCAAGCGCGGCGAGAAAGCCGAATTTTCTTATATTCTTCATATACAACTATTTCTTGGTCATAAGTTTACGCTCTCCGTCAGCCTGCACGGCATAGAAGACTGACGTGGCGAGATCCACTTTGTCGGGAACATTGAAATCGTACAGATTGCTGAAATAGCGCAGGGCGCCCAGGCTGCCGTCGCTCGTCCGCGCACGGACCTCGACCGCCACGGCGTTCTCACAGCCGGAGACGCTTGCGGCGCGGCCGTTGAGCGTATAGGACGCGGCCGTCACGGTACCTCCCTTCTGGAAGGTCTCGTAGTAGCCCATGTCGGCATATTTCTCACCGCCCACCGCCGTGCGGTCTTCCAGATACTGGATCGGGGCGGCCTTGGGATAGCCCTTGGCGGCCACAGCGGCCTTGGCGTTGGAAATCATGCCGGACGTCACCGTGTAACGGATCAGGTTCGTCCGGGCCTCGTTGGCATACTGCTTATAGTCCTCGTCGAAAGGCCGGAAGAAGCCCCAGGCGTCAAAGAATTCGGTCAGGTCCTGCCCGGCCGCTTCGCACACCTTCTGGTAGAACTTCAGCTGGCAGGCGCCGGGATCTTCCGTGACGCCGAAATACAGCGGTCCGAACTCGCTCGGCAGCGGATCTTCACGCAGCAGCTGGAACAGCTTCTGGAAGAAGTCTTCCTTGTTGCCCAGGCGGTGGTAGTAGTTCCACAGCTGCCAGTTCATCCGCATGTGCAGCTCGGCATCTTCGTTCTGGTACTGGGTGAAATTGCCCAGACGCACCCACGGCATGCCGGCGGCATAGGAGGTACCCAGGACGGAGAGTTTCTCGCCGCGCGAGGCCTCGCGGCCTACCTTGTAGCGGACATAGTTGGAGAAGAGGTTGTTCGAAGACTCGATCGTACTCTCCCAGCAGATGGCGGTCTGGTTCAAGTGGCCGAGCTCATGGGCCGGGCCCCAGGCGTTCTCATACAGGCCATCCTCCGTCAGCAAGTTGCCGATAGCTCCGATGCCCAGGCGGACACGGCGGGTGCCGGCGTCCATGTAGGCCGATTCGGCCGTGGAGGAGACGACCATCATGTGGTTGTTGTACGGGAATTTGGACAGACCCAGCAGTTCGTGCTCCCAGGCGACGAACTGGTCCCAGGCCTTGATGCCGCTGACGATGGCGTCAGGGGCATCCTTCTTGAGCTGGGCGGTATGGAAGAGCAGCATCGCCTTGGCGCCCTTGATGGCGAAATAGGTGTAGCTGTTGGCCGCCAGGAGCTCTTTGTAGCGGGCGTCGTCATGACGGGCCAGGTCGAAATAGCCCTGGACCGTGCCGCAGCCCGGAACGATATGGACCTTCACCGGCTTGGAGGCGCTGCTGTAGGTGTCCGCGATATTCCAGACATACAGCATGCCGTTGGCATTGGCCTTCATGATGTTCAGGCCGGCATGCAGGGCGATGGCCTGATCGACGCCCTCGGAAAGCTCGCTCATGGAGCCGTAGTTCGGCTCGACGCCCTTGCCCTGGTCGCCATACACCGCCAGGGAGACGGTCTGGCCGGCCGGGATCTGGTCCACGCACACCACGATGTCTTCGCCCGCCTTCACTTCGATGCCGGTCGGGTTGTCCATCCGGGTGTATTTCTTGATGACGATGTCCTTGTTGAGGTTATTGTCGCTGTAAGCTTCATAATTCCAGGCGCGGAACTCGAATTCCTTGTCGCCTTCCTTGCCGTAGGTGCCTTCCAGCAGCGGAACCGCCACGCGCTTGGCCAGCACGGGGGCCACCGCGTTCATCTTGACGATGTCCTCCAGGGTGACGCCGCTGCGGAGCTTCGTGCAGGAGAGGTCCGTGAAGATCTTTTCGATCCATCCGTTCAGGTCCTCCGCATTGCTGTTGTAGAACTCCACTTCGGCCGGGGTCACCAGGTTGTAGGAACCGTCTTCGACGCTGAGTTTCACCCACTTGACGCCTTGCAGCGGGGTCTCGAAATAGACCTGCTGGCGGCCGCCCGCGTGGTGCAGGTCATAGTCGCCGGCGAGCAGCTGGTAGGCATCTCCGGCCGCCGCCTTGGTGTAGATCTTCATCACGCCGATGCGGCCCGTCGCGTTGCCGGCGCCGAAGGTACCTTCCTCGGCATTGTAGGCCCCGCGGTGGGTGATGTACATATAGTCGATCCGCGCATCGCCGGCGAATTCGAACTCGAGTTCGACCGGGAAGGTGGTCGGCGGCGTCTCACTCTCCCAAGGAGAATGGTAGTAGGAGCCGTAGTTGTCGTCGATCAGGTTCTCGACGGGACCTTCGTGGGCGCTCTGCTGGTTGGCCCGGACGGTCAGCACGGGGATCCGCGTATCGGTGATCATGTCGTCGATGCTGTCGGACATCGTGTTCTGGGTGATCTTGACCTGCTTGGACGCGCTGGAATACTGGCTGTCGGTCGCCGTAATCTCCAGGGTGGCCATCCGTTTGTACGGGAGGGCGTTCGTCTGGGCCACATAGGTGTAGCTGTCCTCGGCGAAAGCCTTGGTCTTCTCCTCGGCGGCCACGATCCAGTCCGCGCCGTCCTTGCTGTCGAGCTGCAGGGCGCCGACCTGGTAAGCGATGTTGGAGGCCACCTTCAGGTATGCGTTCCCGCCTTCGGCCGGGATGATGAGGTCGGACACGATGATGGCCGGGCCGTAGCCGAGCTGCTGGATGCGCAGCTTATGGACATAGGCCTGCGCCTTCGCGATGACCGTCGCCTCGCGGGGCTCCGGGTCGTCGTTGGCGGAAATCACCAGCAGGAAGCCTTTCTCCGCCCCGATGTTGAGGACAGGCTGGCACCAGTCCGGTTCCGAGGAAGTCAGACGCCACTCGGATTCGGGAATATCGGTCGTCACGGGCACGAAATAGACGAGCCGTTCCTGGTCGAGGGTCAGCGAGAGGTTTTCGGAGGCAATCCGGAAGATGCCCGCCGTCTCCCCCTGCTGCCGGGCGCAGGCGAGCAGCGCCACCGCCACGACCAGCATACTGAGTATTTTAACGATCTTGTTCATAATCCACTAGTTTTCAGTTCCGTAAAGTTGAATCTCGGCGAGGGCCGCACTGCCGGCGGACCCGGCAACACGCAGGTCGGTCGCCGCCGCGCCGGATTTGGCGATACCCATACGCAGATAGCGGAAAGGCGTCGGGCTGGTGAACACCGGGAGGGTCACTTCGTCGCCCTTACCGGCGGCCGCCATTTCCTCGGTCTCGGCTTCTCCGAGTTTCGTCCAGGTCAGGCCGTCATTGCTGACGCCGAAGACCACGAGACGCGGCTTGCAGTTGTCGTTGCTGTGGCGTACCCAGTAATGCATGACAAAGGCTCTTAGTTCGCTCATCAGCTTGATATCCACATAGATGCCATAGACCGGATCGGGGTTGTCCACCGCCACGGACCAGGGGCTGTGCCAATAGGTGTCGAGCTTGCCGTCCACCAGGTAGCTGGCCTTCTGGCCTTCGGAGGTCTCGGCATGGCTGACGGACACCATATCCTCGGTGAGCGCGACCTGGTCGGGATCCAGCCGGACGTTGACCAGATAGACGCTGGTCTCCTCGTCGATGAAGAACTCCTCCTTGCTGCAGGCGGTGAGGACCACCGGGATGGCGTATTCCTTGAACAGATCCATGCCCGAACGGCTGACCTCGATGTCGAAGGAGACGTCGGTCTTGCCTTTTTCGAAAGAAAGCTGCGTCGTAGAGAGCTTGTACATGGAGGCCGGCAGGACGGTATAGGCCGTATTGTGAACGAGGTTATAATCATCCAGCCAGGCCTGGTCCTTCACGGCGATGTCGCAGGTGAAGTCCCAGCGGTTCTCTTCCATGTTCAGGGTAACCGTATTGGAATACAGGTTCTCCCGCGGGCTGGCGGAGCTGTAGGTGAATTTCTCCACGCCGGACTTGAGGAAGCCCACCTTCGGGGTCGCCACGGCCGGGCTGACCAGGATGAGGTTGATGTCCTGGCTGACCTTGCCCGTGGAGAAGAGCTGGAGTCCGATGACGAACTGGTCCTCCGGATACTCGCTCATCAACTTGCCCACCGCCTCGGGGTCGATCTTGACCCGGAAGAGCTTGTAGGACTCGTCGGCGGCGAAGTCGAAGGCATACGGAAGCGTAACCGGCGTTCCGTCAACCGTTTCCACGGAGAAATAGCGGGACGGGATCAACTTGTAATCCGTCTCCTTGGCATAGTTGTAGGCCTCGAGTTGCACCTCGTCGAAGGCCATCAGCTCGACCGAGACCGTACCGGAGAGGTTGCGGCCGGCCTTGCACA
>JAFUWX010000003.1 GCA_017471025.1 Bacteroidales bacterium
AAGGTCGCCAAGACCGACCTCGACCGTACGGCGTCCATCCTCTATACCTGTCTGCAGATATGCGCCGACCTGGCGATTGCCTTCGAGCCCTTCACCCCGTTCTCGGCGGAGAAGCTCCGCGGTTTCCTGCGGGTAGGCCTCGACGCCGGCACCGACCACCGCAAGGGCGAAGGCGCGCCGACCGTCAATTTCTACCGGGAAGGTGAATGCGCCGCCCTGCATACGGGCACTGCGCCGGCCGAGGGCATCGTGCTGCGCTGGTCCGACCTGGGCCGCACCGACCTGCTGCCGGCCGGACATGAACTGGGAGAAGCCTCCCTGCTCTTCGCCAAGATCGAAGACGCGGTCATCGACGCCCAGATCGCCAAACTCCAGGCGACCAAGGCGGCCAACGAAGCCGAAGCGGCCGCCCGGGCTGCCCGGGAAGCCGCCGCCAAAGTGGAGCCGCAGAAAGAGGAAGTGAGCTTCGACGATTTCGCCCGGATGGACATCCGCACGGCTACCGTGCTGGCCGCCGAGCGGGTTCCCAAGACGGACAAGCTCCTGAAACTCACCATCGATACGGGGATCGACCAGCGGACCATCGTGTCCGGTATCGCGGAATTCTACAGCCCGGAGGACATGCTGGGCAAGCAGATCTGCATCCTGGCCAACCTGGCGCCGCGCACCATTCGCGGCATCGAGTCCAAGGGCATGATCCTGATGGCCAAGCAGGGCGACGGAACCATGCGTTTCATCACCCCGGCCGAGGTGCTGAACAACGGCGCCGTCATCGGCTAATATTCAATCGTAAAAGAGACGGAGAGGGTGTTCGCATCCTCGTCCACGACCGTGAGCGTGTGTTTCCCCGGGGGAGGCATCACGCTCATTTGGTGTATATACCGGGTCTGTCCGAGGTAACTTTCGTCCAGGTGCCACCACACGCGGGCATCGGGGTTGCGGTGGGCCAGCTGGAAGATGGCCCCTTTGCGGGTGCCGTCCAGCTGCCGGGGGATCCGCAGGACGCTCCCGGACTCGGGATAGATGAATTCCATGACGCTGTCGCTGTGGCCGCTCCGGCGGTAGGGGCGGTATTCCGGGTGATGCTGCCGGTAGTACCATTCCATGGAAGGGGGCAGCAGGAACCAGGTCGTCCCGTCGATTTCCCGGTGATAGGGGCAGGGGTCGCTGTGCAGGGCCCGGCGGGGCAGCATCAGGGTGTCGGTCTGCTCGCAATACATGCCCTTCAGGTGGCCGGACAGGCGGCAGGTTTCCGCCCGGACATATTCGCCCGGCACCGGCTCCAGGAACCATCCCCGGCTGGCGTAGGCGTTCTCGGCCCGGGCCGGCGGCAGGAGGTTGAAGAGCTCGAACAGCACCGGACCGGACGTGCGGGCGCCCGTCAGTCCGGGGACACCCTGCCCCTGGGCGTTTCCGGCCCATACGCCGACGGCATAGTCCGGGTCCACACCCACAGCCCAGGCGTCCCGGAAGCCGTAGCTGGTCCCGGTTTTCCAGGCGACCTTGCGCACGGAACGGACCATCCGCAGGTCGATGTCATCGGGCCGGCTCAGCTCTTTCAGCGCATCCAGCGTGTACCATTTCGCCGTGCGCCCGTGGATGGGGAACAGCGTGCTGTCCGCCTCCTGGTAGGCGTGCGCGAGGTGGGCGTAAATGGCGGTGATGTCTTTCAGGGTGCCTTCCGCCCCGCCCAGGATGAGCGAGAGGCCGTAGTCCGCGGCGTCCCGGGTGAGGGTCGTCATCCCCATGGATTTCAGCAGGTCGTAGAATTTTGTCACGCCATAGCGCTGGAGCATGTGGACGGAGGGGACGTTCAGCGAACGGGTCAGCGCCTCGGAGGCCGGCACCGCGCCGGAGAACTGCCGGTCGAAGTTCTGGGGCGAGAAGCCACTGAAATTGGCCGGGACATCCGGCAGCAGCGTGTGGGGGAGGATGTCGCCTTCATCCAGCATGGCGCAGTACAGGAGCGGCTTCAGGATGCTGCCGGTGCTACGCGGCGCGCGGGCGATGTCCACCTGCATGCCAGGACGTTTGCGCCAGGGCGAGGCGTTGCCCACGTACGCGAGGATGCTTCCGGTGTGCACGTCCATCACGACGGCCGCCAGGTCGGCCACGCCGCTGCGGTCCAATTCGTCCGACCAGCGCCCGCAGACGGCTTCCACCTGTTTCTGCAGGCTGAGGTCGATGTCGGTGCGGATGCGCTGCCCGGGGGCGGTGCGACCGTAATAATCCGTCAGCGCGGCGGCATAGGCGGGCAGGGGAGAGGGGGCGTCCGGGAGGGGTTCCGCGCAGGCGAGGGCGCAGGTCTCCGCGTCCATATCCCCATGCTCGCGCAGGCGCTCCAGCAGGCGGTTGCGCTTGGCCAGCAGGGCGTCCCGGTTCCGTCCCGGGTGCATCGAGGCCGGCGCGTTCGGCAGGATGGCCAGGGTGGCCGCTTCGCCCCAGGAAAGGTCTTCCGGGGAGCGTCCGAAATAGCGCCAGGAGGCCGCTTCGAGCCCGACCACATTGCCGCCGAAGGGGGCATGGCCGGCATAGAGCGCGAGGATTTCGTCCTTGCTGCAGCGCAGCTCCAGCCGGGTGGCCAGCACGGCTTCGATGATTTTTTGCCACAGGTTGCGTTCCCGGCCGCGCGAAAGCCGGATGACCTGCATCGTCAGGGTGCTGCCGCCGCTGGTTACGTGGCCCGCCCGCAGGTTGTCCCGCAGGGCCCGGACGACCGAGACGGGATTGACCCCGGGATGCAGCCGGAAATACTTGTCTTCAAACTGGATCAGGGCGGCGGCGTACTTTTCGGGTACGCTGTCCCGGGGCGGGAAACGCCACTGGCCGTCGGTGGCCGTGCGCGCGCCCAGCAAGGCACCGTCCCGGTCGGTCACGACGGTGGAGTAGCCCGTGCCCTGGAAAAGGTCGCGGGGCAGACAAAACAGATATCCCAGCAGCAGGGCTGCCAGGATACCTGTTCCAATCTTTCCCCGTCGGGACATCAGCGGGTGACGGAGACCTTGCCCGAAGCCGTGTTGGCGAACACGCCGCCGTTGTACATGGCCTCGCACTTGACGGCCGGCAGGACGAACTCGCCTTCATAGGCGGCGCGCAGGCGCGTCTTGAAGGTCTTGCTCTTGCCCAGCGGCAGGTCGAAGTACCAGAGGTTCCGGTCGTCGCGGATGTCGTTGTAGCGGAAGTTGTTCTGCATATCGGCTCCGCCGGTCATGCGCTCGTTGCGGATTTCCCAGCCGGACGGCACCATCTGCGTGAGGGCCAGGTTGTACAGGTCCTCGGTCAGGGAGGTGTTCGTGACCGTGATCACCGCCGCGAATTCGCTGCCCTGGGTGAGGGTGGCGGGGTTGATGTCGGCGCCGCTGGCATCGACGTAGCTGACCTTCAGGCGAAGGCCGTTGGCGGCTGCCTGGACGGGTCCTTCGCTACGGCTGACCGTCACCAGGGAGGCATAGACCGTGCCCTGGGACTTGTTCGTCACGGCGGCCTTGCCGGAGGTCGGGTTCAGGGCCATGCTGTAATTCGCTTTCGGGCTGGAGATGGCCTTGCCGTCCACGGTGGCCTCCAGGGCCGCATGGTTCGTCTTGGCGGCGAGCCGTTTCATCGCGACGCTGGCGAAGGCCAGTTCCTGGGTGGAGTACCAGCCCCGTCCGAAGATGTCGGCGACTTCCTGGGCCAGTTCCAGGGCCTGCGGCACGTCAGCGCTCAGGGTGAGCGCCTCGACGGCCAGGGCCTTGTCGCGCACGGAAGAACCGTAGGTGAAGCGGTCGGAGTAGGCCTCGATGCTGTTGTCGATGCCTTCCAGCAGGCCTTTGGCCACCTCAGCCTTGCCGCACAGGGCATAGGCGGAAGCGAGCATCCAGCGGGCCTGCGGGGTGAGTTCCGGATTCTCCTTGAGCCGGTTCATCGAAGCGTTGTCGGCGCTGCCGGCCAGGGCGAGGGTATAGAGGCGGTAGGCCTGGTCCAGGTCGTCCAGCTTGCGGCCGGTCGCCTTGCGCCAGTTCTGGACGCCCTTCTTCTGGAAGCTTGTCCAGGATGAAAGGACGCTCTTGCTCACGTCGAATCCCTTGGCCTTGGCCTCCAGGAGGAATTGTCCGGCCATGGAGCTGACCCAGGTGTCGGCGGAGGACATGCCCGGCCAGTAGGCGAAACCGCCGTCCGCCAGCTGGCGGGCGTAGAGTTCCTGCAGGATCACAGGGACCAGTTCCTTGGCCTTGGCCGCATTCTCTTCGGAGAGGAAGTCCAGGGTATAGACCAGGTCGATGCCGCGGGCGGAAAGCTGCTCGGAGCAGTTGTAGGCATAGTCCCGGACAAAGGCGAAGGCCGCATCGAAGTCGATGGCCGGGAAACTGGCCAGTTCCAGCCGCGCCCAGCTCTTCTCATCCGCCTGGAAAGGCTTCCAGGCCAGGTTGGCCGTCGCGCCGCTCGCGAGGGCCTGACGCTGCAGGGCGATGAGATACGGGTTCGGGTTGCGCACTTCGATATGGATGGTCTCGGAGGTCTTCTGGCCGCTGCCGGCGGCGGATACCGTCACATGGGCGAATCCTTCCCCGGTCGTTTCGAGCTGGAAGCGGACCATTTCATCACCCGGCTTGGAGAAGCTGACGCTCTGCTCGGCCGTACCGGCGATCTTCACCGGACCTTCCACCTGGACCTTGACCTGGGCGTTCTTGACCCCGTCTTCCAGGGCGAACACATTGACCGGCAGGGTGACCTTCTCCCCGGCGCTGATGACGCGCGGCAGGGTAGGCACCACCATCAGCGGCGACTTGACCGTGACGCTCTTCTGGGCATTGCCGTAGGCGCCTTCCCGGGTACCGGCCACCACCATCACGCGCACGCTGCCGACATACATCGGAAGGCGCACCTTGTGGCTGTCCGCGCCCTTCTTCAGGGTGAAGGGACCGAGGAACTTGACGACGGCGTTGAAGCGGTTGTCCCGTTTGGCGTTCAGGGTCATGTCCTCGTCACCGCCGATGCCGAGCATCGGGGAGAAGCGGCCGCTCAGGGCGCCGGCCACCTGGTCGTACAGGTCGAAGGTCGAAACGCCGAGGGCCTCGCGGGCATACATCGAATGCCACGGGTCCGGGGTCTTGAAGGACGTGATGTCCAGCAAGCCCTCATCGACGATGGCCAGGGTATAGGTCATCGGCTTGCCGCTCTTTTCGCTGACCTTGACGGTGAATTCCTCGTCCGGGTGTACGTTGTCGGCCATCGAGATGACCGGTTCCAGGCGGGAATCCGGGTTGCTCACCAGGACGGGCTCCACGCCGTACATGCGGATAGGCAGGTCGTTGGCCGTGTTCTTGTGCGGCTGGAGGAGGGTGATATGGACATAGAAGTTCGGCGCCATCTCCGGGGTGACTTTGAACTTGTAAGGGGTGTCTTCGGAGGCCGAGGTGCCGACCCATGCGGTGGACAGGACGCCGCTGGCGTTCTCCAGGGAGACGAGGGCCTTGCCGCCGTCCGCCGCCGGGATATAGACGGTGGCCGTCTCGCCGACGTTGTAGGATTTCTTGTCCAGGGAGAAGGACAGCATCGTGACGGCGTCGGGGTCATGACGGTCCGCCCGTCCGCGCCAGGAAGGCCAATCCACGAAGGTGACCATACCGCTGGCATGTCCGCTGTCCAGGTCTTTCACATAGACCAGGAAGCGGCCCCAGTCCGGATAGTTGACCCGCAGGGCGAAGGAAACATCCTGCGCGGCGGAGGTCAGGGTGCCGCTGTCGTACAGCTTGGCGCCGCTGCCGTTCACATAGGAGGCGAGCCGGTCGGGGTCATTCTCCCACCACCAGCTCCATTCCATCTTGAAGACCTGGTATTCCAGGCGGTGTCCGGCGACCCGCTTGCCTTCCGGCGAGACGACGGCGACGCTGAAGCGGTTGTCCGCATCGGTCTCCAGGGCCTCGCCCGGCGACTTGACGCCGACATAGGCGCTGAACGGGGAGAAGGGCTGGGTCATGGTGACGAAGCTCTCGTCGCCGCCCTGTTCCATGACGGTGGACAGGATGTGCGCGGTCAGCATGCCCGGGGCGTCAGCGGCCGTCGGGACGCCGACGATGGCGTGGGCCTGTCCGTTGGCGTCCAGCCTGCCCTGCCAGAGGGTGTGTTCGCTGGAGGTGAAGCTGGCTGTCGGATTGGTAAATACGTATCCGTCAAATCCTTCGAAGGAGCCGCTGCGTTTGCGCAGGGTCATGGAGACGCTGGCCTGGAGTCCGGCGGCAGCCGGGCCGGTCAGCCAGCGCGAGCTGACGTTCACCGGGGTGCTGCTTCCGGCCTTGAGTGCACCGCCGCCCAGTTCCGTATCGATCTTCAGGCGGTTGGGCTTGATCGTCTCGATGCGCAGGGCCTTGTGGAAGCTGGCGCCGCCCACCTTGACGTAGGCGTTCCAGATGCCGGTCGGGTCGTCTGCCCGGGTGGGGATGGCGAAGGTATAGAAGCCGTCCTTCCCTTCGGGGCAGATCTGCTTGCAGTAGAATTGTCCCTCTGCGCCGTACAGTTCGAGGAAGGCCGGGTGGCTGTCCGGAATCCGGGCCTCCTTGTCATGCAGGACGAGGGTGACATGCAGGGTGTCGCCCGGGCGCCATACGCCCCGTTCCCCATAGACATAGCCTTTCAGGCCCTTCTCCAGGCGCTGGCCGCCTACGTCGAAGCGGCTGAGCGACTTCTGCTCGCCGTCGGCCACCTTCAGGTAGCCGGCAGCGTCGCCGCGGCGGGCCGCCAGCACGAAGGGCTTCCCGCGCAGCTGGATGTCGGCGATACCGTCGGAATTGGTCCGGGCAAGGCCGATTTCCTGCAGCTGGTAGTTGTAGGCCGTGACATCGACGCCGTACATCGGCTTGGCGGTGATGATGTCGTTCACCACGGACAGGATGCGGTCGCCACCGGCATATTTCGCGATCATACCGATGTTGGAAGCCAGCAGGTTGACCACCGGGAAGCGGTTTTCTTTCATATAGAAACTCGGCGTCCGGGGGTTGTCCTGGTCTTTCCAATCGTAGGTCTCCCAGTCGTAGTAATTGTCATAATACCAGGGGCTGGGATAGTCCCAGACATCTTCTTCCGGGGTCTCGGGCACGTAGTTGAGCGTCTCGGTCACGCCGGTCTGGGAATAGGTCGAATAGTTCTGGTTGAAGGACAGGCGGATGCGGTAGATCGCGCCGGGTTCCTGTTTGAACAGGCCGGAGAGGTCCACGCTGTAATCGCTCCATATCTTCGGGTCGCCGTCCAGCGGAATCGTCTTGGACAGGATCTTCCGGCCGCTGCGGCGCAGGCCGTCATTGCCGTCCAGGCTGTTCTCCTGGAGGAAGGAGAGGACGTTGTTCTCGTAAATCTTGATGACGCTCAGGTCCACCGCCCGCAGGTTGACGGCGCGGAAGGGGAGGATGAGCTGCTCGTTGTCCGGGAGGATGTTGCCCTGGAGCATCAGCTCCACGGCGGGGACGGGCTCGGAAGCCGTAAAGGTCTCGTTGTAATCCTCGCCCAGGCGGCCGCCGGTCACGCTCTGGATCATGCTGTACAGCCGGACGTTGATTTCGTCGGCGGTGCGTTTGTCGAACCACAGGGTCAGGATGTTGTCCTGCACGCCGATGCTGGCCCGGCCGACGCCCCAGACCTGTACCTGTCCGGAACGGCCGTCAATGTCTTTGATCGGCTCCGAGAAGGCGAATTCGATGAAAGGAGAGGCCCCTTCCACCAGCCGGGAGGAAATCACGCGCAGGCCCGCTTCCGTTCCGGGGATCCGGCTCCGGGCAATGCTCCGGGCCTGGAATCCTTCCGTCTCCTTGAGCTGCACCTTGACGTCCTGGTCCCTGGCCGTCAGCTGATATCCGCCGATGGTGTATTGGAAATGCCGTCCGTCCTCGTCCGCCTGTACGGCGGCCGCTTCGGGCAACATGGCCTGCACGGTGGAGACCGCAGCGCTCTGGCTCAGGGAAACGGTGCCTTCCAGCGCGGCGCCGGAATCGGTCACCCGCACATGGTCAATGGTCACGCCCGCCACTTTCGGCGCTACGCGTACCGGGAAGCTGAAACGGGCCAGGGCGGGGTCGCTCAGGCGCATCAATTTGTCCAGCTGCAGGGTGCAGGTATATTCCGCACCCGGTTTCAGCGCACCGGGCTCTGCCGTAAAGACCAGACCCGAGGGGGATGTCCAGACGGCCGTTCCGCGCAGGGCGGGGGAGAAAGCCAGGAGGCCTTCGGCGACGGGGTCGCCGGCCTGGATGCCGGGAATATCCGCGGCCAGTTCGATCCGGACGCTGCCGTTGTCCGTGATCATGCTGCCCGTATAGGCTTTGATGATGCCGGCGAAATCCGCGGACGGATACCTTGCATCCTGCTTGCAGCCGCACAGGCACAGCAGCATGGCCGCCAAGACGGCGCAGGCGCTTTTGAAGTGGGAAGAGAACAACATAACGATGTACTTAAGGTTTTCCATAATGCAAAAGAAACAGGAGGAGTCCGCCTCATCCTGTTTCTTCCGCCAGTTGTATAGGTGTCAGCCTCCAGGGAGGCCGGTCGTTCAGGGATTCGGCAAGGTTGGGGCCGCTTGCCGGGATTAGAACTGGTAATTCATGCCGATGCCGATCCACGGATCCGCTTTCATCGGAGCGTAGAAGCAATGGGCGTATTCCGCAGAGACGATGAAGTTCTGGTTCATCGCGATCTTCAGGCCGATACCGCCGCTATAGACGAGGTCGTGCAGCTTGCTGGCGTCGTAGATGGACGTGCCTTTGTCCAGGGGCAGGAGGGCGAGGTCTTCGATCTTGTTGTCAACGGCCGCATTCTGGAGAATGTCGCTGCGATAACCCTTCGTGATGATACCGGCATCGAAGAAGGGATTCATGGCGATGTAGAAGTACTGGTTGAAGAGTTTGAAGTTCACCAGTTTCACACGCAGTTCGGTGTTGACCCAGGCGAAACCTTCGGCCAGGATACGGTTCTCACGCAGACCGCGGACGGTGTTGGAGGAACCGAAGCCTTCGGAAATCATGTTGCGCTGAACGAGCAGCGGCACGTTCTGGATCATATAGAAAGGCGTCTCGCCGAGGAGGGTCTGCTGCCAGGCCAGGCGGTAGGCGAACACAGGGTTGCCGGCCGGAATCGGGATGGGAATGCTGATGTAGTGACGGAAATAGGCGCAGGCCTTCATGTACGGGTTCTGGAGCACGTTGCCGTTGAGGTAGGCCTCAGCCCAGATACCCCGGTTCGGCGCGGCTTCGATGTCGCGGGTGTCATACACGACGCCGGCGTTGAGCTCCAGGGCCATGCCGCCGTCCTTCTCCCCGTCCTTGATGGCGCCCAGGGCGATGTACTTGTTGTACAGGGTGAGGTCGGTGTCATAGTAATGCTTCGTGTCGCTGCCCTTGTCGGTCACGCCGTTGTCACGCATGGCGCCGAGCTTCCAGTTCCAGAAGTTCACGCCGGCGGCCCAGTTGAGGTGGTCCGTGATGCGGCCCTGGACATTGGCCAGGATGCGCAGCATGTTGCGGCTCATGCCATAGTAGTTGACGTCTTTTGACATGTCCAGGGGGGACTTGAGGTCGCGCTTGAACCAGATGTCGAAGTTCTGGACGGCAGCCGGACCGTTGAAGCCCCAGAAGCTGTACAGCGGGTCGTTGACATAGGTCACGGAGGCGTTCAGACGCATGTTGGGGATCAGATACTTGGAGTCGTAAGCCAGATAGAGGCGCATCCGGTGGCTGTGCGTAAAGTAGGAAGCCTCCCAGCTGATCTTGTGCAGGGGATCCGGATAGGTCGAGCCGTCTCCATAGTAATAGACATCGCCGAAGGCGCCGGCCTGGAAGCCATTATCTGTGGACCAAGTGGCGGTAGGGAGGAGGCCGAAGCTCCAGCCCTTCTTGATTTCTTTTTCTTTCTCCTGTGCGAAGGCGCTCAGGGATACTGCAATAAGCAGTGCGATTGCGGTTAATTTTTTCATTATGCTAATAATAGTGTTATTTCACGTTTGCAAAGTTAATCAAAAAATCCAATATCCGTTCGATTTTGGTAGAAAACAAAAGGGGGCAGGTAGAAAACAAAAGGGATGGCCCGGTAGAAAACCTGGACCATCCCTTCGGGTGTATTGGCGGAATTTTACATCATGCCGCCGGCAGGCATCGCCGGAGCGGCGGGCGTCGGCTCGGGAATATCCACGATGCCGCATTCGGTCGTCAGGAACATGCCGGCTACGGAAGCGGCATTCTCCAGGGCGACGCGGGCCACCTTGGTCGGGTCGATGACGCCGGCCTCGTACAGGTGGGTGAATTCGCCCGTGCGGGCATTGTAACCGAAGTCGCCTTTGCCTTCGCGGATCTTGTTGATGATCACGGAAGCCTCCACGCCGGCGTTCTGGGCAATCTGGCGGAGCGGTTCCTCGATGGCCCGCTCGATGATGCGGATGCCCGTGGTCTCGTCCTCATTCTCGCCCTTGAGCTTCTTCAGCGCCTCGGCTGCCCGGATGTAGGCCACGCCGCCGCCCGGCAGATAGCCTTCTTCCACCGCAGCGCGGGTGGCGTTCAGGGCATCCTCCACGCGGTCCTTCTTCTCCTTCATCTCGACCTCGGTCGTCGCGCCGACATACAGGACGGCCACGCCGCCGGCGAGCTTGCCCAGACGCTCCTGGAGCTTCTCACGGTCGTAATCGGAGGTGGTGGTGGAAATCTGCTTGCGGATCAGATCGACGCGGTCCTTGATGTCTTCCTTGCGTCCTGCGCCGCCCACGATGACCGTATTCTCCTTGGAGATGGTCACCTTCTCAGCCTTGCCGAGCAGTTCGGGCGTCGCGTTCTCGAAGGTGAAGCCGCGCTCTTCCGAAATCACGGTGCCGCCGGTCAGGACGGCGATGTCCTGCAGCATTTCCTTGCGGCGGTCGCCATAGCCCGGCGCCTTGACGGCAGCCACCTTCAGCGTGCCGCGCAGCCGGTTGACCACCAGGGTCGTCAGGGCTTCGCCTTCCACGTCTTCGGCGATGATCAGCAGGGACTTGCCTTCCCGTGCGATGGGCTCCAGGATCGGGAGCAGGTCCTTCATCGTGGACACCTTCTTGTCCGTCAGCAGGATATACGGGTCGTCCAGGACAGCCTCCATCTTGTCGGAGTCGGTCATGAAATACGGGGAGATGTAGCCGCGGTCGAACTGCATGCCTTCCACGACCTTGACCTCGGTCTCGGTGCCCTTGGCTTCCTCGACGGTGATCACGCCGTCCTTCTGCACCTTGGACATCGCGTCTGCGATGAGCTTGCCGATGAAGGCGTCGTTGTTGGCGGAAACGGTGCCGACCTGTTCAATCTTGGAATAGTCGTCGCCGACAGCCTGGCTGTGCTTCTTGAGCTCGGCCACCACGGCGGCGACAGCCTTGTCGATACCCTTCTTCAGGTCCATCGGGTTGGCGCCTGCGGTGACGTTCTTCACGCCCACATTGATGATGGCCTGGGCGAGGACGGTAGCCGTCGTGGTGCCGTCACCGGCCAGCTCGTTGGTCTTGGAAGCCACTTCCTTAACCATCTGGGCACCCATGTTGGCGAAACGGTCTTCCAGCTCGACTTCCTTGGCGACGGTCACGCCGTCCTTGGTCACCTGCGGGGCTCCGAATTTCTTGTCAATCACCACGTTGCGTCCTTTCGGACCCAGGGTTACCTTCACGGCGTCTGCCAATGCGTCTGCTCCTTCCTTCATCTTGGAGCGGACATCCGTATTGAATTTTATCTCTTTTGCCATAATATACCTTATTTATAAATTACAGAATTGCCAGAATGTCGCTCTGGCGGACAATCAGATATTTCTTGTCATCCACGGTCACCTCGGTGCCGGAATACTTGCCGTACAGCACCGTATCGCCCACTTTTACTTCCATGGGTTCATCTTTCTTGCCGGGGCCTGCCGCGACGACGGTTCCCTGCTGAGGTTTTTCTTTTGCCGTATCAGGAATGTAAAGACCTGATGCTGTCCGGGTCTCGGCCTCTTTGGGCTCGATGAGGACCCTGTCTGCTAAAGGTTTGATCATAATGCTATTGTTTTTGTCGTTAATTCTGCTTGTCCGCCCTATCCGGGGACGGCACTGATATCTTGTTCAACTGCCGTGCCATGGCAAGAAAACTGACAATTTGTCACGGCGTAGAAACTTTCTCGATTTTGGCTATAAATCTTTCAAAAATATCTATATTTACACGTAGTACTAAAACGCCTGAACCTCCTTGGGAAAAGAGAAGCGGAATGAGAAAATACCTGATTATCATAGGGATGGCCTTTCTGGCCGTCGCATGCGGGACGCGGAGCCGTTCTGCTGCCTTGGGCGACGATGCCCTTCTGGATACGGTGGAACGTTATACCCTCCGTTACTTTACCGACTTTGCCGACGCTGCCACCGGCATGGCCCGCGAACGGGACCATGACATGAATGGCAACATTGTCACCGTGGGCGGTTCCGGCTTCGGCGTGATGGCCATCGTAGCCGGCGGCGAGCGGGGCTATTATTCCAAGGAAGAAGCCCTCGTCCGGCTGGAGAAACTGACCGCTTTCCTGGAGCGGGCCGAGCGTTTCCATGGCGCCTGGGCGCATTGGTACGATGCCGACACCGAAAAGCCCTTCAGCTTCAGCAAATACGACGATGGCGGCGACCTGGTCGAAACCGCCTTCATGGTGCAGGGCCTGCTGGCCGCCCGCCAGTGGCTGCGCCGTGACGGCATGCCGCAGGGAAGCGCCGCGCTGGCCGACCGGATGGACGCCCTGTGGCGCGACGTCGAATGGGACTGGTACACGCGCGGGACGGATTCCCTCTATTGGCATTGGTCCAAGAACTGGGACTGGAAGATGAACCACCGCATCAGCGGCTATGACGAGACCTTGATCACCTACGTCCTCGCCGCCTCTTCGCCGACCCATCCCATTTCCCGGGCCTGCTACGAGGCCTCCTACAAGACTTCCGATTATTATGATAACGGCCGGTCGTATTTCGGCATCACCCTGCCCCTGGGCATGGACCCGTACGGCGGTCCGCTGTTTTTCAGCCATTATTCCTATCTGGGGCTGGATCCTCGCGGCCTTACCGACGGCGTGACCGATTATTTCCAGCGCAACCGCGCGCATACGCTGATCCATTACGAATATGCCAAGGCCAACCCCCGCGGGCACAAAGGCCTGGGCGAAAACCTCTGGGGCTTCACCTCTTCGGACGACTGGGAGATGGGCTATACCTCCCATCACCCCGGCACGCCCGAGGAGAACGGGACCGTGTCCCCGACGGCGGCCATCAGTTCCATCGTCTATACCCCGGAGGAGTCCATGCGGGTCATCCGCTATCTGTATGACCATGACGCTTTCGGCCCCTACGGCTTCTATGACGCCTACAACGAGGCGGCCGACCCGCCCGTGCTGACGCATTACCTGGCCATCGACCAGGGCCCCGAAGTCGTGATGATCGAGAACTATCGCAGCGGCCTGCTCTGGGAGCTTTTCATGAGCTGCCCCGAGGTACTGGCCGGCCTGGATAAACTGGGATTTTCGTACTGAACCGTTTTAGGACGGAAAGGGG
>JAFUWX010000050.1 GCA_017471025.1 Bacteroidales bacterium
AGGCGGCGCCATTGCCCGTAATGGCCTCCTTGGCCTTTCTGGGGGCATATTCCACCACCTCTACGCCGTATTCCATGGCGGCGATCATCGCCGCGCCCTGGGCCCGGCCCAGTTTGAGGACAACCTGGGCGTTCTTGGCGTAAAAGGGCGATTCGAGGGCCACCACATCGGGCTGGTAATTCCGGCAGACCTCCGAAATGGTGTCGTAAATCTGGCGGAGTTTCTGGTAATTGTCCTTGTCGCGACGCATATCCAGCACACCCATATCGACATATTCGGGCTTTCGCCCCACGACACGGATGACCCCGAAACCAAGCAGATTGGTTCCAGGGTCAATGCCGAGTATGGTCCGGACGCCGTCCACTAGCCGATTTTGTCAAAACCGGTGTACGGACGAAGCACCTCGGGGATGATGATGCCGTCTTCGGTCTGGTTGTCTTCCAGCAGGGCGGCCACTACGCGCGGAAGCGCCAGGGAGCTGCCGTTCAGGGTATGGCAGAGCTGAGTCTTGCCGTTTTCATCGCGGTAGCGCAGGTGCAGGCGGTTGGCCTGGTAGGTCTCGAAGTTGGACACCGAGGAGATTTCCAGCCAGCGGCCCTGGGCAGCCGACCAGAGTTCGAAGTCATAGGTGATGGCGGAGGTGAAGCTCATGTCACCGCCGCACAGGCGCAGGATGCGGTAGCGCAGGCCGAGGGCGTTCACCAGGCTTTCCACATGGGCGATCATCTCGTCGAGCGCCTTGTAGGAATCCTCAGGCTTCTCCACGCGGACGATTTCCACCTTGTCGAACTGGTGCAGACGGTTCAGGCCGCGCACATCCTTGCCATAGGAACCGGCCTCACGGCGGAAGCAGGGCGTATAGGCCGTCAGCTTCTGCGGGCAGTCGGTATTCTCCAGGATGACATCCCGGAAAATATTGGTGACGGGCACTTCGGCCGTCGGGACGAGATAGTAGTCGTCCAGACCCACATAGTACATCTGGGCCTCTTTGTCCGGGAGCTGACCCGTACCGAAGCCGGAAGCGGCGTTGACGAGCACCGGCGGCTCCACTTCCTGATAGCCTGCGGCCGTGTTACGGTCCAGGAAGAAGTTGATCAGGGCGCGCTGCAGACGGGCACCCTTGCCCTTATAGACCGGGAAACCGGCACCGGTGAGCTTGACGCCCAGGTCGAAGTCGATGATGTCGTATTTTTTGGCGAGCTCCCAGTGCGGAAGGGCGTTCTCCGGCAGCTTCGGGTCCTCTCCGCCCATCTTGACGACGAGGTTGTCCTCGGCACCCTTGCCTTCGGGAACCAGGTCGCAGGGGATATTGGGCAGGAGCACGAGCTGGGCTTCGAGTTCCTTGTTGTTTTCATCCGCCGTGGCGAGCAGCTCATTGGAGCGGGCCTTCAGGGCGGCCACTTCCTTCTTCACTTCCTCAGCCTCCTCGCGGCGGCCTTCCTTCATCAGGCCTCCGATGCGGGCGGCATACTGCTTCTGCTGGGAGAGGAGGGCGTCGCTCTCGGTCTGGAGCGCGCGACGGTTGGTGTCCAGGGCGAGAATCTTCTCGACGATGGGCCGGGCTTCAAAATTTTTGACGGCAAGCTTGCGGATCACCATTTCGGGATCGTCGCGAAGCATCTTAAGTGTCAGCATATTCCGGTTATTCTATTAAAAAAGAGGATTGCCACGCGTACGTAGGGCAATCCTCCTGTTTCATTTCCTTCCGCGTATTAGTTCTCAAAAGGGATGACGGAGACGAAAGACTTGTCACCTCTCTTCTTGTGGAACTGAACGGTGCCGTCGATGAGGGCGTAGAGGGTGTGGTCCTTGCCCATACCGACATTCTTGTCCGGGTTGTGGACGGTGCCGCGCTGACGGACCAGGATGTTGCCAGCCTTTACGACTTCGCCACCGAACTTCTTGAGACCGAGTCGTTTGCTATGCGATTCACGACCGTTCTTCGAACTGGATTGACCTTTTTTATGTGCCATAATACGTTCCTTTTTTCAAATTAATTAAGCGATAGCGTCAATACGGATCTGCGTCAGTTTCTGACGGTGGCCGTTGAGCTTCTGGAAGCCCTTGCGGCGGATCTTCTTGAATACGAGAACCTTCTTGGCCTTCACCTCGTCGTCGAGGACGGTGGCCTGCACTTTTGCACCTTCCACATAGGGAGCGCCCACCTTTACGGCACCCTCGTTGTCGATGAGGAGCACTTTGTCGAACTCAACGGTCTCATCCTTCTTCGCGGCGAGACGGTTGACGAAAATCTTGGAACCAGCTTCTACTTTAAACTGCTGGCCGGCAATGTCAACGATTGCGTACATTTTGTATAAAACTCTTAAAGTTTCCGACCGTAAGCGTCTGCCCTCGCGGCAGATCTTGGCAAGCTCAGCGGTCATGTCATAATTTTTAGCCTGCAAATGTAACATTTTTTGGGCAAACTGCAAAATATTTCGCGATTTTGAACTTTAATTTATATCTTTGTAAGGTAAAAGCCACGCCTTATGGATATCGACCTCCTGTCCCGCATGGTCAAGGAACTGATCCTGGACCGCGATGAAGTGACCCTGCCTGGTGTCGGCACCTTCGTAACCGAACTGGTGCCGTCCGTATTTTCAGACAAGGGTTATACGATTCATCCGCCCTACCGCCGGCTGTATTTCCGCCAGCGGGAAAACGGCGGCGACACGGCCCTGGCTGAGTTGTACGCCTCCAGCAACGGGATTTCCCGGGAAGAAGCCGAGCGGATCCTGATTCCGTTCCTCGCCGAGCTCAAGGAGGTCCTGCAGGAGAAAAAGACCATCATCTTCCCGGAACTGGGCCGCCTGCGCGCCACCCGGGAGAACAATTTCTTCTTTGTCCCGGACGAAGACCTGGACATCTATCCCGCCGGTTTCGGTCTGGAGCCGATTTCGCTGAAGACCCACGAAGAAACGCCCGAGGAAGTGTCCCAGGCGCTGGACGGATTCAAGTCCATCATGGAAGCCGAGGCCCCGGTCGTAGAAGCGGCAGGCCTGGCCGCGGCGGCCGTCGCAGCGGAGCCCGAGACCCCGGCAGAGGTCATTGCGGCTCCTGAGACGCCTGTGGCCGCCACGGAGGCACCGGCGGAGCCCCTCTCCCCGGCCCCGGAAACCCGCAAAGAAGACTATACCGCCCCGGATTCCGCCCCGCAGCAGGTTCCTGCCGTGGAATCCCCTGCGGCCCAGGAGGTTGAACTGCCCCTGGAGCCCGATGAAGTAGAAGCCCGGCTCGCCGCCCAAGCCGACTCCTGGCCGACATCGACCGAAGAGGCCCCGGCCAAACAACCCGCCGAAACTGATGAAATTATAGCGACTCCGGCCGAGCAACCGGTCATCGTTGAAGAAATTCCTGCCGAGCAACCTGCCACAGCCGAAGAAGCCCCGGCGAAAATAGCTGACATCCAGGAAGATACAGAAGACATTCCTGAAGCCGCGACCGGCAGCCATACCGGGAAAACCCTCCTGCTCATCCTGCTGGTACTCGTGATCCTGGCCCTGATCGCCCTCATCGCCTTCCTGGTCGCCAACCAGCTCGCACCGGACTTCATCAAATCCATCCTCTACTCCCCCGAAGAACTTGAAATCCTACGGCAATTCGGCCGCTGATTCACTCCGTCATACAACAACACCGCAACTCCTACCGGAACTGCGGTGTTTTCTTTATCACAAATGAAGAAAAATAAGCTACCTCGTTTCAAAACCTGTGGTCGCCCGTGACCACATGAACGGGAGGGGCCCAAACTTGTTTGGGAGGGACGAGCGAAGCGAGGGTTTTGAAATGAGGTAGCTTATTTTTCGGAATGACTAAATAACCTAGAAACAGGTCAGTTGCGCCTTGACCTTGGCCTTGAACGGAGCCGGCATCTTCGCGTAGGACTCCATCAGCGTCACCGTCTCGTCAGGGGTGGCCGCCTGGAGATAATCCTCCGCCTGCGCAGGGAACTCCGTAATGAAACTTCCACACTGCGCCACGTTCAGGAAAGGCTTCGGCAGCTGACGGTCGCTCACATAGGTCGCAAACATATACTTCACCTCCGGAATCAGCTCCAGCGCCCGGCCGATCAGCCCCTTCTTGCCACTCAGCACCGCCACATCCCCGTCGCCATATTCGACCTCGATATCCAAGGCCGTACCGGCAGCGGAAGCCGGCAGATACAAGGTCGCAGCCAGGGTATTGCCATCATATCCCCATCCCGCCTGCTCATGGGCGGCAAATCGGGAATACGCCAGCTCCGTGCCGTTGACCCGCACAGCCTTCGGGCAGAAAATCCCCTCCAGCACCACGCGGACGCGGCGATCCGGCGCCATGCCGGCATACCGGCCCTCCCGCGCACCGACCTGCAGCCGGAGGCTCCGGGCATCGGAAGACTTGCGGATAGTCGTCAGGGCATATTCGCTCTTGTAAGCCTGCGTCGCGCCATCGTCCTCATACACCTTCGCCTCGCTCTCCCCCGCGCCCGGGGCCACGAACAGATACAGCTCGTTGCTCCGCTCCTGCAGGGAACCGATAGCGGGCGAAGCCATCGGAATGACGGCACCGGCCTTCACGAAATACGGATTCTCCCGGATCGTATAGTACAGCGTCGCCTCCGTGCCCCCGGCATAGGTCCGGCCCGTGGAGACATCGTACCAGTCGTTCCCCTGCGGGAACCACATCTTGCGCGGCGCCAGGCCCGTGGTCGCATCCACCGGCTCGCAGACGACCGTCGCCAGGATATCGTTTCCGAAGAAATACTCCTGCGTCATCGTATAGGCACGGTCCTCTTCGGGATATTCATAATACAGCGGACGGCACAGCGACACGCCCGTATCATAGGCCTCGCGCGAAGCCGTATAAATATAGGGAGACAGGCTGTAACGCAGGCGGACGGCGGCACGCATCGCATCGAAATGGTCCGGGAACACCCAGAAACGCTTCTCCATCGTCATATCCTTGGTGGAATGCGTCTTGTAAATCGGGGTGAAGACCCCGCTCTGCAGCCAGCGGGTATAGAGCTCGGGGTCGGTATGGTCCGCCTTGCCCCACTGCATGTGCCCGCCGATGTCATGGCCCCAATAGCCATAACCCACGTTCGAAGCGGTGCTGGTGAAATACGGCAGATAGCCGAGCACCTTCCAGGTCGCCCAGGTATCTCCGGAGAATCCGACCTGGTAACGGTGGCTGCCGATGCCGCCCCAACGGTGGTAGATCATCGGACGCTGGGCGTACATGCCCTCGCTGAGCGCACGCCGCTCCATGTCACGGTAGAACACGTAATTGATCCAGAAGGTATTGCTCAGGCCCGGCACATAGCGGCTCTCCCGGTACTGCTGCCAGTCCAGCCACCAGAAATCCACGCCCTGCTTCTCGAAAGGATGCATGACGCTGTTCATATAGGCGTCGGCCCATTCCTGCTGGTCCATCCGGTAGGGCACATAAGTGGGGGTGCCGTCGGGCTTGCGGAAGCCTTCGGGGCCGTCATAATCCCGGGTGCGGGCGGTATAGTCCTTTACGAAACGCTCGTAGGGCTCCTCGAAGGTCTGGATGCCCGCGGCGGGATGGATGTTCAGCGAGGTCTTGACGCCGAAGTTATGCAGGTCGGAGAGGTGGCTTGCCGGGTTGGGGAAAAATTCCTTCTTCCAGGTATAACCCGTCCAGCCGAGCCATTCGCCGGATTCGTCCTTCAGGCCGGGATATTCCTCGGCGCTCCAGGTCTCATGCCAGTCCATGTCGATGATCATCACGTCGATGGGGATACTGAAATCCTTGAAATGCCGGGCCAGGTCGAGCAGTTCGTTGTCGGAATACTGCCAATAGCGGCACCACCAGTAGCCGAAGGCATATTTCGGCGGCATGGGAATGCGGCCCGCGACGCGGATATAGTCGCCCAGGGCGGCCTTGTAATCATGGCCATAGGCAAAGAGATACAGGTCCTTGCGCTCCCCTTCGCGGGGCATATCGACCCACTCGCCCCAGGAGTTGGAGACCGGGGTAAAACAATGACGGCCGGTCTCATCGATAATCGCCCAGCCGTCGCGCGAAAGGATGCCCTTGTCATAGGGATCCATCGTCTTTTCACCGTCACACTGGTCCAGCGTACGGCAGGTTCCCAGGAGGTTGGCGCTGTCGTCCGCACCGGGACGCCAGACGGTCTTCTCCTTCGGGCTGCCGGGGCGGGCGAAGGTCACGGACAGGTTGTCCGCCGTGAAATCGCCGTCGCCGCGATACACCAGCGTCAGGTCTTTCGTCTTGATGGTCAGTTTCTTACCGGTTTTTTTCACGGTATAGGCCGGCACGGGAAGGCGGCGGTTGACGATGCCCAGGGTCGCCCGGTCTTCGAACTGGCCGTCCTCCGCCCATTCCATCCGGATGAGACGGTCGGTCAGCACCGTGAAACGGGCCTTGCCGAAAACGACCGTGGCCTCCTTCGCGGCGACCGGATCGTTCTCTTCCGCTGCGAGCGGCTGGCGAAGCTCCCGCTCGCCGAGCAGGGCACGGGTCACCAGCGGTTCATTCGTCGTGATGCAGTCGGCGCCCATGTCGATCATCCGCTGCATATCCTTGGGATTGTCCACCGTCCAGACATTCACGCTCATGCCCAGCTTGTGCGCCCTGTCCATCCAGTCCGGGTTCTTGTCGAAGACCCAGAAGCCGTAATCCAGGCCGTTGATGCCGTCGGCGAAGACCTCTTCCGGGGTCTTGTCGCCCATCAGGTACTGGTTCGTGAATTCAGGCGCCACTTCAGCCACCCGCTTGCACACGTCGTAGTTGAAGGAAATGAACATCACGCGGTCGGGGGAAAAGAGGCCATGGGCCTTCAGCGCCTCGATACAGCGGTCCGCCACGTAACGGTTGCGCTCCGGGCTTTCGTGCCACTTGATTTCCAGCACCAGCTTGGTGGTGGCGCATTTCTCTCCCTGGGTCAGGTAATCGTCCAGGGTCGGGAGCGGCTCTCCGTTGACCAGGCGGCAATCCTTCAGGTCGGCATAATTGGCAGACTGGATCAGGATCCCGTCGATGGTCTCATCATGGTTGACCACGACCACGTCGTCCTTGGTCATGTGTACATCGAACTCACTGCCCCAGGCCCCCATTTCCTGGGCCTCGCGCAGGGCGGCGATGGAATTTTGCGCCCCTGCGGCGCCTTCGGATTTCCAAAAGCCGCGGTGGGCGGCGATACTGACTTTGTGGGACCCCTGGGCCTGCGCCGAGCACACGGCCGCCAAGGCGAACAAGGTGAGAATGAAGGATTTCAACTGCATATTCCAAATGAATTTAGTGTCATGACATTCACAAATATACTCAATATTATGGTGATTTGCGCAAAAAATCTTAATTTTGTCATCCCAAACTGAAAGATAATTATGGTGAAAATCAATGTAGGAGGCTGCAACTCCTTTGTCAAAGATGCAGAGTATCAGGCCTATCTGGCCAAGGCACTGGATGCGTTCGACACCCTGGAAAGCGAAAAGGGCGCAGGCAATGATTTCCTCGGATGGAAGACCCTGCCGTCCGCTACCCCGGAGTCCCTGGTGGCCGACTGTGAAGCGGTCCGTGACGGCTGGAAAGCCAAGGGGATCGACCTCGTGGTCGTCATCGGCATCGGCGGTTCCTACCTGGGCGCCCGCTGCGCCATCGAGGCCCTCTCGCACAACTTTGCCAAGCAGCTCGGCGGCAAGAAGGACGCCCCCGAGGTGGTCTTCGCCGGAAACAACCTCTCCGAAGAATATGTCGCGGAACTGATGGACCTGCTGGCCGAGCGCAACGTGGCCTGCATCGTCATCTCCAAGTCCGGCACCACCACGGAGCCGGCCGTCGCCTTCCGCATCGTCAAGGAATATATCGAAAAGACCTATACCGACGCTTCCGACCGCATCGTGGCCATCACCGACGCGAAGAAGGGCGCCCTAAAGACCCTTTCCACCCAGGAAGGCTACCGGACCTTCATCGTTCCGGACAACGTGGGCGGCCGTTTCTCCGTGCTGACCCCCG
>JAFUWX010000051.1 GCA_017471025.1 Bacteroidales bacterium
CCAGGTATGAGCACATACCGAGGAAGTATGCAAAAATCATATTGTCAACGAATATTGACTTTACGAATAAGCTTAAATATTCCATAATCCTGATGCGTTATGTTATTTCTCCTGAAGGTCTTTCTGGATGCTCCGCTGGACCCATACGATACATCCCAGCAGGATGAGCGCGAAGGGCGGCAGGATGACCAGGTTGTTGGCGACATATCCGAAGCGGTTGAGAATATCCACACCGAAGAGGGTGCCGCTGCCGAGCAGCTCACGGAAGAAGGCCACGATCAGCAGGATCATGCCGTATCCGGCGCCGTTGGCGATACCGTCCAGCAGGGAAGGGATAGGCTTGTTGCCGAGGGCGAAAGCCTCGATGCGGCCCATGACGATACAGTTCGTGATGATCAGACCGATATACACGCTGAGCTGCTTGTCGATGGCATACGTCGCTTCAAAGGATTTCAGAATCTGATCGACCAGAATCACCATCATGGCGACGACGACCAGCTGCACGATGATACGGACCCGGCTGGGAATCGTATTGCGCAACATGGAGAGGATCAGGCTGGAGATGCCCGTAACCACGATGACAGAAAGCGCCATGACCAGCGCACCCTTCATCGTCACGGTCACTGCCAGCGAGGAGCAGATACCGAGCACAAGGACGGTAATCGGGTTGCCCTTGAAAATCGGATTCAATATTGTTTCTTTCAGTTTTGCGTCCATAATCTGTTCCTCCTTTACTTGGTTTCACATGACTGCTCATCGGCGCAGGCCTCGGCATTATCCTGGCAGCAAGGCTTGTCGCAGGTCTGTCCGGCAGCTTCGCAAGCATGGTCGCAGACCTCGGAAGAAGTCGCGCCGAAGTATGCCGCATAAGCCTTGAGCCAGAGGTTGATGGCGTCAGCCAGGCCGTTGGACGTCATCGTGGCGCCGGTGATGGCATCCACCTTGTTGTCCATGATCTCCGCACCGGATTCATCGAGCGGGGAGCCGCCTTTCACGATTTCGAAGACCTTGTCTTCGCCGAAGGAGGCTTTCTCACCGGTGAACTGTTTCTGGAATGCCGGGTCGTCTTTGATCTTGGCACCCAGACCGGCCGTTTCGCTCTCGTGGTCGAAATAGGAACCGACCATGGTCACCTGGTCAGGCTGGAAGGCGATATAGCCCCAGACCGGGCCCCAGAGGCCGGCGCCATAGACGGGAACGACCGTGACGTTGTTCTTGAATACAAAGACCGGGAGGGTCGGCTGACCTTCCTGCATGCCTTTGATGATGTAGTTCTGCTTTTTCAGCATGGAAGGGGAGAATACCTCCCGGTTCTCGATGCTGAGGTCGGCAATCTTCTGGCCGTCGGTACCCACCGTAAATGCCTGTGCAATCTCGTCGCCATACTTCTGGAGCACGGCGGCATTGCCCATCGCCTGGAATTCGGCTTTCTCGCCGAAGCCGGCGGCGGTCAGCATCTGGCTGATCGTATCGGCCTTCTCATTAGCCTCCTGTTTCCCCTTCAGGGACTGGGAAACCACCGCAAGGACCGCGGCCACCAGGATGACGATTACTGTCGTATAAACAACGGTATATACATTGCTGTTCGTATTCATATCCTGTATGTTTTAAGCGGTTTTTACCTTTTTGTTCCTGCGGTTGACCGCCACGGTGACGACGCAGTGGTCGATCAGCGGTGCGAAGGTGTTCATCAGCAGGATGGCCAGCATCATACCCTCGGCGTAGCCCGGGTTGAAGAGGCGGACCGTGATGCAGAGCGCACCGACCAGGAAACCGTAGATCCATTTGCCGGTTTCGGTCTGCGCGGAGGTGACGGGGTCTGTAGCCATGAAGACCGTACCGAAGGCGAAGCCGCCCATCAGCAGCTGGAACCAGCAGGGAACGTCGGTCACGCCGAACACATTGCCCAGCCAGCCCACGAAGAGGGCGCCCAGCACGGAGGAGCACATGATCTTCCAGCTGGCGATACCGGTACCCAGGAGGATGACGGCGCCGAGCAGGATGGCGATGATGGAGGTCTCACCCACGGAACCGGGCACGGTACCGGCGAAGAGGTTCCACCAGTCATATCCGGCGGCGGTGATGCCCTGGATACCCTCAGAGAGGTGACCCAGCGGCGTAGCGCCCGTGAAGCCGTCCACGGCGGTATCCTTGCCCAGGCTCACCCAGACGTCGGAACCGGACATCTTGCTCGGATACGCGAAGAAGAGGAAGGCGCGGGCCAACAGGGCGGGATTCAGGAAATTCATACCGGTGCCGCCGAACACTTCCTTGCCGAACAGCACGGCGAAAGCCGTCGCGATGGCCAGCATCCAAAGCGGCACATCGACCGGCATGATCAGCGGAATCAGGAACCCGGAGACCAGGTACCCCTCATTCACTTCTTCGCCTTTGATCTGTGCGCCGGCGAATTCGATGAACAGACCGACGACATAGGATACAATATATAAGGGGAGAACCTTGAGGAATCCGTACCAGAAAGTGGCCCAGAATCCGGCGGTCTCGCCGATAGCCAGGTAGTGCTGATAGCCGACGTTCCACATGCCGAACAGGGCGGCGGGGACCAGGGCGATCACCACGAGAATCATGACACGCTTCAAGTCAACGGCATCACGCACATGCGAACCTTTCGTGGTCACCGTAGCCGGGACCCGGAGGAAGGTGTCAAACGCGTCAACGGTCGAATGCAGGAAGCCAAGCTTTCCGCCTTTCTCAAAAAGACCGGGTTTATTCGTGTTTTCTTCCATAATCTCTTGTCTTTATGCCATTTCCTTGATCATCTTGTCGATACCGTCGGCGATAATGGCCTGGATATCGTTTTTGGACGGGTCCACGTATTCGCAAAGTGCGAAATCCTCCGGCAGCACCTCGTAGATGCCGAATTTCTCCATCTTCTCGATATCGCCGGCCAGGCAGGCCTTGATCAGATAGACGGGGAAAATATCCATCGGAAGCACCTTGCCGTACACATCCGAGCAGACGAATGCGCGCGGACCGCCATGGGTGTTGGTGTCCATCGCATATTTTTTCTTCGGGCAGAGCCAGGAGAAATAGGCGTGGGAAGAGCTGAACTGGTTGAAACGGAAGGGTTTGGCCCAACCGAGCAACTCGCGCTCCGTACCTTCATGCAGCAGGGTGACCTGGTTGTCGAAGAAGCCGAGGAAACCCTCTTCACCGACATTGCGGCCGGTCAGGGCGTCGCCGCTGACAAAGCGCACGTCGCCGGCGGCATTGTCATAGAAGGCGGACAGCTGCTTCATCTGCATGCCCGGGAAAGCGTCCACGTAAGCGGGGTCCTTCGCCACAGGGCCGGTGACGGCCACTTTGCGGGAGAGGTCCACCCGGCCGGTATTGAACAACTTGCCGATGGCGGCGAGCATGAGCAAGGAGACGGTCCAAACGGTCTCGCCTTTGCGGATCGGGGAGATATGGCTGATCTGTACACCGACGTTTCCGGCAGGATGTTTTCCGGAGAAAGTATGCTGGATCACATGCTCGAGACGGTGGAAAGGCGTACCGCTGTAATTGTCCGCACACAGGGACAGGTGGACGCCGCCGGCGGAGAGTTTCGCGAGGGCGTCGATGCCGGTCTGGATATTGTCCAGCTCAGCCGCGAGGGCATATTCGGGCGAAGCTGCCAGGGGAGCCGTCTGGAACGCCGAAACGAAAATGGCCTTGGGCTGGAGGGACGGGTCGGCGACAACGCCGTAGGGGCGCTGCACAAGCGCTACCCACAGTCCGCTCTTGAGCAACTGCTCGCGTACCTGGTCTGCGCTGAGTCCTTCAGGCTTGCGGACGCCGAAATCGACGGCCTCCTGCTGCGGATCCGCTTTTACCAGCACGGCAAGCAACTTTCTCTTGTCTCCACGGACGATCTCGGACACCGTTCCGCTGACCGGGGAAGTGACCAGGATGTCGGGACATTGTTTGTCAGCCAGAACGGGGGATCCGGCGAGTACCTTGTCGCCTTCCCGGACGAGAAGCCGGGGCGTAAACCCTTTGAAATCATCGGGATGGATGGCGACAACGTCAGGCTGGATGGCCGCTTTGGTCTGCTGGGCTGCTTCTCCGCAGATCGGGATGTTCAGCCCTCCTTTTAATCTGATGTTGTTTGACATTATTGATAAAACTAAAAAATTGTTTCTTAAATCATGCAAAGTTAGTCATTTTTTAGTAATTTCGCGTCATGAATGACAAGAATGTGAACGCGATTTTGGGAGGATTGGACAGCAGACAGGCAGAAGCCGTCCGCTGTACGGAAGGACCGGTACTGATTGTGGCGGGCGCCGGTTCCGGAAAAACGAGGGTGCTGACCAGTAGAATAGCCTATCTGCTTGAACAAGGGACAGATCCGGAGCGGATCCTGGCCCTGACTTTCACGAAGAAAGCGGCTACGGAGATGAAGGACAGGATCGCCGCGATGGTCGGGGAGCGGAAGGCGAGAAGGCTTCGGATGGGGACCTTCCATTCCGTCCTGATCCGTTTCCTGCGGGAGTATGCCGACTGGCTGGGATACCCGGCGTCGTTTACCATTTACGATACGACCGACTCGGTGAGTGCCATCCGCCGCATCATCAAGGAGATGCAGCTGGACGACAAGGTCTATAAGCCCAAGGATGTGCTGAGCCGGATTTCCATGGCCAAGAACAATTTGACCACGGTCCAGGCCTACCGCAACAATCCGGAGGCGCTCAAGAACGACAGCGCGGCCAAGAAGCCCAAGATCGTCGATATCTATGCCGCCTACCAGAATCTGATGAAGCAGGCGGGCGTCATGGATTTTGACGATATCCTGCTGAACATGAACATCCTCCTGCAATATAACGCGAAGGCCCTGGAGGAATTATCTGCGCGGTTTTCCTACCTGCTGGTGGACGAGTACCAGGATACCAACTTCGCCCAGTACCTGATTCTCAGGAAGTTGGCGCAGCCGCACCGGAATCTGTGCGTGGTCGGGGACGATTCCCAGTCCATCTATGCCTTCCGGGGCGCCCGGATTGAAAACATCCTGCGTTTCCAGAAAGACTATCCCGGCTGCCATATCTTCCGGCTGGAACAGAATTACCGCTCGACCCGCAACATCGTCGATGCCGCGAATTCCGTCATCGCCCGGAACCGGGGACGCATTCCCAAAGAGTGCTTCTCCCTGGGGGAGGAAGGCGACAAGATCCGTCTGATCCAGGCCTATACGGAAGGCGAGGAGGCCCTTCTGATCGCTTCGTCCATCATTTCCCGCATGCAGGCCGAGCATGCGGCCTACCGCGATTTCGCCATCCTCTACCGGACCAATTCGCAGTCGCGCGCCCTGGAAGAGGCCCTGCGCAAACGCAATCTGCCGTACCGCATCTATTCGGGCAATTCCTTCTTTGAGCGGGCCGAGGTCAAGGATATGATGGCCTATCTCAAACTGGCCGTCAATCCGGCCGATGACGAGTCCTTCCGCCGGGTGGTGAACACGCCGGCGCGCGGAATCGGCGATACGACCCTGGAGGCCCTGTCGGCTGCGGCCAAGGCGGCCCAGCGCCCGTTGATGGAGACCCTCGCCCGGGAAGACCTCGACGCTTTCGGCCTGCGCAACGCCGCCATCACGAAGCTGCGCGCTTTCGCCCAGATGATGCAGACCTTCCACGCCAAGGCGGAGAAAGAAGACGCCTGGCAGGTAGCCGCCGGACTGTCCGACGCCTGCGGCCTGTACCAGTCCTACAAGGCGGACAACAGCATTGAGAGCCAGTCCCGGGCGGCCAATATCGAGGAACTGATCAACAGCGTCAAGACCTTCGTGGAAGGTCGTCACAACGATTATGTGGAAGACCTGATGGCGGAAGGCCAGTTGGAGGACGGCACCCAGATTTCGGAAAACGACCTGCCTGTCGTGACCCTGGGCGAGTTCCTGGAGGATATCTCCCTGCTCAGCGCCGTCGATGTGGCGGAAGAAGGGGAGGATGCTTCCAACAAGATATCCCTGATGACCGTACACGCGGCCAAAGGCTTGGAATTCCCCTTCGTCTTCGTCGCCGGCATGGAAGAGAATCTCTTCCCCAGCGGCGGCATCCTGGCGACGCCGAGCGATATCGAGGAGGAACGGCGGCTGTTTTATGTGGCGTTGACCCGGGCCCAGAAGGCCATCGGCCTGACCTTTGCCACGACGCGTATGCGGAACGGCAAGCATGAATCCAACGAGCCGAGCCGTTTCCTCCGGGAAGTCGATCCCCGTTATGTGGCGAATCCGTTGCCGGTGGACGAGGGATTCGGCCCCGGTTTCGGCAGCGGCCTGCGCGGGATGTCCCCGGGCGTGGCGAAGAAGGATTCCCCGCTGTCCCGTTACGGTGCTTCTTCGCCGGCACGCAGTTTCCCGCCGCGCGGGGAGAAACGGCCCGCCGCACCCGTGCAGCAGCCGTCCCGGAGCTTCACCCCCGTCAGAAAGCCTTCAGCCGCTCCCGCCCGGGAGGATCCGTCTTTCGTACCGGTGTCCGTCCTGGACCTGCGGGTAGGCCAACGCATTGAGCACAACCGCTTTGGACAGGGTACCATCCTCGAATTTACCGGGGAAGGCGCGGATATGAAAGCGACGATTGATTTTAGCATGTATGGCCGCAAGGTTATCTTGCTGAAGTATGCTAAAATCCGTTTGTGCGAAAAGTAATTCATTGAAAAATTTACGGCGTTTACTGATAAAAATTCGGTGTTGGCTGAAAAATTCGCAGCGTTACCGTAAGAATATATTAAATTTGTAGCGAAGTTTTTCATAGTTTAAGTTTAGGTTAAGCGCGGGATGTTCGCAGTGATTGTGAATTTCCCGCATTTTTTTTGCTATCCCGAAAAAAGGTGTTATCTTTGTCAAAGAATTTGCGCTTTTTCTTTTCCGAACGCAGCCAAGAATAGCGCATTTTCAGAGAAAATGCGGAATTAGCTCAGTTGGTAGAGCGGCGGCTTCCCAAGCCGCAGGTCACGAGTTCGAACCTCGCATTCCGCTCCATTTCATTATCTATTTCCCCAATGCATAAATTATTGAAAATCACCGCAGCAGGCATCATGTTGCTGGCTGCTTGCGCTTGCGGCCGCTACTCCTATGAGACGGTCGCGGATGATCCGCTTCAAACCAAAATCTACACCCTGGACAACGGTCTGAAAGTGTACATGACCGTCAACAAGGAAACACCCCGCCTGCAGACCGCCATCGCGGTGCGCGTCGGCGGAAAGAACGATCCGGCGGACAACACCGGACTGGCCCATTACCTGGAGCACATCATGTTCAAGGGCACCCAGCAGTTCGGGACATCCGATTACGCCGCGGAAAAGCCCCTGCTGGATGAAATCCAGGCCCTGTACGACCTTTACCGGACCAAGACCGATCCGGTGGAACGGGCGGCCATCTACCACCAGATCGACTCCATCAGCTACGAGGCCTCCAAGATCGCCATCCCCAATGAATATGACAAACTGATGTCCATCATCGGCTCGGAAGGGTCCAACGCCTTCACGTCGGAAGACGTGACCTGCTATGTGGAAGACATCCCGTCCAACCAGGTCGAAAACTGGGCGAAAGTCCAGGCTGACCGGTTCAAAAACATGGTAGTCAGGGGATTCCACACGGAGCTCGAAGCGGTCTATGAAGAGAAAAACATGGGCATGAACGACGACAACGAGAAGGCGCTGGACGCCGTCGCCGCCGTCCTCTTCCCCAACCACCCGTATGGGACGCAGACCGTCATCGGCACCCAGGACCACCTGAAGAACCCGTCCATCACCGCCATCCTCAAGCAGAAAGCGACCTATTATGTGCCGAACAATACGGCCATCTGCGTCTCCGGTGACTTCGACCCGGACGCCTTTGTCGCCGTCATCGAACGCTACTTCAGCGACTGGGAGCCCAATCCGGATATCCCTGTCCTGGAGATTCCGAAGCAGGAACCGCTTCCCGAGCCTGTCGTCCGCGATATCTATGGCACGGAGGCGGAATTCACCATGCTCTCCTGGCGTTATCCCGGGGTACAGGACCCTGACAGCGAGGTGGCCGAGATCGTTTCCGGCATCCTGTACAACGGTATGGCCGGCCTGCTGGACCTCGACCTGAACCAACAGCAGAAGCTCCTGGGTGCGTATTCCTTCAATTATGGCCGGACCGATTACGGGGAACTGATCCTGGAAGGCCTGCCGCAGGACGGCCAGTCCCTGCAGGATGTCCGGGACCTGCTGCTCGGCGAAGTGGCGAAACTCCGGGAAGGCGACTTCGACGACGACCTTGTCGAAGCCGTCGTGGCCAACCTGAAGCTCCGGGAAATGAGTTCGCTGGAAAGCAACCGCGCCCGTGCCATGAAACTGGTCTATTCCTTCATCGGCGGCAATGCTTGGGCGCATGACGCCCTGTCCATGCAGCGGCTGGAAAAGGTCACCAAGGAAGACGTCGTCGCCTGGGCCCGGAAATACCTCGGCGCCGGCCAATATGCTCTGGTTTATAAGCACTTGGGTGAAGACAAGAACATCTACAAGATCGACGCCCCGAAGATCACGCCCATCGTTACGAACCGGGAAATGACCAGCGACTTCCTCCGTGATATACAGGAGGCGAAGGTCAAACCTATCGAGCCGGTCTTCACGGATTATTCCCGGGATATGGCCAGCTTCCACGTCGGGACGGTGCCGGTCCTGTATAAACGGAACGAGACCAACGACATCGCCTCCCTGACCTATGTATATGACAAGGGAAGCCTGGACGATGCTGCCCTGTCCATGGCATACGATTATGTCGCCTATCTGGGCACACCGGATTGCAGCGCGGAGGAATTCGCCCGCAAGATGTACGCCCTGGCCTGCAGTTGGAGCGCGTCCGTCAGCGACGAGCGCACCCTGATCTCCGTGTCCGGCCTGAGCGAGAACCTGGACGCCGCCATGGACCTGGTGGAAGACCTGCTCCAGCATGCCCAGGGCGATGAAGACGTGCTGGATGCGATGAAGGCGGACGAAATGCAGTCCCGCGCCAACAACCGTCTGGACCAGCGCGCCTGCCGCCAGGCGCTGTCCACCTATCTTCGCTATGGCGAGGCCTATGTCCGGGCGACGACCCTGACCGACAGCCAGCTCGCCGGCCTTCGCGGGGAAGACCTGCTCGGCAAAGTGCGCGAGATGACAGGCTGTGCCCATGAAGTGCTGTACTTCGGCCCGGCCACCCGAGAGGAGGTCAACGCCTTGCTGTCCGAGCACCATGACACGGACAGCCAGCTCCAGCCGCTGACCCTGCACCGCAGCACGGCTGTCGCCGTCACCGAGCCGGAGGTGCTGCTTGTCCCTTATCAGGACCGTCAGTTCGACTATATCCAGTATTCCTGCCGCGGAGAATCCTTCGACCCCGAAGCCGATGCGGCCATCTCCCTGTTCAACGAATATTTCGGTGGCGGCATGAACACCATCGTCTTCCAGGAAATGCGTGAATCACGTGCCCTGGCCTACAGCGCAGGGGCCTATCTCCGGGATCCGGACTGGGCCGGGGACGCCTATACCTTTACGGCCTCGATCGGATCGCAGAA
Source organism: Bacteroidales bacterium (assembly GCA_017471025.1). Classification (GTDB taxonomy): domain Bacteria; phylum Bacteroidota; class Bacteroidia; order Bacteroidales; family UBA932; genus Cryptobacteroides. The sequence goes on from JAFUWX010000051.1 coordinate 9,525, forward strand.
CGACAAACTGCGGCAGGCCGTGGAAGCCTTCGATGACATCATCAACGACATGCCGCTCTCCGAAAAAGCCTTCGCCATCGCCAAGACCGCCCTGGAGACGCGCCTGCGGACCAACCGCACGACAGGCTATTCCGTCCTGCTGAACTACTTGTCCGACCGCGACCTGGGCATTGCCTACAACCGCAGCGAAAAGATGTTCGGCCAGCTGCCCGCCCTGACCCTGGACGACCTCCAGGCCACCCAGCGGCAGTGGATCAAAGACAGGACCTACCGGTATGGCATCGTCGGCGACCCGCAGGACCTCGACCTGGCTTTCCTGTCCACGCTCGGACCGGTCCGGCAGCTCACCCTGGATGAAGTCTTCGGTTACAAATAGGTACCGTGCCAAAACAGCTGCCGTAAGCTAATAAAACGGTAAATTTCGGTTAAGAATCGTAAAAAAGTGCAGGTGTCTGCTTTTTTTACGATTCTTATCTTTTGTCCGGCGGGAATACGCTACCTTGCGTCCAAAATGACGCGAGATATGAACAAAAGACATTTTACGCGGGCACTGGCCCAGGCGGCCATCCTGATGATGCTTGCAGTGACGACATCCTGCGAGACTTCCCTCGGCGGAGGGATGGGTGAACTCCGCCTTCATTTCGCCGGCAGCCAGTATGCCGGGTGCAAGGCGGAGCAGCCCGACTTGCCGGACACGGCCGCCTTCCTGCTCTGCGTGCAGGACGAGGCGGGCCGGATCATCTATGAGGGGAGATTCGGCGATTCTCCGGAGAAGATGCTCGTGGAAGCCGGGACCTATGCCGTATCCATCCGCTCCGAAGCCTTTGAGAAACCCCTGTTCTCGGCACCGCAATATGGTGACGACCAGGTGGTTGTGGTGCCGGCCGGGGAGGTGGTCGAGGTCCGGCTGAGCTGCCGGCAAGTCAATGCCGGGATCCGGCTGAACATCGAGCCGTCTTTCCTGACGGCTTGCCCGGACGGGGTCCTGTATGTCGCTTCCCGCGACGGGAAACTCCTCTACGCTTACCGGGAGCGGCGCATCGCCTATTTCAAACCCGGCGAAGTGTCGGTCATCCTGGCCCAGGGCGGCACGGAGCGGACGGTGTTTTCGCGGAATCTTGAACCGCAGGAAATCCTGACCGTCCGGGTCGGCGCACAGGTCCCGGCAGAGCAGGAGAGCGGCGGGCGCCTGCACGTAGCCGTGGATACGACCCGCAACTGGACGAACGCCGCCCTCACCCTGGGCGGGGAGAGCGGCGGGGGAGACAGTTTCCAGACGGCCTGGGACGTCGCCACGGCCTTGCGACACACCGGCGCGACCGGCGTCTGGGTATATGGCTATATCGCTGGTGCCTTCAAATCCCAGGGGAACATCGTCTTCGAGGCTCCCTTCCCTTCGGCGACCAACTTGGCCCTGGCGGGCCGGGCGAGCGCGACGACCCTGGAATCCTGCCTTTCCGCGGAGCTAAAAAAGGGCGCCCTGCGCGACGAACTGAACCTGTTCGACCATCCGGGCTACAAGGGGCGCAAGGTATGGCTCCAGGGAGACATCGTCGAGGCGTACTACGGCATCCCGGGCATCAAGAACATCACGGACTGGGTGCTGGAATGATAAGCAGCTGTTTTACAGTTATTTAATTATCCGCTGATGCATCAGGGGAGAGGCTGGCCAGGTACCGGACCCGGGCATCGATGCCTGCGCCGATGACACCGGCGTCGCCCCCGAGGCGGGCCGTAACGACCCGGATATTCTCCGAGGTGGACTTGCAGATATAACGGCGCATCTTTTCCTCGGCGCGGGCCAGGAAGAGGTCGGCGGAGGCCACGACGGAACCGCCGAGCACGACGATATCCGGGTCGTCCATGTTCACGGTCCAGCTCAAGGTGAAGCCCAGGGCATCCGCGAAGCGTTCCCAGACGGAAAGGGCCTGCGGGTCTCCCTCCCGGGCGAGCCGGGCAATCTCCCGCCCTTGCAGGTTCTTCCCCGTCAGCTCCGCATACATGTTCTGGACGCCGGTCCCCGAAAGGACGTCCTCGATGATGCCGTCTCCGTAAGGGGCGGTCCAGATCTCGCCGGCATTGTCCCGCGCCCCGCGGACGACATGCAAATCCACCACCAGGGCGGCGCCCAGACCGGTCCCGAGGGTCAGGCCGAGGACGCGGGACTTGCCCTGTCCGGCCCCTACGGCGGCCTCGCCGAGAATGAGGGCATTGGCGTCGTTGTTCAGGAAAACAGGTTTGCCCAGATCCGCGGCCAGGCGTTCACAGAGCGGGAAATATTGCAGGGAGGGGAGGTTGTTGCAGTCCAGGGTCATGCCCCGGTTGATGTCCAGCGGACCGGTCGAACCGATCCCGACCGCGGCGATATCTTCCTCGCCGATGGCTTGCTGCGCCGCCTGGCGGATGCGTTCATAGATGGCCTCGCCGGGAAGGAATCCGGCACGGGTTTCCATAGAGACCACATATCCGTCCACGCGTCCGTGCGGCAGAATGCGGGCTGCCCGGATCTGGGTCCCGCCCAGGTCTATACCCAGTGTCATGAATGATGTCTGCATAATCATAAGGGTTAGTACAGGCGAATTTAATAAAAAATATCGAATGCTCGATTATTTTATTTATCTTTGCAACTTCGAAGTAAAAGAAAGGATGGCTTTGCTTGTCATATTTTTGTTGGGAGCGGTATTGATATCGTTCCTCTGTTCGCTTTTGGAGTCCGTGCTGATGTCCACGCCGCTGTCCTTCATCACGATGAAAGAGGAGGAGGGAGACAAGAATGCCGAACTCTTCATGAAGATGAAGCAGAATATCGACCGGCCCATCGCCGCCATCCTGTCCCTGAACACCATCGCCAACACCATCGGCGCCGCCGGGGTCGGGCGTCAGGCCACCCTGGTGTTCGGCAGCGAATGGTTCGGCCTGGTTTCCGCCCTGACGACCATCCTGATCCTGGTATTCGCTGAAATTATCCCCAAGAGTATCGGTACCTCCAAATGGAAGCATCTGCTCTGGCTCTCCCGGGTGATGAACGCCCTGATCTATCTGCTGTATCCGATTGTCATCCTGATCGAATGGCTCAGTACCCACATTTCGCCGGAAGATGAAGAGGACCAGATGATCAGCCGCGAAGAGGTCTCCGCGATGGCGAACATCGGGGAAGAGGAAGGGGTGTTCGACCAGAGCGAGAACAAGGTCATCCAGAACATTATCAAGCTCGACAACATCAAGGCCTACGACATCATGACGCCTCGCGTCGTGTGCGCCATCGCGCCGGAGTCCATGACCCTGAAAAGTTTCTACAAGGACAGGTCCCTGTCCCACAATTCCCGCATCCCGGTATATAGCGAATCGCCGGAATTCATCACGGGCTACGTCCTGCGTTCCACCGTCCTGGAGAACCTGGCTGACGACAAGTTCGGCATGACCCTGGGCGACCTCAAGCGTGATATCGCGGCCTTCAATGAAGAGGTGACCGTCAGCGACATCTGGCAGGAACTGCTCAAGAGCAAGGACCAGATTTCCGTCGTGCTGGACGATTACGGCTGCTTCCAGG
>JAFUWX010000052.1 GCA_017471025.1 Bacteroidales bacterium
GATGAAGACGATGCACGGGGCCTTTTCCTTGGCCTGGCGGAACAGGTCGCGGACCCGGGACGCACCCACGCCCACGAACATTTCGACGAAGTCGGAACCGGAAATGGAGAAGAAAGGCACATTGGCCTCTCCGGCTACGGCCTTGGCCAGCAAGGTCTTACCGGTCCCGGGAGGGCCGACAAGCAGCGCTCCCTTGGGAATCTTCGCGCCCAGCGCGGTATATTTCTTGGGATTTTTCAGGAAATCCACGATCTCGACCACTTCCTCCTTGGCGCCATACAGGCCGGCCACATCCTTGAAGGTGACGTTGACCTGGTTCTTGTCCGCCAGTTTTCCGGTGGCCTTGCCCGTATTGAAAATATTGCCGGGACCGCCGGGGCCGCCGCCCATGTTGCGGTTCATCCCACGGATCATCCAGACCCACATCAAGATGAACAGCAACGGGAACAGAAGCCATTCCAGCACCTGGGGCCAGACGTTGTCGTGGTTTTCCATCACGACCTTGAACTGCTGGTCCGCAGGGAGTGCCGCATTCAGGGCGCCGAAGGTATTCTCCGGCTCGAACTTGCTGGATACCAGGAAGATGAAATGCGGAGAGCGCGACGGGACTTCGCCGCCGAACTTGTCTTTATATTTTTCCAGGCGTTCCGGGCGGACGGTGATCTCGCCCTGGAATTCATTGCGGATGAAACGGATCTCCTTCACGTCACCGGCCTGGAGCATGTGCTCCACCTCCGCCCATTCCACCTTCTGCGGATTGGCCGAACGCGCACCGGACATCAGCCAGAAAATGCCGCCGATGAGGATGAAGTAAATGATCCAGGACAAATTGAAATTTATCCTGAACACCTTCCGGTTGGGATCCTTATTGTCTTTTTTATCAGCCATTTAGCATCTTTTATAAATTACTCTTGCGCGGCTTTGGCCTTCTTCACGGAAGCCCGCACCTTGCTGGCCGCCTTCGGTTTGACGCGGGCGGCAGGTTCGGCAGAGGCGGCCTTCACCGGCTCGTCCTTGTATTCTTTCTTCTTGGCATCGGCCCAAAGGTCCTCAAGACGGTAGAAATCCCGGTATTCGGTCAGGAAAATATGGACGACGATATCCCCATAGTCCAGGATAATCCAGAAATCATTCTCCAGTCCCTGCATGCGCAGCACCTTGCGGCCGCATTTTTCCTGCATCCGGACGATGACATTGTCCGTGATGGCGGCGACGGCGGTGGTGGAATCGGCATTGCACACGACGAAATGGTCGGTGATGGCCGTACCGACTTCCCGCAAATCCAGCGCGACGACGCGCTGACCCTTCTTTTCAAGCATTGCCTCGGCAATGACTTTCACTGGCGATATTCTCATAAATTACTAAATTTGCATTCGAATTTACAAAGATAAAACAATTTTCGCACCAATGAAAGAGGACTACCGCATCAAATGGCTCGATCGTATCGATTCGACAAACAATGAGACAATTCGGCAGGCGCATTCCCTTGACAATCTGTCAGTACTGGCCGCGTATTGTCAAACGGCCGGACGCGGGCAACGGGGCAATACCTGGCTGAGCCAGCCGGGCGAGAACCTCACCTTCTCCCTCTTTTTGCGCTTCGGTCCCGACGGTCTGGCCCCGGTCCCGGCCTCGCAGCAGTTCCTCATCAGTGAAATGATCACGCTGACCCTGACGGATTTCCTGGCGCAATGCGGGGTCCGCGGCGCCATCAAGTGGCCGAACGACATCTATGTCCGGGACAAAAAAATATGCGGCGTGCTGATCGAAAGCGGCCTGGACGGGAGCCATCTGGCCTGGAGCGTCGTCGGCGTAGGCCTGAACCTGAACCAGCAGGACTTCCCGCCCCAGCTTATGAATCCGACCTCGCTGGCCCGGCTGACCAAGCGCCAGTGGCCCCTGGAAGAATCCCTCGAAAACATCATGCGTATTTCCTTGAAATACATCCGTTTAATGAACACGGACGATGGCCGGGAGAAGCTTAGGGAGCAATATCTGGGACAGCTCTACCGCAAAGACACCCGCTCCCCTTTCGTCGATGCCCGCACCGGCGAGCCCTTCGAAGGGACGATACGCGGCCTTTCCCCCCAGGCCAAACTGCTCGTAGAGCTGCCGACCGGGGAATGTAAGGAATTCGATTTCAAAGAGATATCCTATATCATTTAGTGCGGATCGCCTGGATTTCCGCGGCGGGATCCGAAGCCTTGAATACGGCGCTGCCCGCGACAAACATCTCCACACCCGCTTCGGCCAGCTGCCGGGCATTGGCGGAAGACACCCCGCCATCGACCTCTATGCTGCAAGAGAGCCCCTGACGCCGGATTTCGTCCCGGACCCGCCGGACCCGCTCATAGGTATCCAGAATGAAGGACTGGCCGCCGAAGCCGGCAAACACGGACATGACAAGGACGAAGTCCGCCTCCCCGAGATAGGGATACAGCTTCTCCACCGGGATGTCCGGATTGACGGCCAGACCGGCCTTGACGCCGTGGGAACGGATCTGCCGCAGGATGGCCGCCGGATCCCCTCCTTCCGCCAGGACGGCTTCCAGATGGAAACTGATCATCGCCGCGCCTGCCTGGGCGAAACGGTCCACATAGCGCTCCGGCTGGACGATCATCAGATGCACGTCCAGCGGAATCGTCGCCACGCGGGCCACCGCTTCCACCACCGGAAAACCGAAGGAAATATTGGGCACGAAGGTGCCGTCCATCACATCCAGGTGAAGGAGGTCCGCCGAGGCATTGAGCCACTGCATCTCTTGGCCAAGATGCAGAAAATCAGCGGACAGCAAGGAAGGTGCAACCAGTCTTTTCATGGCGATACGGGATTATTCGAAATGGGTCACCACGTCCACCAGGTGGCGGACAAAGCGCTCGTTGGAGGCCAGGTCCAGCTTTTCTCCGGGGGCATGCACGCCGCGCAAGGTCGGGCCGAAGGAAATCATATCCAGTCCCGGGAACTTCTCCAGGAACAGACCGCATTCCAGACCGGCATGGATGGCCTTGACCTTCGGCTTTTCGCCGAACAGGCGCTCGTAAGAATCCACACAGACCTTCAGGATATGCGACTGCATGTCCGGCTTCCAGCCCGGATACGGGTCCCCTGTCCGGACCTGGGCGCCGGCCAGACGGAAGCAGGCCGCCACCTTGTCCGCCACGAAACGCTTGCCGGTTTCGGAGGCGCTGCGCTGGCTGGTGCAGATTTCCACCAGGCCCGGCTTGTCCATCCGGACGGAAGCCAGGTTGCTGGACGTTTCGACGAGGCCGGGGATATCCTGGCTCATGGCCAGCACACCGTGATGGACAGCCGTCAGGGCATAGACCAGTTTGCGGGCCACGGCCGGGTCCATCGCCAGGCGGTCTGCCTCACGGGAAACGGCGTTGCAACGCAGGTCCGGGTCGCTCACGGCGAACTCTTTCTTCAGCGCGGCGCCGAAGGCGGCGAAACGCGCTTTCAGGGCCTCCACCTGGTCGGAAGGGACCGCGACGAGGGCCTCGCATTCCCGGGCGATGGCATTGTGCTTGCCGCCGCCGCTGAGCCACAGCAGCTGCATCTCCCCGTCGATTTCCCCATACAGGAAACGGGCCATCTGCTGGACCATATTCGCCCGCTCTTTGTTGATGTCGTCCCCGCTGTGGCCGCCGACCGCATTGAAAAGATACAGCAGGACGGTCTCATATCCGGGCCGGAGCGGCTCTTCACTGTAATGGAATTCTGCCATCGTGTTGACGCCGCCGGCGCAGCCGACGAACATCTCGCCCTCATCCTCCGAATCGAGGTTGATCAGGGTCTTGCCCGTAATGAAACCGGCCTCCAGGGCCATGGCACCGTCCATGCCCGTCTCTTCCGAGATGGTGAACAGGCACTCCAGGCGCCCCGTGGGCAGATCGCTGTCGAGCAAAGCCAGGCAAGCGGCGACGCCGATGCCGTCATCCGCGCCCAAGGTCGTCTCCTTGGCGATCATCCAGCCGTCTTCGATGACATAATCGATCGGGTCGCGGGTGAAATCGTGGGCCGAGCCCTTGATTTTTTCGCAGACCATGTCCTGATGTCCCTGAAGGACCAGGGTCGGGACATTATCCTTGCCGGGGGCCGCCGGTTTGACGATGACGACATTGCCGGTGGAATCGGTCTTGCATTCCAGATGCCGCTGCGCCGCAAACTGCTGCAGATAAGCGGTCATCGCTTCTTCATGGCCGGACTCGCGGGGAATCTTCGTGATTTCCCGAAAAATATCAAGTACAGTGTTGGAATCCATCATATCGGGAGAATATTTTAGTCTTTGTCATGGGGCATGCAGCCCGTGAACGGAGGGCTTTAGGCCGCATCCGTCAGCGCCCTGCGGGCACCAGCATCTTTTCAATGTCGCTGACGTACTGCCGGAAGGTCCGGTCGGTGGACATCAGGTCGGCTACCGTCGTGCAGGCATGTAGCACGGTGGCATGGTCCTTTCCGCCGAGCTCGGCGCCGATGGTGGTCAGCGAAGTGTTCAGGAGGTTCCGGCTCAGGTACATGGCAATCTGCCGGGCCTGGACGATATTGCGCTTGCGCGACTTGGACAGCAGGTCCTCCCGCGTGATGTTGAAATACTCACATACGGTATTCTGGACCTGGTCGATGTTGACGGTGGTCCTGTCCTCCCCGACGATGCGGGTGATGATCTGGTCGGCGATTTCCGTCGTCAGATCGGCATGGAGCAGGGTCGCATGGGCGATCAGGGAAATCAGGGCGCCTTCCAGTTCGCGGAAATTGCTCTTGATCCGGCTGGCCAGATAGATCAGGACTTCCTCCTCTACGGTGACGCCTTCCCGGAAACAACGGGCTTTCAGCATCTGAAGCCGCGTGGCGTAATCCGGCCGCTGCAGTTCTACTGCCAGGCCCCATTTCATCCGGGACAGCAGCCGCTCTTCGAAATCAATCAAATCTGCCGGCGCACGGTCCGAGGTGAAAATCAATTGTTTGCCGTTCTCGTGAAGATAATTGAACACATTGAAGAAAGCGTTCTGCGTCTTGGCGCCGTGCATATCGTGGATATCATCCACAATCAGCACCTCGATCTTCATATAGAAGGCCAGGAAGTCCGTCAGCTTGTTGCGCTGAATGGCGTCCATATACTGGGTCTGGAACTCGTTGCCCGTCACGTACAGTACGACCAGTTCCGGATATTTCTCCTTGATGGACAGGCCGATGGCCTGCGCCAGGTGGGTCTTGCCGAGCCCCGGACCGCCGAAGAGGAACAGCGGGTTGAACGGCGTATTGCCCGGAGCGGCAGAGATGTTGATGCCTGCGGTGATGCCCATTTTGTTGCAGGCGCCCTCCACCAGGTTGCGGAAATTGTAGGCCGGATTCAGGCGGGGGTTGATCTGGATGCGCTTCAGACCCGGGAATACGAAAGGTCCGGGGTTGCCCTCGGTGGGATAGGTATTCACGGAGACGGTGCGGTTGACCGGCGAAGCGGTATTTTCAGCCGGCATCGTCATCGGGGCCTGCTTGCGCACGGGACGTATCGTATAATACAGACAGGCGGACGGACCGATCACCCGCTTCAAGGTCATGTTCAGCAGGTCATGGTACATGTCGTCCAGATACTCCCGGAAGAAATTGGTCGGTACCTCCAGGGTGAGGGTGTTATCGACATACTTGAGCGGAACGACAGGCTTAAACCACTTTTCGAATGCCTGAGGCTCGACATTATTGCCGATAATCTTCAGACATTCGTTCCAGATGGACGTATGTTTCTGTTGTTCCTGCATGGGGTATGGGGCTAAAAAACCACCGGAAATTCCAGAGCGGGCTCCTTCTCTTCCGATGCAATGCAAAGTTGGAGGAAAAATTTTTAATAAAAAAATTAATTCCCTATTGCTTTTTATATTTTTTTTACTTCCTAAACGTTTCGGAAACCCGTAAACGATTATTTTATAATAAATTGATTTTCAATAGTTTGCAAAAGCAAAAACCCGCATATATATGCTTTATCCTGCATTTTGTATTTTGAACGATTCTAAATTAGACCAACCCGCCCGGAGGGCTGTCTGATAGCCTTTAAGCACATAAATTACGACTTTTTGATACCCGGCGAATGGTTCATTTTACCTACAAAATGAATGCAAAAAAATTTTTCCTTTCCACGAGGCGCCGGAAAGCGGAAGGGGTCTCGTCGCTTTGCAAAGTCCGCAAAGGCGCCCGCTTCCAAAAGCTCCCGGACGGCGCCCGCCTGGGAAAGTTCCGGTAAGGCGGAAGGCTCCTACGGCAGGCGGGCCCGTTTGACCTCTCCCCCGCTGACTTCGACAAAGAAGGAATCCGGGAAGAGCTTCTTGATGGCGGCAAAGGATTTCGCGGCTTCGGCCGGGTCCGTGGATGTCCCGATAATATATTTATACAGGGAACCCGACGATACGGCCACGGCGGTATAGCCCTGGAAAACCTTGTCATCCGAGTTCAGCCGTTTCCCGCTCGCAAGCACCTGGGTGCCATACAAGACGCTGCCCTCCGCCGGAACGGCAGTCGCCTGGGCCTTTTCCTTCCCTTCCGTTTTGTCGGCCGTCTTTCCCTTATCCTCGGCTTTCCCCTTCCCTTCCGCCTTGTCGCCGGGTTTATCGGCTGCCTGGGCAGATTTCCCGGCATTGTTGTCGGCCGCTCCAGCCTCGGAACGACCGTCATAGCGGCCCTTGAAGGCCCGGATCGCCTCGACAATCCGCCCGGCGATCTCGTCCTGCTTGTCCCGCATCGCCGCCAGGTCGCCGCTATGGGTGATGAAACCGCATTCCAGCAGGACAGAGGGCATCGTGGTTTTCCACAGCACCAGGAAGGGATCCTGCGAAATGCCCCGGCTCTGCCGGATCGGCCCCTTGCGAAGCGCCTTGTCCAGGTCCTCGGCAAAGGTCAGGCTCTGCTGCAGATTGGTATTCTGCATCAGGTTGAATATGATGTAAGACTCCGGGTTCCCCGGCTCAAAGCCTTGATATTTCGTCGAATAGTCATCCTCCAACAGGATGACGGAGTTCTCCCGTTTGCACAGTTCCATATTCGACGAGAACAGATCCCGGCCGCTGCGCGACTGCCCCAGGGTA
>JAFUWX010000053.1 GCA_017471025.1 Bacteroidales bacterium
ATAACGCCTACATGCTTGAGCGATTTATTTGCGTGTCCGGTCTGCGACCGAACCCACAAGTTATTGACAAACTTTTCAAAGAACTGGTTTTATTTACATCCAGAGCCGCTTAGGCCTGGGAACAAATTAACGAACTATTGTCTGATGAAAAGAGTTTGTTTTTATTTGCTTGCCTTTGCGGCATTGGCCTTGTCATGTGCCAAACAAGAGACGGCCATCGAGGATCCGGCTCCGGTGAATTCCGTATCTGAGGACGTGTCCGGTGACGGGCGGCAGCCCGCAGTCGTAGAGGTTTCCGAGGGGCGGGTCATTACGGTCAGCCCGATCGTGACCAAGACCGCTATCAATGAAAAGGATGAAGGCGGTTATTCCTTTACCTGGAAAGCAGGCGACGCGATTGAGCTATTTGAGTTTGTTTATGAGAATAAAGGCTCCGAGGATGATAATGCCTCCCCTGGCACTACTTTCTACTCGGAGGCATTGGGACAGGATACGGCAACGGCCACTTTCACGGTGGACCTGAATTCGACGCTCAGCAATCCCGGCGGCGGAAAGTATCGATATGTCGCCGTCTTCCCATATTCAGCGGATTATTATTGGTCAGACGAAGAATATTACGCCGGAACCTGGTCCGATGCAGATAATACGCTTCCGGTACACCCCGTGATAGGGCTGCAATTCCCTACCAGCCAGTGCCCCACCGCCACGAGTTTTGACCCGCAGGCGGATTTCCTGGTCTCCAAAGTCGCTGCGCTGGACAGTCGTGCGGACGGGAATATTTCCCTCTATTACAGCCGAGTCGGTGGCGTCGTGAAAATGACACTCACCGGGCTGCCGGCAAACGCCCAGATCAATAGCGGAAACCTGTCTGTCGATGCCGATTTCCCGATTATGGAGCCGTTTGAATACGATGTCGAGCTGGAAGAGGTGCGGGCTTATATTCCGTCATCCAGCGGTGGTGGCGTCGTTGTCGGCCCGCCGGTCGAGGGTGGCGGAGTGATTGGCCCCGACTGGGTTTCCCCCTTGCAGATTTATCCGAACGATGTCTATGCGGACGCGGAAGGGAAGGCCGACATCTGGCTGAGACTGCCCGCCGGAAAGATAGATGAGAAGCTGGAGCTTTCGCTTGAAGTGACAGATTACGATCCGGTTAATGACAGTTACGGAGAAGCACATAGCTACGTCAAGAGCGTGGACCTGGCCGCTTTGGGACGGTCCATCACTTTCGCAAACGGCAGGATGACCACCTTCTCCGTGGCCATGGAAAAAGCGCCGGAGATGCAGCTCAGCTATACTTATATTGATTCTCAGGGCGAGGAGAGGACCAACAGTTCCACTTCCGGTTTGTCTATCGACCCCTACTTCTCGCCGGATGCCGGGACGATCACGCTGGATGTTGACTACACAGGCGACATCTCAGCAGTGACAGTCGATGACTCAAACTGCGATTGGGCCACCGCTTCGTTCGACCCTGTCACCCGGAAAATCACCCTCCAATATGAGGCGAACCCCACTTACGAGACAAGCTACGCATCGTCTTACGGCATAGGTACCCGATACGGCTCCATCGCAGTCAGCGCCGGCAATATCATCCAGTATGTTTACATCAGCCAGTTCAAACGCGATTTCCGCAATATAGGGGAAACCTGGACTGCATATATGCCTTGGTTCGGCGGAGACGACAGCTCCGAAATCGTGTGCAATTTCACGCCCGACGTTTCCTGCGACGACCCCTCCGTCAGCTGGACTGTGGAGCGTTTCCAAAACCAGAACTCGCTATGGTGTACCCGTATAAAAGTCACGGCCGCGCCGCTGGAGGTGACGGAAAGCGTCGTAGATGCCGATGTTGTCATCAGTGACCCGCTGAACAGCTCCAAGTCCTTGACTATCAGGGTTAAGCGATTCAAGAAGCTGGCTCCCGGAAAGTATTGGGTGGTATCGGAAGGCGAAGATTCCTGGTATTCCGTCTATGCCCAGAGGCTCGTGGACGGCGAAGAATACCTCTCCTCCTATACCTTCTCCCTGGAGACATCCGAGCATCCTACGGCAGCAAAGATGATTACGCCCAACAGCCAGGGTCTGCTGGGATCGCTATTCCATTTCGAGCCCATAGAAGGCAGCAACAAATATCATATCTACGTCAGCTTCGGCCTCGATACGGACGGGAAAGAGATTAAACGCTACCTCAGGAAGGGCAGCAACATGACCATGCTCAATCAATTGATTGCATATAACCAGTTTGGACTCGCCAGACTCAATCCTCTGGAACCGGACACGTGGTGCGAATGGGATGTATTTTATGTCGATGATGTAATTCATGTAGTCTGCGATGCGGATTCCAATGGAGACACGAATAAAGTCGGTGTGCTCTGCATGGGCGATGCCTCTTACACGGGGACAAGCGCCGGAGGCTGTCTTATCGGCTGTTTCCCTGGATCATCCCTAAACTACAGATACAGTTTCGACTACTACGGCATCGCAGGAGGAAGTGACTTGATGCGTCTCTACGAGATCGTCCTCGTGCCTTTTGACGAGAATGTGGAACCGCTTCCCGTCGCCGTGACCGGCGTGAGCATGGACCAGACCGAGGTGGCGATCGACCCTGGCGAGACGGTGCAGCTCAGTGCTGTCGTGACGCCGGAGGATGCGGCCGACAAGTCTGTTACCTGGACCAGCAGCAAGACGACCGTGGCAACGGTCGATGCGAATGGCCTGGTAACGGCCAAAAAGCCCGGAGAGGCTGTCATAACCGTCACAACCACAGACGGTTCCTTTACGGCTACCTGTACGGTGACGGTAAATCCCATTCCGGTGACCGGCGTTGAGCTGAACAAGACGACAGCCACGCTGAAGGTTGGAGAAGAACTGTATCTGAGCGCCAAAGTGCAGCCCGAGGACGCAAGCAATAAGAATGTTACCTTTGAGGTTATCACCGGTCGGGACGTCATTGAGAAAGAAGAAACCGGCATGATGTACGCTCAATGGTTCAAGGCGGTCAAGGCCGGTCAGGCATACATTCAGGCAACGACTGCCGACGGCAACTTTACGGCCACGTGCCATGTTACTGTTGAGGAAGATGTGAAAGTCGAAGAGATTCGTCTCGAGCCCACAAGCCTGACGCTCGACCCTGGCAAGACAGCGGATTACTACAATGGCTTTGAGGCGACAACCAGGCCTTACACTTATAAGGTGTATCCGGCCAATGCCGCGAATCAGAATATGACAGTAAGTTCATCTGATGAGAATATTGTCACCGTAAGCAACCAATACAGCTTCCTGCAGGGAAAATATTATACGATTACAGCCGTAGCCCCGGGAACCGCTTCCATAACATTCGCCGCTGAGGACGGCTCCGGCATATCTACAGTCTTGCCTGTTACGGTGAATGCTCCGACGGCGGTTGAAAGCATTGCCCTCAGCATAACGGAAAATACTGTGTATGAGGGCGAAGCATTTACTCTGTATCCGATTTTCACTCCCTCAAATGCAACCAATCAGCAGGTGAGCTGGAGCAGTTCCAACCCGGACGTGGCCACCGTAGATGATTACGGGCAGGTGACGGCTGAGTCTGCGGGTACGGCGGTGATTACGGTCACATCGGCCGACGGTAACTTCACTGCTACTTGCACGGTAACTGTGACGCAGCTGGTGCTGGACACTGAGGGCCCCGTGGATATGGGTTCCGGACTTCTTTGGGCTTCCTGCAATACAGGAGCTACCTCGCCTGAAATCTACGGCACGTTCACAAACTGGGCGGACATCGTACCGAATGAAGGCTGGCAGACGCCTACAAGAGCGCAGTTTGACGATTTGCTCGCCGAGTGTATCCATTCAATTCTGATTTACAATGGTGTCAAGGGACTGCTCCTGACAAGCACGGTCAACGGAAATCATCTGTTCTTCCCCATGACTGGCGCAACGAACACCGAGTATAACATGACTATGGGCGAAGGATACTATGTCATGCTGTGGACGGCGACTGAAGACGGCAGCGACGTCGCTTATGTGGCTCAGTACGATGGCCAGACCTTCAGAACCACAACTGCTCCGAAGGTAAGCATTCTCTGCCCCATGCGAGCGGTGAAGCAGCTGTAAGCATCGTTTACCGCGATTCGTATAAAAGAGAGCGCCCTGGGTTGTCCGGAGCGCTCTCTTTGTTGTGGCGGCCGTCCGCTCCCGCTTGCGATTATTCGATTATATTTCTTATATTTGTGGAGTTGAACCGCTTCTAATCATACGTATATGGAAGAGAAAAAGCAAGTGTCATTGCCCGAGAACGCGCAGCGCGAGCTGCGGCCCGGCGAGGAGTATAAGCCCCTGCTGGACCCCAAGGGCACGTTTAAGGAGGTTACACCCTACTCGGTCGCCATCGGTGTGCTGATGGTCATCCTGTTTTCCGCCGCGGCCGCCTATCTGGGGCTGAAAGTCGGGCAGGTGTTCGAGGCGGCCATCCCCATCGCCATCATCGCGGTGGGCCTGACCAGCGTGCTGGGCCAGAAAGACGGGCTGAGCCAGAACGTCATCATCCAGTCCATCGGCGGCTGCTCCGGCGCCGTCGTGGCGGGCGCCATTTTCACCCTCCCGGCCATCTACATCCTGGGCGTTGAGGTGAATTTCTGGCAGATGTTCCTCTCCTCCCTGCTGGGCGGCGTGCTGGGCATCCTGTTCCTGATTCCGTTCCGCAAGTATTTCGTCAGCGAAATGCATGGCAAATATCCTTTCCCCGAAGCCACCGCCACCACCCAGGTGCTGGTCAGCGGAGAAAGCGGCGGTAATAGTGCCAAGACACTGGTAATCAGCGGTTTGATAGGCGGTTTGTATGACTTTGTCGTCGCCACCTTCGGTGCCTGGAGCGAGACGGTCTCCACGACCGTCATGGGCTGGGGTGCCGCCCTGGCCGACAAAGCCAAGGTGGTGCTGAAGCTCAACACCGGCGCCGCCGTGCTGGGCCTGGGCTATATCATCGGCCTCAAATATGCCTTCATTATCTGCTGCGGCTCCCTGTTGGTCTGGCTGGTGATCATCCCGCTGATGAACGTCTTCTGGGGCGGCCAGGTCATCGACCTGATGCATACCGGCCTGACCCAGACCATCGGCAGCATGTCCCCGGATGAGATTTTCCGTACCTATGCGCGGCATATCGGCATCGGCGGCATCGCTACGGCCGGCGTCATCGGCATCATCAAGTCCTTCGGCGTCATCAAGTCGGCGGCCGGCCTGGCCGTCAATGAATTCCGGCGCAAACCGGGCGCGCAGACCGAAAAGCCCTTGCGTACACAGGAGGATATCCCGATGAAGACCATCCTCTTCGGCATCGTCATCGCCTTGCTGGCCATCTTTGCCTTCTTCGCCTTCGGCGGCGTGGTCGATAATATCTGGCAGGCCCTGGTCGGCCTCGTCATCGTGGCGGTCATTTCCTTCCTGTTTACGACCGTCGCGGCGAACGCCATCGCCATCGTCGGCTCCAACCCGGTGTCCGGCATGACCCTGATGACCTTGATTATCGCTTCGCTGATCCTTGTCGCGGTCGGCCTGAAGGGCAACGCCGGTATGGCCGCCGCGCTGATTATCGGCGGCGTGGTCTGTACGGCGCTGTCGGTGGCCGGTTCGTTCATCACCGATTTGAAGATCGGCTATTGGATCGGCTCCACCCCGCGCAAGCAGGAAGGCTGGAAATTCCTCGGCGTAGCCGTCTCCGCCGTCACGGTGTGCGGCGTCATGCTGGTGCTGAACAAGACCTACGGTTTCACCGGCGAAGGTGCGCTGGTCGCCCCGCAGGCCAATGCCATGGCGGCCGTCATCCAGCCGATGATGAACGGCGGCGGCGCCCCCTGGCTGCTCTACGGCATCGGTGCGGCCATCGCCATCGTGCTGACCCTGTGCAAAGTGCCGGCCCTGCCTTTCGCCCTCGGCATGTTCATTCCGATCGACCTGAACCTCCCGCTGCTGGTAGGCGGCGCCATATCCTGGTATGTCTCCACCCGCAGCAAAGATGCGGCCGTCAACGCCGCGCGTCAGGAGAAAGGTACCCTCATCGCTTCCGGATTCATCGCCGGCGGCGCGCTGATGGGCGTGGTGAGCGCCATCCTGCGTTTCGCCAACGTAGATTTGTTCATGACGGAGTGGAACGCCGCGTATGGTGAGGCTGTCGCCATCCTTCCTTTCCTGGCCATTGCCGCCTATATGATTGTATCATCTTTGAAAACGGAGAAAAAATAATGGAACATATACTTGACCGCTTTTTGCGCTATGTCGCAGTAGATACCCAGTCGAACGAAGAATCCGAAAGCCAACCCTCTGAAGCCAAGGAACTTGACCTGCTTCGGATGCTTCGGGATGAACTCCAGGCCCTCGGCGTGGAGGCGACCTTGGACGAATATGGCTATGTGATGGCCACGATCCCTTCCAACCTGGACCGCGAGGTGCCGGCCGTCGGCTTTATCGCCCATGTGGATACGGCGCCCGATGCTTCCGGCAAGGATGTCAAGCCGCAGATCGTCCGGAATTATGACGGGGGCGACATTCCGCTTCGCGGGGTCCCGGGGCTGGCGCTGAAGCCGTCCGAATTCCCTGAAATGCTGCATTATATCGGCCAAACGCTCATTACCACCGACGGGACGACCCTGCTCGGGGCCGACGACAAGGCGGGCGTGGCCGAAATCATGGACGCGGTGCAGTATATCGTCGCGCATCCGGAGTTCCGCCATGGCAAGATCTGCATCGGATTTACGCCCGACGAGGAAATCGGCCGCGGCGTGGTGAAATTCGACGTGCCCCGTTTCGGGGCCGACTATGCCTATACGATGGACGGCGGAGAAATCGGCGAGCTGGAGTATGAGAATTTCAATGCCGCCTCGGCCCGGATCCATATCCAGGGCCGCAATGTCCACCCGGGCAGTGCCAAGAACAAGATGCGCAACGCCATCCTGATCGGCCAGGAACTGAATGCTTTGCTGCCGGTGGAGCAGCGGCCGGAATATACCGAAGGCTACGAAGGGTTCTTCCACCTGATTTCCTTTACCGGGGCTGTCGAGCAGGCGGATTTCGCCTATATCATCCGCGACCATGACCGGGCCAAATTCGAGCGCAAGAAGGTCCAGATGCAGGAATGCGTCGATTTTATCAATGCCAAATACGGCGCTGGCACGGCGACGGCCCTCATCAAGGATTCCTATTATAACATGCGCGAGCAGGTCGAGCCGCATTACCATATCATCGAGAAGGCCGTGAAGGCGATGGAGATGGCCGGCATCCAGCCGAAGATCCAGCCCATCCGCGGCGGCACCGACGGCGCCAACCTCAGCTTCAAGGGCCTCCCTTGCCCGAATATTTTCGCCGGCGGCCTGAACTTCCATGGCAAGATGGAGTTCGTCCCGCTCGAAAGCATCCAGAAGGCCGCCGAGGTCATTCTGAACATCATCACGCTTTTCGCCGAGGGGTAGGAGATGCCTGCAAAGAGACATTATCTGCTGCCGCATGCATGGAACATCGTCTCCATCGCATATTTGATCCTGTTTATCATTGTGCGATGGGGCTTGATGCGTTTTTTGCCGGAGCAGCTGCCGTCCTGGGTCGCTATCATCAACACGATAGCCCTTGTAATCGCTTGTTTTTCAGCCGAGAAGCAAGAGGATGAAATGATTTCCCATCTTCGTCTTCGCTCCGTTTTTATCGTTGCGCTGGTTTATTTTTCATCGGCCATCGTTTCCGTTTTCATCACCGGACGGGTGGATACGGGGTTTCTGCGTCTGTTCTTGCAGGTGCAATCCGATCCTTCATTGTGGGTGTTGGCCTATCTCGTGGTGTTCAAGCTGGCTATTTTTTGGGTGAGTAGGAGGTCTGCCGATGAAGAATAGCATCAAGGTGGAACGCGCCAAGGTGGATATGACGCAACAAGAGTTGGCCGACAAGCTGCAGGTCAGCCGCCAGACGATCAATGCCATCGAAAAGGGGAAATTCAATCCCTCGACCTTGCTGGCCCTGCGGATTGCGCGGGCATTTTCCGTCAAGGTCGATGACCTGTTCTTTCTGGAAGAAGGGGACTGACCGTCCGTGAGTCGTCGCCTCTGACAAGAGCCCGGTCTTTCACTCTGTAACTTTTACGAGAGGTTCGCCAAGAGCGGTGGAAATCTCAGCAATGGACTTGAGTGTGAGGTTTGGAGAACCCGACGTCCACCGCGATATAACAGCTTCTGACCGCCCCATCTTGCGGGCGAGGTCCTTCTGTGTCATGTTCTTCTGCTTGAGAATAGCGTCAATGCGGGCAATAATATCGGCTGACAGCTGCACCTCTGATACGATCTCCGGAGATACGGCGGCCATTTTTTCATTAAACCATGCCTGCTTGTTCCTCATTACAGTATCTATATTTCAAATGCGATATCCTCTATCCCCGTAAGCTGCTTTTCTTCAATGCTTACGTACCCCTTCTCAATGTTTTCGTTGAGTATTTTCTCGAACCGCTGGAGGTCCAAGACATACCCATATAACTTGGGGTCCTCTTCATACGAACGGGTTTTCTTCACCCCGCCATTCCCGAGGATAACTATCTGGTCCGAAAGTCTCAGGCAATACAAGCGGAGTTTTCCACTCTCGATAGGAAGAGCCGTTACACTGTCGTACATACTGCCTTCAGGGCGGAAGAACCTTTCAAGGGCTCCTATGCGCAGGATGGCCTGAAGCGCGGCAATGATGCGCTGATAATCCCGATTGTATGTTGCATTCATCTCAAACTCGGCCACGAACTTTTCAAACTCTGAGGTGCCGTCCATCTCGAAGCTGATTGAATACAAAGAGGCTTTCTCCGATTCATTCAGCAGCTCAACTGTTGCTTTCTTCTTCACGTTCATGCAACAAAGGTACGAAAAGAAAAATTAACATCCAAGCTAATTTTGATTTTTTATGAAAGCCGTTTCCGGTATGTGATTCTAAAAATATGTATATAAAACTTGCAAAAATGTAAATTATTATTTACTTTTGCACGGGGTGTCATTAAGGAGGCGATCGATAAAACAAAGATAATCATGGATGTAAAGAACTTACTGGTTAGAGGCGCCGTGGCGATTTTTATCGCCATGCTCCTTTCGTGTGTAAATGTAAGGAAGAAAGGCGGTCATGAGGAGGTGCCTGAAATGATGTTGAATGATACGTTGTCGAGGTCAGCGTATCTGAAGTTGCCGCCAAAGGCGGCTGCGAGCGTAATGCGAGATGTCGCTCCTGCGGTAAAGACAGCGCTTTGGCGGCACAAACTCAAGGATGTCATCGAGAACTGGGGGCTGAATGAAGAAGAGAAAGCGGTCGTGGAGTCCATATATCAAACCATTACGCCAGCCTATTTCGAAGTGGAGGCCCCTGAAGAAATGAATCAGGAGATGATGGCTAAGGTCAGCCGCCTGGGCTGGTCAGAGGACAGGATATATTTTACGCTTTGCACCCTGGAAACGCGGGAAGAGTTGCAAAAATGGTTCTCTTCGGAGGCAAATCCAAAAGTATTGGCTGAGATATCCGGCGATCCGTACTTGTCCGCCCTTTTTTCGACAAATGGGGCCAGGGCACTCGCTCATGATGTCACGGAATAGGGATACAAAACGATAAAAGTGCGATTTTTTAGAAAAAAGTGTGAAAAAGTTTTGGTAGTTTGAAAAAAGTGCGTACCTTTGCAATCCCGCTTGAAAGAAAGGCGGGTTTTTAGCCCCTAAGGGCGCAAGATCTTTGACAATATTGAGAGAGCAAAGAGGTAAAGAAGAAAGAAACAGATAGAAGTTATCAAGAGTAACAAGAGAGTCAAATCGAAAGTTGCAAAGTGGTAACTACAGTTTCATAGG
>JAFUWX010000004.1 GCA_017471025.1 Bacteroidales bacterium
ACCGCAACAATTTCTATGTGGCCCGCGTGATGGACAGCAAGATGATCCCGGATTCCGCTTATGTGAAGCATATCCTCCTTCAGGGCGAGAATGCCGAGCATGTGGCCGACAGCCTGATCGGCGTGCTGGCCAAGGGTGAGAATTTCGCGACCCTCGCTACCCTGTACTCTGTGGATACCCAGAACGCCTTCGACGGCGAGCGCGGTTCCCTGGGCTGGATGACCAAGAACCGGATGCTTCCGGGTCTGGAGTCCGTCCTGACCGCCCAGGCGGGCAAACCGTACGTGCAGAAGACCAGCTTCGGTACCCATGTCGTCCTGGTGACCCGCAAGACCGCCCCCGTGGCCAAGAAGCAGGTGGCGATCCTGGAGAAGGACGCCCTGGCCAGCAAGGAGACCTTCAACGACTTCTATGCCAAGGCCAACCGCTTCGCTACCGCCGCTGCGGGCAGCTATGAGAACTACCGCAAGGCTGTGGATACCCTCGGCGTGTACTCCCACCCGGTCAACGCGATGCTCGAAAGCTCCGATAAGCTCGGTGCCATCGACAATACGAAGGAAATCACCCGTTGGGCCTTTGAGAACAAGCCCGGCAGCGTTTCCGGCATCATGACCATCGACAACAATTACTTCTTCATCGCTACGGTGAAAGCCATCCACAAGGAAGGTTTCGCCAAGGTGTCCGAGGTGGCTGAGCGGATCCGTCCCCAGCTGTATCGCGAAAAGGCCGTGGCCAAGAAGGCTGCCGAAGTGAAGGAGCAGATTGCCGGCCTGACCGACATGGCCGCCGTAGCTGAAAAGCTCGGCACCACCGTCAGCAGCCAGAGCGACGTGGCTTTCTCTTCCATGAACAGCTACGGTCTCGACCCGAACTTCATCGGTGCCCTCAGCGCCGCTCCGGAAGGCAAGATCTGCGGCCCTGTCGCCGGCAATATCGGTGTCTATGTATTCTCTGTCAAGGGACGTGACGCCGGCGCCTTCTTCACCGAAGACGATGCCCGCAACCGCGACGCCCAGATGGCATCCTACAGCACCCAGGCCATCATCCCCGTCATGATGGAAGCGGCTGATGTCAAGGACAACAGAGCCCGGTTCTTCTAGGACAGAGCACTCCGTAAAATGATTCGTCCGGCCTTCTTTCGAGGGCCGGACGAATTGTATAAATACCTGATAGTCTAAACGTTAAAGAGGAAATGCATGATATCGCCGTCCTGGACGACGTAATCTTTTCCTTCGATGCCCATCTTGCCCGCGGCGCGGACGGCGGCCTCTGATTTGTACTGGACGAAATCAGCATACTTGATGACTTCCGCCCGGATGAAACCCTTTTCGAAGTCGCTGTGGATCACGCCGGCGGCCTTCGGGGTCTTGTCTCCCTTGAAGATGGTCCATGCGCGGCATTCGTCCGCACCGGCCGTGAAGAAGGTCTGGAGACCCAGCAGGCGATAGGCGCCCTGAATGAGGCGCACGACGCCGGATTCCTGCAGGCCCAGTTCTTCCAGGAACATCTGCCTGTCGTCATAATCCTCGATTTCGGCGATGTCCGACTCCGTCTTGGCCGCGATGACCAGGATTTCCGCGTGCTCGTCCTTGACGGCTTCCCGCACCGCCTCCACATAGGCGTTGCCTTTCGCGGCGGAAGCCTCATCCACGTTGCAGACATACATCACGGGCTTGTTGGTCAGTAGGAACAGGTCGTGGGCCATCTGCTCCTCTTCCGGGTTCTGCGGGACGACGGTCCGGCAGGATTTTCCGGCCAGCAGCGCCTGTTTGTAGCGCTCCAGCAGGTCCGCCAGTTTCTTGGCCTCCTTATCGCCGCCAGTCGTCGCCTGCTTGGTGACTTTGGACAGCCGCGATTCCACGGTCTCCAGGTCTTTCAGCTGCAATTCCGCATCGACCACTTCCTTGTCCCGGACAGGATCCACGCTGCCATCGACATGGACGATATTCCCGTCATCGAAGCAGCGCAGCACGTGCAGGATGGCGTCGGTTTCCCGAATATTGGCCAGGAACTGGTTGCCCAGGCCTTCTCCCTTGCTGGCACCCTTGACGAGGCCGGCGATATCGACGATATCTACCGTGGCCGGAATGGTCCGCTTCGGCTGGCAGATGTCCGAGAGGACTTCCAGCCGCTTGTCCGGCACCTGGGTCGAGCCCAGGTTGGGTTCTATGGTGCAGAAAGGGAAATTGGCGCTCTGGGCCTTCCCGGAGCTGATGCAATTGAAGAGAGTCGATTTGCCGACATTCGGCAGGCCGACGATACCGCATTTAAGAGACATAGACTGTACGTTGTTTTCAGTTGCAAAGTTAGAATCTGTTTTGTAATTATTCAAAAAATTAACGCTTCTTTATGGAAATATCCGCCGGATACGCCCCGGGTGTCCGGATTTCTGCGGATATTTATCTTTCCGGGCGCCAAGGTGGGTTTTCTTTTTACGATTTTTACCCCATCTTATCTGTTTCCTTCCGACCTTTGCCTTCGAAAAGTGGTGTTTGATATGGTTCTTCAGGTTCTTGTGGCGAGTTTGTTGGCGGGCATGTCGGTTTCCTGTCCGGATAGCCTCTGTGTGATGTTCTGGAACCTGGAGAACTTTTTTGATGCGAAAGATGGCGGCGGCGGTTCTTCCGACCGGGCGTTTTCCGCGAAAGGGGAGCGGCACTGGACCGCTCGCCGGTACCGGACCAAGTGCGATGCCGTCGCCAAGACCATTATATGGACGGGAGACCGGACGGGACGGGCTCCGGATATCGTAGCGGTCGCGGAAGTCGAAAACCGCAAGGTCCTCGCAGATCTGACCCGGGATACCCCCCTCCGCAAGCTCGACTATGCCGTGGTCCACTACGAATCCCCGGACCGCAGAGGAATCGATGTCGGACTTCTCTACCGGAAATCCGTGTTCCGCCTGGCCCGTTCGGTCCCGCTCCATATTTCCGGCGTCGTTACCCGGGACATCCTGCTGGTCTCCCTGGTCCACCAGGCGGGTGATACCTTGCACCTGCTGGTCAACCACCATCCTTCCAAATTCGGCGGTGGCGCGACGGCGTGGCGCAGGGAGGCCGCTGTGGCGCGTTTACGGGCCGCCTGTGACTCGCTATGGCACGCCGGCGGGAAATCTATCATCCTGACCGGAGACTTCAACGATACGCCCGAAAATCCGCTTTTCGGGGCGTTGACGGATCCGCCGGGGGAGCCGGACCGGATTTCCTTTGTCAATCTGGCCCTGCCGCTGTCCCGCCGCGGGCAGGGGAGTATCCGTTTCCAGGGCAAATGGGAACTTATCGATATGTTTTTCGTCTCGCCGCCGCTGGCTTCCCGCAGCCGGATGGAAATCCTGTCCCCGCCCTTTCTGCTGGTATGGGACAATGTGCATCCCGGCTACAAACCCCATCGCACCTATTCCGGTCCGCGGTATATCGGCGGGGTCAGTGACCACCTGCCGGTTCTGCTGCATCTCGCCCTGTGGTGAAAAAGGCTGGAAAAATGTCCGGAAAGGGCGCTCATGTCTTATTTTTTACTATCTTTGCAAGACGGGCACGGACCTTGTGCCCGGGAATGACGTGTAATTTTAAAACTACATAACCATGGATATGAAAAACAGAATTCAGGAGAAGTTCAAGACGCTCTACGGAACTGATGGCCAGTTCTTTGCCTCTGCTGGCCGTATTAACCTTATCGGTGAACACACCGACTACAACGGCGGCTATGTTTTCCCGGGCGCGATCGACTGCGGCATCATCGCAGAAATCAAGATCAACGGAGAGCAGAAAGTGCGTGCCTATTCCCTGGACTATGACGAGTTCGTCGAGTTCGGTCTCAAAGAAGAAGATATTCCTGCACAGGCATGGGCCCGTTATATCTTTGGTGTATGCCGTGAGACGATGAAACGCGGCGGCAAGGTCGAGGGCTTCGACACCGTCTTCGCCGGCGACGTCCCCCTGGGCGCGGGCCTGTCTTCTTCCGCAGCGCTCGAAAGCACCTTTGCCTTCGCGCTGAATTACCTCTTCAGCAATGGCATCGACAAGTTCGAGCTGGCCAAGATCGGTCAGTCCACCGAGCATAACTATTGCGGCGTTAAATGCGGCATCATGGACCAGTTCGCTTCCGTATTCGGCAAGAAGGGAAGCCTCATCCGCCTGAACTGCAAGACCCTGGAATACAAGTATTTCCCCTTCGATCCGAAGGGATATAAACTCGTGCTTATCGACTCCTGCGTGAAGCACGAACTCGCTTCCTCTGCCTACAACAAGCGTCGCGCCTCCTGCGAAAATGCCGCGGCGGCGATCCGCAAGAACCATCCTGAGGTCGAGTTCCTCAGCGATGCGAAGCGTGTCTGGCTCGACGAAGTCCGTTCCGAGATTCCCGAGGAGGATTTCATCCGTGCGGAATATGTCATCGGCGAGGTTCAGCGCGTGCTGGATGTCTGCGATGCCCTGGAGCGTGGCGACTATGAGACCGTCGGCGAGATGATGTACCAGACCCACTTCGGCCTCAGCCGGCTCTACGAAGTCAGCTGCGAAGAGCTGGACTTCCTCAACAAGCTGGCCCGCAAGTGCGACGTGACCGGTTCCCGCGTCATGGGCGGCGGCTTCGGCGGCTGCACCATCAACCTCGTGAAAGACGAGCTTTACGACGCCTTTATCCAGGCTGCGAAAACGCAGTTCACCGAGAAGTTCGGCCACGAGCCTAAGATTTATGACGTCGTCATTTCGGACGGCGCCCGCATCCTGACCGACTAAGTCATTCAAATAAGCACTTACGATTTTTCAAGATATCCGGGATGGCCAAGTCCGCTTGGCCGTCCTTTTTCTTAAATGAATATAAATCAAGCGTTTATCTATTGGATTAGTCAGTTATTTAATATTTGTTAACTTAATATTAATTTACTAACCGTATTTTGAGGGCAGATTCTCGCCTTTTCTACGGGTAGGAGAGACCTTACCCCGTTAATTAGATGGGCAGGATGACGAAGACGAGGGCGTCCCAGAGCGCGTGGCTGATGATGAGGGCGGGGAGGGCCTGGGGGCGGAGCCGGTAGATGAGACCCCAGACCAAGCCGGCGACCAGGGCGGCCATCACGAGCATGAAATTGAAGGACCAGATGTGGACGAGAGCATAGACGACAGCCGTCACGATAAAGGCTTTGTCTTCTGCGTTTTTGCCGCCCAGGGTGCGCACCAGGCTCCGCTGGACATATCCCCGCCAGAAGAGCTCCTCGGCAGGCCCAATCAGGCACAGCAGCAGGACGGCGATCAGCCAGGCCGGCAGCCCCGTCTTCATGGCATAGACCGAATCCACTTCAGGCCGCGCAAAGCTGAACATCCATGCCGACACCTTATCTCCGATCCAGAATATCCCCCAAAGGGCGAAAGCGATGACAATGCCTGCAAGAAGCTGATACCCAGGCTTTTCGACTTTCAGCAGCTCCTTTCTGTCGGGCGTAAAGGACAGTCCGAGCGTCGTCAGGATAACGGCCGAACAGGACATGACGACCCAGAAATTCGGCCAGC
>JAFUWX010000054.1 GCA_017471025.1 Bacteroidales bacterium
AAAGTGAAAAGTGGGACCAAAAGTGGGACCAAAAAGAAAAACCCGCTGAAAATCAGCGGGTTACTGTGGTGCTGGGAAGAATCGAACTGCCGACACATGGATTTTCAGTCCATTGCTCTACCATCTGAGCTACAGCACCATTTGGTTTGGGAATACAAAGGTACTACTATTTTTTGGAATTGCAAACATTCGGACGGATTTTTCTGCATAATTTTGATGGCGGCGCTCCGGCATGGGTCTGTGGGGCCGATATACGCCTGGATGACACGCCTGCAAGGCACACCTGTATGACACCCTGCATGAAGCGCCCTTCCCTACCGTTTATTCTCCGCGCCCGAATTGGAAATCCCGACAATATTGGCTAACTTTGGACCGATGACCGGAAGAACCTTCATACAGGTAATCCTCCCCTTGCGGCTGGCATGGGAGCCTTTCTATGCCCTCCCGGAAGGGGTCACCGTCCGTCTCGGCGAACGGGTCCAGGTCCCCTTCTCGGGCCGGACGTACAGTGCCGTCGTCACGGACCCGGACGCCCACCCGGAGATAGACACGGCGCGGATCAAGGAAATCCTGGCCCTGGAAGAAGGGATACGGCCCGTCACGGCGGCCGAAATCCGGCTGTGGCGCTTTATCAGCGATTATTATCTGTGTACGCTGGGTGAAGTGTACCTGGCCGCTTACCCGCCCCGGCGCATCGCCGGGGAAAAGACCGCCGCCGCCATCCGGCAACGCCTGGCGCAGCGGCAGGAACGCGAGGCACAGCGCAGCGCCGCACGCCTGGCCAGGCTGCAGCAACGCATCGCCAGCCGGGAATCCCGCCTCGAAAAGGCCCGCAAGGACAGCGTCCGGCAGCAGTTGCAACAGGAAATCGATGCGCTGAAAGCCAGTCTGGAAGCGCTCCAGGCCGAGCCGCAACCGATCGAAACGCCCAGCCAGGAACCCGGGAAAAGCATCCGCCTGACCCCGGCCCAGGAGACCGCCTTCCAGCGTATCCAGGAGGCATTCGCCCAGGGCAAAAACGCGCTGCTCCAGGGGGTTACCGGCTCCGGCAAAACCGAGGTCTATCTCAAGCTGGCCCAGGACGCCCTGGCGGCCGGCAAGAACGTCCTGTACCTGGTCCCGGAGATTGCCATGGGCTATCAGCTGGCGGAACGCATCCGGCGGATCTTCCCCGAAGAGGCCTGCACCTATTCCTCAGGCCAGACCCCCGCAGACCGGCGACAGACCGCCGACCGTATCGCCGAAGGTTCCTACATCGTCCTGGGCACTCGGTCGGCCCTTTTCCTGCCCCACCATGACCTCGGCCTGGTCATCATCGACGAGGAGCATGACACCTCTTATAAACAGGACTCCCCTACGCCCCGGTATCAGGGCCGCGACTGCGCCGTCGTCCTGGCGGCCCAGCACGGATGCCCCGTAGTCCTGGGCTCGGCTACGCCTTCGCTGGAGAGCCTGTACAACTGCAAAATCGGGAAATACGCCCTCGTCACCTTGAAAGAAAAATATTACGGAGACGCCGACGAAGACATCGAAATCATCGACACCCAGGCGGAACGCCGCAAGCGGGGCATGGAAGGCCATTTTTCCAGCAAACTCGTCCTGCGCATCCGCCAGACGCTGGCCCAAGGCCGGCAAGTCATCATCCTCCGGGCAAGAAGGGCCTACTCCCCGGCCGTCCAATGCGACAACTGCGGGGAAATCCGCCGCTGCCCACATTGCCACGTCGCGCTGAGCTATCACCAGGACAAAGGCCGGCTGGTCTGCCACTATTGTGGTCATACAGAATTATTTACGGAGACATGTCCCCATTGCGGCGGCACGCTTCGGCCCATCGGCGCGGGCACGCAGAAAATCGAGGAAGAGGCCCTGGCCCTGTTCCCCGACGCGGCCATCGCCCGGCTCGACAGCGACACGACACCCGCCCAGACCATCCGCATCATCGAAAGCTTTGAAAGCGGCGCGACCGACATCCTCATCGGCACGCAGATGCTCGCCAAGGGCTTCGATTTCGAGCATGTGGCGCTGACGGTCATCCTCCAGGCGGATTCCCTGCTGAGCCTGGACGATTTCCGGGCGGACGAGAAAGCCTTCCAGCTCCTGTCCCAACTGCGCGGACGAAGCGGCCGAAGAGGTGGGGAAAGCCACTTCATCATCCAGACATCGCAGCCGCAGCATCCTGTTTATCAGATGCTTACGGGAAGCGGCGCCGAAAGCCAGTTTGCCGAAAGGAAGGAATTCTGCTACCCGCCTTTCACGCGGATTATCGAGCTGATGGCCAAAGACGAGAACGAGCCCCGGCTGGAGACGGTGACCCGCAAACTCGCGGCCGCCCTGCAGCAGGCCCTGCCCGACGTGTCGGTCTGCGGCCCCTATGCGCCGGCGGTCGATAAGGTCTCCGGCAAGCATATCCGCCATATCCGCCTGACCCTGGCCCGGGACGCCCGCCTGAAAGCGCACAAGGAGACCCTGCTGGCCACCATGCAGGCCTTCTGCCGGGATAACCATTACGACGGACATCTCGGCATCAACGTGGACCCGGCCTGAGGCTGTGGAACATTTTTTGCGGATGTGGAACATTTTATAGCGATAAATAGGATTTTATTGCTACCTTTGTAAGATACGAATTGATACGGAAGATATGGGTAAAGTCATCGCTATAGCGAACCAAAAAGGCGGAGTCGGCAAAACGACCACCGCCATCAACCTGGCCGCCTCCCTGGCGGTCCTTGAAAAGAAGGTCCTCGTCATCGACGCCGACCCGCAGGCCAACACCACTTCCGGCCTGAGCTTCTCTCCCGAAGACGACCGAGGGCGGACGCTATACGAGGTGATCATCGGGAAACTGGATATTCGCGATTCCCTGCTGCAGACCCAGATGGACCGTCTCCACATGATTCCGTCCCACATCAACCTGGTCGGTGCGGAATTCGAGATGCTGGAGGCGCCGGACCGCGAGTCGCTGCTGAAAAAGGCCCTGGCCCCCATCCGGGACGAATATGACTTCATCATCATCGACTGCTCCCCTTCCCTGGGGCTGATTACGGTCAATTCGCTGACGGCGGCCGACTCCGTCATCATTCCGGTGCAGCCGGAATTCTTCGCCCTGGAAGGGCTCGGGAAGCTGCTCCAGACCATCCGCCTGGTACAGAAAGGGGTCAATCCGGACCTCTATATCGAAGGCTTCCTGGTGACGATGTTCGACGGCCGGACCCGGATGCACACCCAGGTGGTCAGCCAGCTCCGCGAGCGCTTCGACGACATGGTGTTCAAAACCATCATCCAGCGGAATATCCGCCTGAGCGAAGCGCCGTCGCACGGTGTACCGATTATCCTGTACGACGTCATGAGCAACGGAACCACCAACTACCTCAACCTCGCCAAGGAAGTTCTCGAACGTAATACGGAAGCACATGAGTAAGAAACCGGAAAGGGGCCTGGGCATGGGCCTCGGCGCCATTTTGGGCGAAAAGACCGATGTCGGCAGCCTCCGCAAGCCCGTCGGATATCTCAACAAAGACGTACTCGGCAGCAAGGAGCCGCAGGACACCTCGGACATCATCCGCATTCCCGTGGACATGATCGATCCGAACCCTTTCCAGCCCCGCCAGTCCTTCGACCAGGAAGCCTTGAACGAACTGGCCGAATCCATCCGTACCTTCGGGCTCATCCAGCCCATCACGGTCCGGAAGAAAGCCGAAGGCAAATACCAGATTATCAGCGGTGAACGCCGGTACCGGGCCTGTTCCGCCGCCGGGATGGACATGATTCCCGCCTACATCCGGGACGCCAACGACCAGGGCATGCTGGAAATGGCCATCGTCGAGAATATCCAGCGCGAGAACCTCGACCCCATCGAGGTGGCCATGAGCTACCAGCGCCTGATCGAGGAATGCAACCTCACCCAGGAGAAGATGGCCGAGCGCGTGGGCAAGAAACGCGCTTCCGTGACCAACTACCTCCGCCTGCTGAAGCTGCCCGCCAAGGTGCAGCACGACCTGAAAGTCGGCCTGCTGAGCGTCGGCCATGCCAAGGTGCTTCTGGGCGTGGAAGACCTGGCCCTGCAAGAGGAACTGTGCGACCTTGTCATCAAGAACGACCTCAGTGTCAGGCAGTTGGAAGAACGCCTGAAGAAGCTGGGCGCCGGCGAGAAGAAGAAGGCGCACGGCGACCAGGACCTCCCCGACACCTACTACAAAGTGCTCGAGCATATCGGTAAATATTTTGACAACAACATCAGCCTGCGCAGAAGCCCGACCGGGAAAGGCACGATGACCATCCGTTTCGATTCCGACGCGGAAATGGCCCGTTTCCTTCAGGCGCTCGATGATTCGAATCTATGAAGTACCTTCGCGATCTGAGTCCGCTGTTGCTCCTGCTGGGGTGCTGGCATCCGGCCCGCGCCCAGTTCAAGGAAGAAGCCTTCCAGCAGCAGTACAACGATGATGTCGATTCCCTGGGACGCGACACCACCGACGTGCTGTTCAGCTTCAAGGAGTATTTCGGCGGCGTCTTCCACAAGCGGCAGTCCCGGATCGGCGTCATGTTCGCCGGGTCCACCGTCTTTGTCGGATTCGAGCAGATTCAGAACAAGCAATATTGGAAACTGCCCATCGTCTATGGCGGTCTGGCCGGTACGGCCGGCGCCGGTATCTATTTCCGCAACCGCTGGAAGAACGAGGGGAACCCCGATTTCCTGAAATACAGCCAATGGTGTTTCTGGGGGACGGGCCTGATCTATTGGGGGACCCTCTTCGACGGGGTCTATAACTATCGGCGGGATATCCCGCACCAGGCCGGCAAGGCGACGCTCTATTCCGTCCTGCTGCCCGGTCTGGGGCAGGCCTACAACGGGGAATACTGGAAGATACCGATCTATTACGGCCTGATGGTGGGCGCGGCGCACTATATGGTGCTCAACAACCGCAACTACCAGCGTTACCGTATGATATACAACGAAGCTTCGGCGGAAGGCTCGGATTTCACCATCATGAATCCGGAAAGCGCCAAGAATTACCGGGATATTTTCCGGCGTTACCGGGACTATTCCGTGGTGGCGCTGGTGGGCTTCTATCTGCTGCAAGTGATTGATGCAAACGTGTTTTCGTATATGCGGGATTTCGACTTGTCCGATGATATCGCCATGCGCGTCGGGCCGGCCGTCATCACGGATACGCCGGTCTATGCGATGACGGGGACGACCCCTATATCCTGGAATAACACCGGCGTCGGGACCAGCGCCGTGGGCGTCAGCCTGGGCCTGCGATTCTGACGCGGCGAAAGCGTATCGCACGAACCTAACCCGGACGGACCGGACCCCCGCGCTGCGGCGGCGGGCATCCGGATATGAAGTTATTTAGAATGAGAATCAAGTATTTAGCACTTATCGTTCTGTTGCTGACCTTCTGCGCCCCGATGGGCGCACAGCCGGCCAAACGCATGACCAAGAGGCAGCTGGTCAAGGAGAATATCAAGATGGCGAAAGAGCTCGATTCGCTCCGCCTGATTTTGGAAGAATACGAAGAGCGCCTGCGGATGGACGACAGCCTCCGGGGCGACATGATCGAACTCTATAACGAGAACGAGGACAAGCTGGGCGCGGGCATCACTCCGGAAGAGTATTCCCCGGAAGCGACCGACAGCCTGCTGAACCTGTGGTATGTGCACCGGCAGAACCGATACCTGCACGAAGGAGAGGAGTACAACATGGATTCCATCCATTTCAGCTCCAACGTCCCGGATAGCGTGTATATCAAGCGGATCGAGCGGATGAACTCCTACATCACGGTCCCCTACAACGACAAGGTCCGGGACTATATCATCCTCTACAGCGAGAAAATGCCTACGCGGATGCAACACATGCTGGGTCTGAGTTACTATTATATGCCCATCTTCGAGGAGACCCTGAGCCGCTACGACATGCCCCAGGAGCTCAAATACATGGCCATCATCGAATCCGCCCTGAATCCGCTGGCCGTGTCCCGGGTCGGGGCCAAGGGCATGTGGCAGTTCATGTACAACACGGCCCGCTCCTATGGGCTGCGGATCAATTCTTTCGTGGACGAGCGCCTGGACCCGGTCAAGTCCGCGGATGCGGCCGCCCGCTACATGAAGGACGCCTACAAGATTTTCGGGGACTGGAACCTGGCCATTTCCTCCTACAACTGCGGCTCGGGCAATGTCTTCAAGGCCATCCGGCGCAGCGGCAGCCGGGAATTCTGGGATATCTATGAATACCTGCCCCGGGAGACCCGCGGTTATGTGCCGGCCTTTGTCGGCGCCATGTACGCCTTCAACTATTACAAAGAGCACGGCATGACGCCTTCCCAGGTGGAACTTCCCTCCCATGTGGATACGTTCCAGATCCGGAAAATGCTTCATTTCCAGCAGATTAACGAGGTCGTAGGCGTGCCGGTCCAGACCCTGCGCGACCTCAACCCGCAATACATCCACGACATCATCCCGGGCGACGAGACCTACATCCTGCGCCTGCCGTACAAATACACGGCGGCCTTTATCGAGCATGAAGATTCCGTCTATACGCACAAGGCGTCGGAGCTGTTCAACCCGACGGTGATCCAAAATATCAAAGAGTCCCGGCAGGCCGAATCCTCCCGCATCGTCCACAAGGTCAAGAGCGGGGAATACCTGGGCCGCATCGCGGCGCGCTACCATGTGAGCGTGAGCCAGATCAAGCAGTGGAACCACCTCAGAAACAACAATTTACGGGTCGGCCAGAAGCTGGTGATCTACAAGAAGGGGCATGCCCCGGTAGATGCCCAAAAGTCCTCCTCCGGCAGCCAGAAGACCACCGCATCGACCGGCAGTCAGCAAACGGCGGCCACAGGCACCGTCTATACCGTAAAACAAGGCGATACCTTGTATGATATCGCCCAGAAATATCCCGGTGTCAGCGCCAAGAACATCATGGAGGCCAATGGCCTGAAGAATGCCTCGATCCGGCCGGGGATGAAACTGAAAATCCCTTCCGGGAAATAAAATTCCGCCCTACAGCGTATCGAGCAGGGCGAAGATCTTGTCGTGGACCTCTTCAATGGTCCCGACGCCGTCTATCTCCGCATACTTTCCCGCCTGACGGTAATACCCGATCAGGGGTTCGGTCTTCGCATGGTAGGTCGCGATACGGTGGGAGATGGTCTCGTCACTGGCATCGTCCGCCCGCCCTTCGATGGCGGCGCGATGACGGATGCGCTCGAAAATCATCGCATCGGGAATCATGATGGACACGACGCCCGTCACGCTCTCGCCCCGGCGGGCAAGCATCTCGTCCAGGGCCTCGGCCTGGGCCAGGGTACGGGGGAATCCATCCAGCAGGAATCCGTTCACATCCCGCACGGAATCAAAGCACTGGGCGATCATATCTTCCACGATCTGGTCGGGGACCAGCTGCCCGTCGTCAATCAGCGCCTTCGCCTGCTTGCCCAGCGGGGTCTGCGCGGCAATCTCCCGGCGAAGCAGTTCTCCGGTGGAAATGTGGCAGAGTCCGTATTTTTCGACCATTGCTGCGGCCTGGGTGCCTTTTCCCGCACCCGGAGGCCCGAAGAGGATGAAATATTTCATATCAACAGATTAATTGTTCTATAAGAATGGGACGAGGGCGGCTCATCCGTCGCCTCAGCGAGGTTCCGGACGCGGCTTTTGCCTTACTGCGTGTCGTCCAGGACGTAGATGTCTTTCAGATTGCGGCCAAGTTCATTGTAGTCCAGTCCGAAACCGACGATGAAACGGTTCGGGATTTCCATCGCGACATAGTCCAGCGGAGCCTTCTGGCAGAAAACTTCAGGCTTCAGGAGCAGGGCGCAGATGCGGGATTCCTTCACGCCGGCTTCTTCGAGGAGCTGGCGGATGGCGACGATGGTTTGGCCGGTATCGACGATGTCCTCCACCATGATGACCCGGCGGCCCTTCAGGTCCGTGGTCAGCCCGCCGACGGTCTTGACCTGTCCGGTGGACTGTGTCCCGCAATAGGAGGTCAGTTTCACGGAAGAGAGTTCGAGATTGAAATGCAGTCGCTTCAGCAACTCCGCGCAGAAGAGGATGGCACCGTTCAGGATGCAGAGCACGACGGGGGTGTCTTCGCTGTCCTGGTAATCGGCGTTGAGTCGGTCCGCCACCTGGTCGATGGCTTCAGAAATCCGCTCGTAAGGAATATACGGTACGAACGATTTGTCTCCCAAAGTAATTCTTTCCATCATCCGAAGTTTTATTGTGCAAATTTAACAAATATTGCCCGAAAACGGTCGGGAAAGGTTAAAAATCATCAAAAGTTTGAACACCCGGAACCGAACCACCTCCCAGGCCCTTATCTTTGACGGCATGAAACACGCGGTCCTCATCCTGACGCTCGCCTGCTGTTGCGCCTCCCTGTCGGCGCAGGAGCAGCTTTCAGCCATCCTGCTTCTGACGGGCGAGACCGATGCCGAGTCCCTGGACGATACGGTACTGGAGCGTTTCGAAGCCTGGGAGGCCCGTCCGCTGGACCTGAACCGCAGCAGCCGGGAGAGGCTCTCCGCATCGGGGCTGCTCTCCCCTTTCCAGGTCGCCTCGCTTTGGGATTATCGCGCCCGCCATGGGGATATCCTGTCCTATACGGAGCTGGGGCTGCTCGACGGCTTCGGGCCCGACGTGGCAGCGGCCCTGCGTCCCTTCACCTGCCTGTCGGCCAGCGGTCTGCCCGGACATGGGCCCGTGCATACCCTCCGCCAGCGTGTGCAGAGCCAGGGCAGTTTCGCTTCGGGGCGATGGCAGGCCGGCGGAAAGTACCGGATATGGGCGGGAGAAACCGTGCAGGCCGGACTGGCCTTCCGCCGGAATACCGCCGCCACATGCCAGCTGTCCGCCTTCGGGCAGCTGCGGCATCGGAACTGGCAGCTTCTGGTCGGAGACTTCCACGCCCGCTTCGGGCAAGGGCTGGCCCTGTGGAGCGGCTTCACGATGGCCGGGCTGGCGACCCCCGCGGGCTTTGCCCGGCGCCCGACCGGCCTCTCCCCCACCTGGTCGTATGGCGAGACCTCGCTGCGCGGAGTGGCGGCCCAGGCGCATCCGGGGCCCTGGCGCTTTTCCGCCCTGCTGGCCATGCCCGGGGTCAGGGCCCTGCAGCAGATAACGGAAACGCCTGAATATCATCTTCTTGGCGCCATCCATACCGAATGGACGGGGCGCTATGGCAGCCTCGGCGTCACGGCCCTGTGGGAAGGCGGCGGGAAGCGGCAGGGAAAGCTGTCCTGGGACGGCAGATGTTGCATCCGGGGCGTGGACCTGTTTGCGGAAGCGGCCTGGGATTTTGTCCACCGAAGCGTCGCGGGCGTAGCCGGAATCTCCTGGCAGCAGGAGGACTGGATGATTTCCGGAGGGGTCCGCCATTACCCTACCGCATACAGCGCCGCCTGGTCGGGTGCGGTGCGCAGTGCCTCCAAAGTTTCCGACGAGCAGGGCGCGGCGCTGGGCCTGGGCTGGAAGCGCTGTACCTTGACCGCGGATTACGCCCGACGCCTGTCCTCGGGGCAACGAAGCTGGAAAATCACGGTCTGCGGAGCCTGGGACTTGCTCCCCTGCCTGCAGTGGCGGATCCGCCTGGCCGGGCGGCTGCGAAACGCCGCGCCCAGCCACCGGACGGACCTGCGGAGCGACCTCCTCTGGAGCCACGATGCCTGGCGCGCCAACCTGCGCCTCAACGCCGTCTTCTCCCGCCGCTACGGCCTGCTGGGCTATCTGGAAGCGGGGCGCCAGCAGGAAGGATTCAGCCTGTGGCTGCGCGGGACGCTGTTTCGGGCCGACCATTGGGACGACCGCATCTATTGCTACGAAAGGGATATCCCCGGGCTCTTCCACGTCCCCGCCTACCATGGGCGGGGGTACAGCCTGTCCCTGACAGGAAGCGGGTCACGGGGATTTGCCCGCTGGCGGCTGAAAGCGGCCGCCCGGACTGCCCTCACCCGCAGCAGCGGAGCTGCCGCCAGGGGTGAGTTCTCACTCCTGCTGCAAGCTGACTTTTAAGAACTTGCCGACAAGTATTTCAAGAAAAGATAAGGATACCGCCAGGAGACCCGAAAGGAAACTTTGCGGTCCTTTCCGCAGATGCCAAGGACTCCTATATGCCGAGGATTCCTTAGATACCGATCAGCTGATCCATCCTGCGGATGCGGGCATTGATATAGTCCTTGACGGTTTTCACCTCCGCCGCGTAGGTGCCCGTAGCCTGGAAATTCTGATGGACCAGGGTGTTCAGGATGGGCCAGCGCTTGAAATTCAGTTCCTGGGAGGCATCCAGCAGGGTGGCCGTCTCATCGACATAATCGTTCAGGTCGAGCAGCTTGGGGCGAAGCTCCCGCCACATCTCCTGAAGACGCAAATGGGCGGCGTCATTTTTGACGATGCGCGTCACCATGCTGCGGACCGCATCCGAAGCCACGGAACCGGCACTGGCGTAGATGAAATCATACAGGCCATTGACCGGATAGGTCCGGCCGTCGTTTTCGAAGGCCAGGTCATAGTCCCAGACCGGGCCGGTATAGAGCACCCCGTCTGCGGCGTCCTTATACATATAGACGCTCCAGTAGGTGTCCGTATTGCCGCAGAACTCGCCCACCAGGAAATCCTGCAGGAAGCTGTCCAGGTCCAGATAGGCCCGATAACCCTTCTGCGGGTCGGTATATTGGCTGGAGAAGACGGCGGCCTCCATCCGGTTGAAATACGACGTGATAAAGGAAAGCTGCTCCTGGGTGATTTCGTCGTCCTTGGGATTCTTGACGGTCACCGGCATGCCCCTGTTCGAGGTGAAATACACCTCTTCGCCATAGGCATAGGCATCTATTTCAATGAGATAGCCGTCTTTGGCCGGGACCCGGCCCTTGGCGGCCTCCACCTGGTCGCAGAATTGGTAACAACCCTGGTATTCCCCGTTCAGGATCACATCGACCGGCTGGCAGAAAGGCGTATAGGCCATCCCCACCCGGCGGCTGACCTCGAAGGCCAGGATATTCCGCATCAGGGTCTTGTCGCCGTAATTGTTGATCAGGGTCCATTTCTTGGCCGATGCCGGTGCGCCCAGGGGTTGCTGCTTCTGCGAGAATTTGATCCGGTAAGGCTTCTTGGGGAAGTCCCAACTGGCATTTCCCCGACCGCGGACCATCGCTTCGGCATCCGACAGCAGGGTCGTCCCGTCGTCGCTGACAAGCGTCACGACGGCACCCACCTCTTCCGTCTTGGAGACGATGTCCTGCCCGTCCAGGGTATGGATCGTTATGGTCGGAAGCTGGGTCAGCTGGCACAGGCGGCTGTCATCCCCTTCTGAGGCATATCCGTAGAAGGCCAGCTCGGCCAGGTTGCAGCGGGCGTCGTTCGGGCCGACATAGCGCACATAGCGGAAGCCTCGGGAACAGGATATGTCCAGATATTGCATCGTCCGTTCCCGACCGGGAGTCCGGATGATGCCCAGCGGCAGCGCATCCCGGAAATCAGGTTCGTTGGCGCCTTCCAGGACGGCCAGGCAGACCCGGCCGGGCTGCCCCACGCGCGGCGAGAAGCCGACCCGGGTAATGACATGCTTCTCCCCCAGGTCCAGCCCCACCCAGGTGCGGCTGCGCTCGTAGGAGGCGAAAAAGGTATCGAAATCACCGTCAAAGACACACGCCTTGCCGTTCACCGTCCGCGATTTCGCGCCGGTATCGTAGTCAACGGAAAACTCGGTGCCGATAACGGTGCCCTGCAGCAAATCGGCATCCACGGGTTCGGAAGAAGGGTCGGCCGAAGGTTCCTCGGAAGGCTCGGCGGAGGGTTCCTCCGACGGCTCATCGGAAGGCTCGGCGGAAGGCTCCTGCGACGGATCCGCGGAGGGTTTGACGACATCCTGCGAGGGGTCGGACGGAAGCGGCTCCACCTGCGGGGTACAGGCGGCCGCCAGCATCAGCACGGCCAGAATGCGCCAAAGTCTGTTGCTGCGAGGGTTTTCCATGGTTATAAGCGTTGAATCATCCGGATGAACAGGGCGGACATGTGCTCGCTGCTGGCCTGGGCGGCCTTGACGATGGCCTCGCCGTCCGTCACATAATCGTCGTCCAGGTCCTCTTCGCGGGCCATATCCGTGATGGCGGACATACCGAAGACGCGGATGCCGGCATGCCGGGCGGCAATGACTTCGGGGGTCGTGGACATGCCGACGGCGTCGCCGCCGATGCTGCGGAAATACCGGTATTCGGCCGGGGTCTCATAACTGGGGCCCGTACAACTGACATAGACGCCTTCCTGCAGATGCAGGCCCATTTCCGCAGAGACCTCCCGCGCCAGGGCGATCAGCTTCAGGTCGTACGGACGGGTCATATCCGGGAAACGGGGCCCGAATTCCTCCAGATTGGGGCCGATCAGCGGGTTGGGCAGCAGGTTGATCTGGTCGCGGATGATCATCAGGTCGCCGACGTGATAGCCCGGATTGATGCCGCCGGCCGCATTGGAAACCATCAGCACCTCGATGCCCAGCAGCTTCATCACCCGCACGGGGAGGATGACCTGGTTCATCGTGTATCCCTCATAATAATGGAAACGGCCCTGCATCGCCAGCACGGTCTTCCCGCCGAGGCTTCCGGCGATGAAATTGCTCTTGTGGCCGATGGCCGTGGATTCGGGGAAGCCGGGAATGTCGGAATAAGGGATCACGACCGGGTCTTCGATCTGCTCGGCCACATTGCCCAGGCCGCTGCCCAGGATAATGCCGATTTTAGGGCTCAACTGGAAATCATCCAGCACGGACTGCACTTTGTCGGCAGCCTTTTTGATATCTGTAAATGTATGGAACATATCTATTTAACTTAGGTTATCTATCCAAAGGGTTACGGTAGCGTCCGAGGGCATCCGCCAGTCGCCGCGGGGCGACAGGGACACCGAGCCTACCTTCGGTCCGTCCGGCAGGCAGGAACGCTTGAACTGCTGGCTGAAGAAGCGCCAATAGAACTTATGCAGCCATTTATCCAGGATTTCCGGGGTATAGACGTTGGCCACACCTTCCGGCCCGATTGACGGCTCGCGGCCCAGGAAGGCCTTTCCGGCCAGGAAACGGATCTTGGCCGGCGAATAGCCGAAACGGAAGAAATAGTAGAGGAAGAAATCGTGCAGCTCGTACGGTCCCACAAGGTCTTCGGTCTTCTGGAGGATGTTCCCGTCGGCGTCGGCCGGGGTGAGTTCGGGGCTGATCGGCGTATCGGCCACATCCAGCAAAATATCCTTTGCAGACCTTCCGTTTCCTTCTGTGTCAAAGTAATTTACGGCAGACCACTTAACGAGATGCTTCACCAGGGTCTTGGGGATGCTGGCGTTCACCCCGTACATCGACATATGGTCTCCGTTGTAGGTAGCCCAGCCGAGGGCCAGCTCCGACAGGTCGCCGGTACCGACAACCAGGCCGTTCTCCTTGTTGGCGATGTCCATCAGCAGCTGCGTGCGTTCGCGGGCCTGGGAATTCTCATAGGTCACGTCGTGCTGGTCCGGGTCCTGGCCGATGTCGGCAAAGTGCTGGCGGACCGCCGGTACGATCGAGATTTCCCGCGCAGTGACGCCCAGGGCGGCCATCAGGTCGATGGCGTTGCGGTAGGTGCGGCCCGTCGTGCCGAAGCCGGGCATCGTCACGCCGATGATGCGGCTGCGTTCCCAGCCCAGGCGGTCGAAAGCCAGGCAGGTGACCAGCAGGGCCAGCGTGCTGTCCAGGCCGCCGGAGATGCCGATGACGGCCGTACGGCAGCGGATATGCTCCAGGCGTGTCATCAGGCCCATCACCTGGATGGAGGTGATTTCCCGGGCGCGGTCGTCCGCCTCCGGCCCTTCCGGGACGAAGGGGTGCGGATCCACGGGGCGCAGCAGGGAGGCCGCGAAGTCCGTGGGGGCCGCCTCGCCGGCCTGCGTATGGATATAGGTCTGGGGCACATGCCCTATGAAAGTGTTTTCCTTTTGGCGCAGCACGTTCAGCTTTTCGATGTCCAGGTCGGCTTCCAGCAGGGAGCCTTCCGTGCGGAAACGCTCGTTTTCGGCCAGGAGGGCACCGTTTTCGCCGATGAGCGACGACCCGGCGAAAACCAGGTCCTGGGTGGATTCCCCATAGCCGCAGGAGCAATAGACATAGCCGGAAACGGTCCTTGCGCTCTGCCCGCGGACGAGGTCCTGGCGGTAGCGGTGCTTCATCAGGACTTCGTTGCTGGCCGACAGGTTGACCAGGACCTGGGCACCGGCCATGGCATGGTAGGAAGACGGCGGCACCGGCGTCCAGAGGTCTTCGCAAATCTCGATGGCGAAGGTGGCATGTCCCAGGTGGAAAAGCTGCCAGGGCGTGAAGGGAACCTGCTGGCCGCAGAAGGTGACCTGCGTATCTTCGAGGCCCTCGCCGGAGGCGAACCAGCGGCTCTCGTAGAATTCGTTGTAATTCGGGATATGGAGCTTCGGGACGATGCCGCATACCTTGCCGTCACGCACGACGACGGCGCAGTTGTACAGCCGGCCGCCCTGGCGCACCGGGACGCCCAGCACCACGGCGAGGGGCTTCCCGCGGGTGATCTCGCAGATGCCGGCCACAGCCTTTTCCGCCCCGTCGAGCAGCAGCTGCTGCCCGAAAAGGTCACCGCAGGTATAGCCGGTCACGCACAATTCCGGAAAGACGAGCAGCGACACGCCGTCTTCCTCCGCCAGGCCGAGCAGGG
>JAFUWX010000055.1 GCA_017471025.1 Bacteroidales bacterium
GCACAAGATAGCTGAAATCTTCTTCATCATGGTTCGCGATAAGGTGGCCTACGATGAAGGGCGAGTAGGCTTAGATGAGGAAACACTCCTCAAAAGAAAGATTGAGCGTACGCAGAGGGCACTTGATGCCCTAAATGCAAAGCTCTATGCTACAGCAAGTTAAATTTATGTTATATAGAAGAAAACAGATATGGATTACAACTTTAGGGAGATTGAACAAAAATGGCAGTCCCGTTGGGCTGAAGCGCACACTTTCAAAGCTGTCGAGGATGCCTCGAAGCCGAAATTCTATGTGCTGGATATGTTCCCGTACCCCTCGGGCGCGGGCCTGCACGTCGGCCACCCGCTGGGCTATATCGCCAGCGACATCTATTCGCGCTACAAACGCCTTCGCGGATTCAACGTCCTGCATCCGATGGGATACGATGCCTTCGGCCTGCCGGCGGAGCAATATGCCATCCAGACCGGACAGCACCCGGAAGTGACGACGGACAAGAATGTGGCCCGTTATCGCCAGCAGCTGGACCGGATCGGCTTCTCCTACGATTGGGAGCGGAGTTTCCGCACCTGTGATCCGGACTATTTCAAATGGACCCAGTGGGCTTTCCTGCAGATGTTCGACAGTTATTACTGTAATTCCTGCAAGTCCGCCCGTCCGATTTCGGAACTCGTCGCCGCCTTCGAGCGGCAGGGGACCGAGGGCCTGGATGTGGCCTGCGGGGAACCGATGCAGTTTACGGCAGAGCAGTGGAAGGCTTTCACCCCCAAGGAAAAGTCGGACGTGCTGATGAACTACCGGATTGCCTACCAGGGCGAGACGGCCGTCAACTGGTGCCCCGGCCTGGGTACCGTGCTCGCCAATGACGAGGTGAAGGACGGCCTTTCCGTCCGCGGCGGCTTCCCGGTGGAGCAGAAGAAAATGACCCAGTGGCAGTTGCGCGTTTCGGCCTATGCCGAGCGTCTGCTCGACAGCCTGGATACCCTGGACTGGACGGATTCCCTCAAAGAGATGCAGCGCAACTGGATCGGCAAATCCCAGGGTACGGAAGTCGTATTCCGGGTGGAAACGGGCGCGCAGACCACGGACGTGACCATCTTCACGACCCGCGTCGATACGATTTTCGGGGTGACCTTCATGGTCCTGGCCCCGGAAAGCGAGCTGACGGCCCGGCTGACCACCCCGGAACAGAAGGATGAGGTGGAGGCCTATCTCGCCTATGTGGCCAAAAAGACCGAGCGCGAGCGCATCGCCGAGACCAAGTCGGTCACCGGTGTATTCTCCGGTTCCTGGGGTATCAATCCGCTGACCGGCGAGAAGGTGCCCGTCTGGATTTCCGAATATGTCCTGGCCGGATATGGCACCGGCGCCATCATGGCGGTCCCCGCCCATGACAGCCGCGACTACGCTTTCGCCCGCAAATTCGGCCTGCCCATCGTTCCCATCATCGAGGGCTGCGACGTCAGCGAGCAGAGTTTCGACGCGAAGGAAGGGAAGATGTGCAATTCCGGCTTCCTGAACGGGATGGATGTCCAGGAGGCCATTCCCGCGGCGATGGATTATGTCGAGGCGCATGGCCTGGGACACCGCAAGACCAATTACCGCCTGCGCGACGCCATTTTCTCCCGCCAGCGCTACTGGGGCGAGCCGTTCCCGATTTATTATAAGGACGGCATTCCCACCCCGCTGCCCGAGTCCGCGCTTCCGCTGACCCTTCCGCAGATCGACGAGTACCGTCCCACGGCGGACGGACAGCCGCCGCTGGCCCGCGCCAAGGACTGGACCTATGAGGGTTATCCCCTGGAAACCAGCACGATGCCCGGTTTTGCCGGCAGCAGCGCCTACTACCTGCGTTACATGGATCCCCACAACGACAAGGCGCTGGTCAGCCCCGAAGCCGACCAGTACTGGCGCAATGTGGATCTGTATATCGGCGGTACCGAGCATGCCACCGGCCACCTCATCTATTCCCGTTTCTGGAACAAATTCCTCTTCGACCTGGGCTATGTCTGTGAGGACGAGCCTTTCCGCAAGCTGATCAACCAGGGCATGATCCAGGGACGGTCCAATTTCGTGTACCGCCTCGTCGGCACCCAGACCTTTGTCTCCGCCGGCCTC
The DNA here is from genome assembly GCA_017471025.1 of Bacteroidales bacterium. Taxonomy (GTDB): domain Bacteria; phylum Bacteroidota; class Bacteroidia; order Bacteroidales; family UBA932; genus Cryptobacteroides. The sequence continues at coordinate 2,117 of JAFUWX010000055.1, forward strand.
AAGGACCAGTACCAGACCCAGGAAATCCATGTGGATATCAGCCTGGTCCGTAACGACAGGCTCGACCTGGAAGGCTTCCGTGCCTGGCGCCCGGAATTCAAGGACGCCGAGTTTATCCTGGAAGACGGGGAGTATATCTGCGGCTGGGCTGTGGAGAAGATGAGCAAGTCCATGTACAACGTGGTCAATCCGGACGATATCTGCGACAACTACGGCGCCGATACCCTGCGTCTGTACGAAATGTTCCTCGGCCCCCTGGAGCAGTCCAAGCCCTGGGATACGAAGGGCATTGACGGCGTCCACCGTTTCCTCCGGAAATTCTGGCGCCTGTTCTTCGACGGCGACACCTGCCTGGTGACCGACGAAGCCCCCACGCCGGAGGACCTCAAGACCCTGCACCGCCTGATCGGCAAGGAGCAGGCCGACATCGAGAACTTCTCGTTCAACACCACCGTCAGCGCCTTCATGATCGCGGTCAACGACCTGACGGACCGCAAGGTGTCCAAACGGGCCATCCTCGAACCGATGGTGATCCTGCTGTCTCCCTTCGCGCCGCACATCGCGGAAGAACTCTGGCATGTGCTCGGTCATGAAGACAGCGTCGCCTTCGCGCAGTTCCCGGTCTATCGGGAGGAACTCACGGTGGAAAACAACTGCACCTATGCCGTATCTTTCAACGGCAAGACCCGCTTTACCGTGGACCTGCCCAAGACCCTGTCCCGCGAGGCCGTCCAGGAGACCGTCCTCGCCAGCGACCAGACGCAGCGTTACCTGGAAGGGAAGTCCATCGTCAAGGTCATCGTCGTTCCCGGTAAAATCGTCAATATCGTCATCAAATAAGTTTATTCCCCGAGCATCATCCACTTATCCATAAGCCTATGCAATTGAAAACCAATATCTGGTCCACCATCCGGGAATACGTGATCCTGTCCCTGGGCGTCATCATCTATGTGACGGGCTGGAGCGTGTTCCTGACGCCGAACAACATCGTAGGCGGTGGCGTCACCGGTATCAGCTCCATCATCCAGTATGCCACCGGATTCCAGATGGGCTATTCCTATTTCATCCTCAATGCCATCCTGCTCATCGTCGCCTTCCTGATCCTGGGCATGGGCTGCGGCGCCAAGACCATCTATGCCATTATCCTGGCGTCGGTCGGCCTGAACGTCCTCCAGGCGGTCATCCCCTGGAATGTGATCCAGAGCCTTTCCATCGACAACGGGAAACTGATGTCCACCCTGATGGGCGGCATGATGGCCGGCCTGGGTATCGGCATGTCCATGTCGGTCGGGGGAAGCACCGGCGGGACGGATATCATTGCCTTGATTATCAATAAGTACCGGAATATTTCCCTGGGCAAGTTGATCCTCATCATGGACGTGGTCATCATCCTGTCCTCCCTCCTGTTCCCTTCCTATACGAAGGACGGCAACCTGGTAGGATGGGCCGACAAGGTGACCAACGTGGTGTATGGCCTGATCGTCGTCGTGGTGAACAGCCATGTGGTGGACCTGTACATCGCCGGTTCACGCCAGTCCGTCCAGCTTTTCATCCTGTCCAAGCAGTATCAGAAAATCGCGGATGCCATCACCTATGACCTCAAGCGCGGCGTGACCGTCATTCCGGCCCAGGGCTGGTACACCAAATCAGACAGCCATGTCCTGATGGTCATTTCCCGCAAGACGGACCTGAACCTGCTGCTGCGCTATGTCAAATCCATCGATTCGGACGCCTTCCTGTCCGTCGGGTCGGTGAGCGGCGTTTACGGCAAGGGATTCGACACCATCAAGGAATCCTTCCGGCATAGCCTGGGTGCGGCCCCATCCTCGGCGCCCCATTCCCAGGAAAACGGATAAGAATCGTAAATAATTCAGACACCCTGCCTTCAAGCCACCTTGAAGGCAGGTTTTTTTGCATACCTTTGCGGCCCGGAACCATGTGAACCTGAGAGAAATGTGAAAGGGATATGCAAACTAGACTGAAACTGATACCCGAAACTGCGGACCATTGGATCCGCCTGTTCTCCATCTTCGGACTATTGTTCGACCCTGTACTCCGCTGGGGCGTGAGCGGTAGTTTCGGCTTCGATACGCTGCTATGTGATTTGTTGCTGGCGCTCGGAACCGTCCTGCTCTGTCCGTGGGCTGAAGATGCCACCCGGCAATTGCTGGGCCTGGCGGCGGGTGTCTTTGCCGGCGGCGCGGTACTGGCCTGTACCTGGGGCCTGGTCCGTCCCCAGCTGCGCATCCTGTGCTACGGTCTGCTCGTGACGGTTCCGCTGCTGTGCCGCTTTGTCCGGAAGGTGCGTACCCTGATGCGGGACATGGAATTCCTGGGCGGGATGGTGTCCGGTTGGGAAATGACCATGACCTTCCTGAACATGGGGCTCGTGGTGGTCTGCCTGAGCGTCGTCATCCTGACCGTATGCGCCCTGGCCGCCCCGTTCCCGGATGCCGTCCTGGGCGTGCTGGTGTTCTTGGTCGCGCTGCTGTTCCTCTTTATGTTCGTCCGCAGCATCACGCGGCGTCCGGTGCTGCTGGGGAGCATCAGCGACGAAGAATTCAAACGGAAGATGTCGCTCTCGCCGATGCCCAAGACGACATCCCGGCAGTACAGGCGGCTCTACAAGGCCATGTGCCTGTTGCTGGAGGAGAAGAAGCCCTTCTTGAACATCAATTATCTGGCCGAAGACATGGCCCGGGACCTGTGTACGAACCGCAGCTACCTGTCCCGGATGATCAGTCATTGTACGGGATTGAATTTCAATAAATTGCTGAACCGGTACCGCATCTATTATTCCATGGAGCTCTACCGGAAAGACCCGCGATTGAAAGTCGTCGAACTGTCGGCCATGTCCGGATTCGGCAACAAGGTGTCCTACGGCATGGCTTTCAAGATGTTCATGAACCAGACGCCGGGGGAGTGGTGCGACGCCTATGTGGCTTCGCTCAGTCCGTCAGAGCAGGCGGCAGTCCTTTCCACGATGCCGGCACGGGGGCGCAAACGCACAAAGCGGTCTTCCGCACGGGGTGGATGAAGCGGATGCTGCGGGCGTGCAGGCTGATGCCGCCGTCGGGGTTGGAGCGCGGGGCTCCGTATTTGAGGTCGCCCTTGATGCAGCAGCCCAGGTGGGCGAGCTGACAGCGGATCTGGTGGTGCCTGCCGGTCAGGAGCTCGACCTCGACGAGCCAGTAGCGTTCGGTCCGGCCGAGGGTGCGGTAGCGCAGCCGGGCCAGTTTCGCGCCCGGGCGCTCCTTGGCGCAGACGAAGGACTTGTTCATCTGCTCATTGCGCCAGAGCCAGTCTTCCAGGAGGCCTTCCTGCGGATGGGGCTCCTGGCACACCAGGGCCCAGTAGGTCTTGTGGATCTCCCCGTCGCGGAACTGGGCGGTGAGGCGTTCCAGGGCTTTGGAGGTCTTGGCCAGCACCGTGATGCCGGACACCGGACGGTCCAGTCGGTGGGGCAGTCCGAGGAACACCTGCCCCGGCTTGCCGTCGCGCCGGGCGATGAAGGCTTTGTATGCCTCGCTGACAGGCTCGTCGCCGGTTTTGTCACCCTGGACGATTTCGCCTGATTTCTTATAGATGACAAGCAGGTGGTTGTCCTCGTACAGGATACGTCCTGCGAGGTCGGCATATTCTTCGTCTGACAGTTCTCGGTATAGCATGATTTCCTGGAAAGGCTTGTTTGCGTGACAAAGGTACGATATTATTCTGACATTTTGGCATAAATTCCCGCATGGCATAACATTGGATAAATAGCCGGTTGTCCTCCGGGACATGAACATGAACAAAATAAAAAGGAGATAATATTATGGGAAAAATCATTGGAATTGACTTGGGAACCACCAACAGCTGCGTGGCAGTCATGGAAGGCAACCAGCCTACCGTCATCATCAACAACGAAGGTCAGCGTACCACCCCTTCCGTCGTGGCATTCACCGACGGCGGCGAGCGCAAGATCGGCAACCCGGCCAAGCGTCAGGCCATCACCAACCCGAAGAACACCGTGTTCTCCATCAAGCGTTTCATGGGTGAGACCTACGACCAGGTGATCCGCGAAGTGGAGCGTGTCCCGTATGTCGTCACACGTGGTGAGAACAACACCCCGCGCGTCAACATCGACGGCCGCATGTATTCCCCGCAGGAGATTTCCGCCATGGTGCTTCAGAAGATGAAGAAGACCGCCGAGGAGTACCTCCGTCAGGAGGTGACCGAGGCTGTGATCACGGTGCCGGCTTACTTCTCCGACTCCCAGCGCCAGGCCACCAAGGAGGCCGGCCGCATCGCGGGTCTGGA
>JAFUWX010000056.1 GCA_017471025.1 Bacteroidales bacterium
AAGAAAGTAATGAAGGAAGTCTTCGTAGATCTTGAACTGTAAGTCGCTGGACATATGCATAGAGGTTATATCTATGCAAAGATACCCCAGTTACTCAGTTTCTACAAATATTTATACCCGGAAGTTTGCAGGTGTCCCTACCAAGGACAACAGCTTTTCCTGGGGTCTCGGTATCGCACCCGGTCTGGCCATTCCGGTGAGTGAGAACCTCTCCTTCGTGGGACACCTCGGCCGTGTCGGCTACTACAACGACACCTTCGAGCTCGGTGTCAACGGGAACTATTTCACCGTCGGCGCTTACTACAGCTTCTAAGGAAGGGCACATAACAGCACAAAGGGGATGACCAACCGGCCATCCCCTTTTTCGTCGTCCTGAGGGATAATCCCTACCGGGAGAAATTGCGCGAGGCAAAGGGCAGGGACATGCGCAGGGCCAGGTGCCAGAATTCCCAGTTGTGGACCCCGTCACGGATGCGCAGTTCGCTCTTGACGCCCCGGCGGCGCATCAGCTGATGCAGCATGACGCTCTGGTCGAAGAGGAAGTCATCGTCGCCGCAGTCGATAAACCAGGCCACCGTACGCAGCTTTTCCAGCTCCTGCTCGGAAGCACCGGACACAAAGTCCAGGGCGGAATGCCGCGTAACGGCCTCCGATACATAATCCATGCAGTCTTTTTTCTCGCTGGGGCTGGCCACCTCGGAAGAGCGGTTGTCCAGCCACGCACTCATCGCGTAGCAGCTGGAGAACATCTCCGGATGCCGCTGGCAATAGACGACGCTGCCGCCTCCGCCCATCGAAAGACCCATCACGGCGCGCTGTCCCTTGCTGCCGCCACAGGCATATTTCGCCTCCACGGCGGGCAGGAATTCCCCGAAGAAGAAGTCCTCATAGGCCCAGCCGGGCATATTGAAATAGCCGTTCTGCGTCTTGTGCACATCCGGGCCGCCCGCATTGGGCATCACGATGACCGTGGGGACCATTTCTCCGCTGCGGACAAGCTCGTCCGCCACCCATTCCATCCGCCCCCGGTCAGACCAGGCCTCATACGTGTCGCTGAGCCCGTGCAGGAGATAAATCACCGGATAATGCCGGCCCGGCTCGCCATAGCCGTCCGGGAGATAGACATTGTATTTGACTTCGGCCTTCAGCGTGGCGCTGTACAGGCTGTCGGTCCGCAGTTCGCTCGCCCGCAGCGGCATCGCCGCCAGGCAGAGCCCGATCCAGAACAAAAACTTTTTCATAGCGTTACCTGTTGATACACAAAGATAGCAATAATGCGAGAAGATTCCGCGCCCGCTTAGATATAAACGATGATCTCGTACAGCATCAGCCCGGCGGCGATGAGCTTGATCCCGGTCGTGAAGATAAAGCCCAGGAAAGCCCCGAAGGCCGATTTGAGCGAGGCTGCCGCCCCTTTCTCCGCCACCAGGAATTCCCCGATGAAGGCCCCGAGCAGCGAGCCCAGGATGATGCCTATCGGCTGGATGAACATGCCCGCAAACAGGCCGATCATCGCGCCCCAGCCCGCATACTTGCTGCCCCCGGTAAACTTCGTGAACCAGATGGGGATGACATAGTCCAGCACAGTAACGACGGTGGTGACGGCCAGCCAGATAAACAGGAGCTTCAGCGACAGGGGGTCGCCCGCCCCATTGGTCCCACCGAAAAAATACATGAGCAACAGGCCCAGCCAACTGAGCGGCGGCCCCGGCAGGGCCGGCAGGACACTGCCCAGAATGCCCAGCACGCCGAGAATCACAGCGACGACGATAAAAAACGTATTCATCTTTTCCGAATCTAATGATACCTGGTCCCCACGCCGGGATACAAAAACATTCCCGCACGGGCGAACCGTGGGGAATGCTTATCAATCTTTATGCCAGCGGCTTAGAAGCTGAATTTATAGCCGACGCTCAGCTGGGGGAAAAACTTGTTATCGCGGGTGATGGACTTCAGCTTGGTGCCCTCGCTGTTCGTATCGATTTCCTTGCCCATCAGGTAATCCATCAGCAGCTTGACGTCGATGGCATGCTGGCGGGTGAGCTTGAATTCCGTGCCCAGATAGCCGCGCAGGCGGCTCACGTAGGTGTCTTTATATCCCGTGAAAACATAATCGTCATACGAGTCAGAGGCGGAATAATACGTAGCCGAGCAGGAGGCGCCGTTCAGCCGGATCTTGCCTTCTATCCCCGCATAGGGCGACCAGGTCCGGAAACCGCGGTATTTGGCCTGGAAACGCAGCTTCACGTCGAGCGGGTTGCGCGGGCTCTGGTAGGGATTGCTGTCATAGGCCTTGTGCGTGAAGCGGAAGGTCTCCTTCAAGGAAAGGGTCCAGTCCCCGGTGCGGAGGCTCTCGGTCATGAAGAGGGACAGGCGGTGCCGGGTCTGCCAAACCTTGTCACTGGCCTTATATTGGTTGATCAGCGAATATTCCACACCGCCGCGCAGCACCTGATTAAACTTGTAGCTGGTGCCCAGGGTCGTATGGAAACGCTCGAAGGCCGTGAAGTTCTCGTCGAAGCGCAGTTCTTCGCTCAGATACACATGCCAGCCTTTGGCCAGCTTCTTGTCCAGCTCCACGGAGACGCGGCCGCCGAGTTCGGCGCTGAAGTCATCGCGGGTCTGGGCGGAAGCCAGGCCGGCCGCCAGCACGAGGGCGAGAAGGGTGATTATCTTTTTCATATTCTTGTAAATACTTGACTATCAACCTACATAATCTTTTGCCTTGGTCAGGGTGTCAATCGTATTGGAAGCGCCCTTGTCCAGCGTATAGTGAATCTTGATGAAGGCGGCGTCCCGCAGGAAATCGACATGGCCGATTTCCAGGCCTTCGACCTTCACGCCCACGCGTTTCTCCAGGTCGGCGACCAGTTCGTCGCGTTTCTCAGGGACAATCAGGTCGATGCGGTCATAGAGCACCAGCTTGGTCGAAGTATGCTTGCGCTCGCTTTCCAGCACCCAAATCAAGGCAATAATCACCAGGTTCGACAGGCACAGCACGGCGACATTTCCCCAGGACAGGACATAGGCCGGATCGGGGCCGGAAGCGCCGGTGAGCTTGAACAGCGGGGCCAGGCCGTTGACGGCCGCCAGGGCGATGATGACGAAGAGGTAGGTCATCTCCCGAATCGGGACGGTCTCGGTGCGGTAACGGATGACCCCGAAGATGGCGAACAAGCCCAGGGTCAGGCCTACGCCGACCTCGACATTGCCCATCACATACAGGAGCATCAGCATGGCCGAGGAGAAGACCATGAAGGTGAAATAATAGTCGCGGCGACGGCTCTTCCGGTAATAGAAAACGCCGACGATCACCCAGCATACCAGCAGGTTGATGAAAAAGCGAAGGCCCAGTTCCGCGATCTTCTGCGGCACGGTCATCATGGCTTCGGTAATGCTGCCCACATCCAGCAGTTCCTCGTCGCTGAGGGGGTCATAGGCGCCCAGCGCGGTACCGTCGTCCTGGGCGAAAGCGGTCATCGGTGAGGCCAACAGGGTCAGCAGCACGGCGGCTGCCATCAGGAATCTTGCTGCCATATCTTTACTTTTTGTTTGATGATTTTTTCTATTTTGACGATCTTGAGTTTGAAGCGGTTGCTGCGGGCGGAGGGGTCCGTCAGGGTGGTTCCGATGCAGTATTTGCTGACCCGCAGGGGCTTCACGCGCAGGTCCAGCAGGATCTGCTTCATCTCGCTGGGGGCGCGTCCGTCCTGTTTGAGCTCGATGATGACCGCCGGTCCGAGGCTGGCCTGCAGGCCCGTCACCCGGTTGACAAAGTGCAGGGACGTATCCAGGGTCAGGCGTTCGGTCTTGGCGGCATTGACGAGGGTGATGCGCCGGAAACGGGTCTCCAGCCGGGGTTGCAGGCTGTCGGCGGTGAAGGCGGAGTGCGCGGCGACGAAGGCACAGGCCTCCGGGTTGGCCCCGATCCGGGCGAAATCCTCCGGCGGGATAGTCATACGTTTTTTCTTCGTCCGGCCATGGTTGTTCTTCCGCTTGATTTCCAGGAAGTTGGCGCCCGAATTCAGATAGACCCGGGTGCGGACCTTCTGCCGGACGAGGCGCCGCGTGGCATGGTCGGTGAACATCTTCAGCGCGGGCGTGTCATAGTACAGCGAATTGTACGGGCTGATGCGGACATGTTCCGTCTCCAAGGCCCGGTAGCCGTGGTCGGCCGCGGCTTCCAGCACCTTTTCCAGCACCGCCTCGTCCGTCACGTATTTGGTGTCCGTCCGGTTCATCAACTTGATGGAATCCATCTCGTCGAGCAGGATAGACCCCATCCGCGGCCAGACGGGGAAGGTATCTACGGCAGGATATGACGGGCTATTCGGCATCTTCGGCCAGGTATTCATATACTTTGATGGTCTTCAGGCGGCCTTTGGCATCGTAAGTATAGGATGTCTTTCTGCGGTTGAATTCGTTGTATTCGTATTTCTTGATGTTGACCAGCTTGTTGCGGCCGTCATAGACCAAGGTCTTGGCAATCTTGTCGTTGGCGCCGTATTCATAGCGTTCGCGCCATTTGATGCTGCCGTCGGAATAATACTCGATTTCTTCGAGTTTCTGTCCTTCGGCGTTATAGGTCGTGACGTGGTCCAGGAACTTGGCGTTGGACTTGGCGTCCGTGTTCCATTCCTTGATGACCAGGTTCTTCTTGTTGATTTTCTCCTGGGCGGAGAGCCCGGCCGCACAGAGCAGCATCAGGCATAACAGGCTAATAATCCGTTTCATACGCTATCTCTTAAAAAACCGGAGGGATCTGTCGCAAAGATGGCAGTTCCTTCCGGGAAACACAATTTTTTTCAACAAACCCCGGGGGAAAGAGGGGCCAACCCTTATTCTTCAGACTGTTGCGCCCGCTGGGCGGCCAGCTGCATCTCATGCTCGCGCTGGGCCCTTTCTACCGAGACGGAGCGTTTGAGCACGAATCCGGTGCCCAGATACTTGGTGCGGACATCGTCGTCGGCCGCCAGGGATTCCGGCGTCCCTTGCTGGAGGATGGTGCCTTCGTACAGGAGGTAGGCCCGGTCGGTGATGGCCAGGGTCTCGCCGACGTTGTGGTCGGTGATGATGACGCCGATATTCTTGTATTTCAGCTTGGCGATGATGTACTGGATATCCTCGACGGCGATGGGGTCCACGCCGGCGAAGGGTTCGTCCAGCAGGATGAAGCGCGGGTCGATGGACAGGGCGCGGGCGATTTCGCAGCGACGGCGTTCGCCGCCGGACTGCTGGATGCCCTGACTCTTGCGGACTTTGGAGAGGTTGAACTCGTCGATGAGCTGTTCGAGCCGGTCGCGGCGTTCCTGCTTGGGGATGCCGTGCATTTCCATGATGGACATGATGTTGTCTTCGACGGACATCTTGCGAAATACCGAGGCTTCCTGCGGGAGGTAGCCGACGCCTTTCTGGGCCCGTTTGAACATGGGGAGACCGGTGATTTCCTCGTCGTCGAGGAAGATGCGGCCGGCATTCGGCACGACCTGGCCGGTGATCATATAGAAGCTGGTGGTCTTGCCGGCGCCGTTCGGCCCGAGGAACCCGACGATTTCGCCTTGTTCCACTTCCATCGATACGCCCTTGACCACGGTCCGTACCCCGTATTTTTTTACCAAATTTTCCGCACGAAGTTTCATGTCTTGCTGTTCATAAGTTGTTCTCAATCGACCACAGGTTTTGAAGTTCCTCCCGGGGTCAGAAACGCGTATCCAGATCGAAATCCGTCACGAGGCTTTTCACCTCGGGATGTTTGGCCATCAGCTCAATCGCCTGGTCCTTAGGCAGATAGGGCTTCTCTTCCACCTGTTCGTCGGCCATGACGGACACCAGCAGGCGGACTCGTTTGCTTCCGGCGAGGACCTGCAGGCGGCCTTCCAGCTCGTGGAGCAGTTTTTCCTGGATCCATTGCTGCTGGGCGGTGTTGACCACATAGAAGGTAGCATATTCCATGCCGTCCCGGGCTTCGAGGTCCAGGCGGGCGGAGGACAGGGTGTTCGCCAGGCGCGGCCGGTCGGCGTAATCTTTCGGCAGGGCCTGCCAGGCGTTGCGCAGGCGCTCCTCGTCGGGGAGGGCATCGGCGACGGCTTCCGGCGCGACGACCTGTTCCGTGACCGCTTCTTTTTCTTTGATGCCGCTGA
>JAFUWX010000057.1 GCA_017471025.1 Bacteroidales bacterium
GGGTGAACTCCTGATGGATATCCACGCAACCGGCTGTTACACATCCCATTCGGAGCTGAAGAACATCAACCGCCGCAACGAAGTCCTGCTGGGCAGCGTGGAAAGCGCCGGCGTGCTGGCCGACTGGTATGGGGCGATGCCCTATCCGGCCTTCCCCCTCAGCGAAGGATGGAAGCGCCTGGTCTCCCACCAGTTCCACGATGACCTGACCGGCACCAGCGAACCTTCCGTGTATCAGTTCACATACAGCGACGAATATGTCGTCCGCAGCCAGATGCAGGCCCTTCTCGCCCGGGAGGTGGAGGCCCTGTCCGCCGGGCTGGATACAAGGGGCAAAGGCATAGCCCTTGCCGTGTACAACCCGGTGCCTTCCCGGAACAGGGATTGTGTCCGTGCTACGGTTTCCCTGCCCGCGAAGTATCGCTCCGTCGAGGTGTATGGTCCTGACGGAACGCGGGTTCCTTCCCAGATCGTGTCCCGCTCAGGCGATTGCGCCGAAATCCTTTTCGCCGCCGATGTCCCTTCTCTCGGGGTTGCCGTCTATGATGTCCGTCCGTCCAAATCCGCGGAGTCCAAAGGCACGGTCAAGGCCTCCGGCCGCACGTTGGAGAATGACATCTACCGGATTGCCCTTGACAAGAACGGCGACATCGCTTCCCTGGTGGATAAACGCAGCGGCCGGGAACTCGTGCGTGAGGGAGAGGCCTTCTCGCTGCTGACCTGGGACGACAACTGGTCCGGCAACTGGCCCGCCTGGGAGATTTTCAAGCATGTCATGGACAGGAAACCTTCCCGCGTAGCCTCGGCCGTGAAGATTTCGCTCGAAGAGCAGGGACCGCTCCGCGCTTCGCTGCGTGTCGAGCGCACCCAGGGGCCTTCCACCTTCGTCCAGCACATCCGGCTCACCAGCGGGGCGCAGGACGACAGGATAGACATTTTCAATGAGATAGACTGGCAGAGCAAGGAGACGCTGCTGAAGGCGTCGTTCCCCACCGTATTCGATGCTCCGGAGGCCGCCTACGACCTGGGTATGGCCCATGTGAGGCGGGGCGTCAATACCGAGACGTCCTATGAGGTCTATGCCCACGGCTGGGCCGATATGACCGCCGCTGACGGGTCCGCCGGACTGACCGTGCTGAACGACAGCAAATACGGGTGGGACCATCCCGATGCAGGCACCCTTCGTCTGACGCTTCTGCACACCCCCAAGGTGGACAGGGCATATGAACAGTATCAGTCCACCATGGATCTGGGCAGGCATTGCTTTACCTATTCGCTTGTCTCCCACGACGGCGTCCTGGATGCCGCCGAAGCCACGCGGCTGGCAGACGGACTGAACCGTCCGATGCAGGCATATGCGGTCCCTTCCCACAAGGGAACGGCCGGCAAGACGCTCTCGCTCGCCTCTTCCACCCATCCTTCGCTGAAGATCGGCGCCGTGAAGCGTGCCGAAGACGGCGACGGATATGTGGTGCGGGTGTATGAACTCTCCGGCCAGGGCGCCTCCGGCGACATCGTTTTCCCCGGCGAGATCGTTTCCGCACAGGAACTCAACGGCATTGAGGATGTCAAGGGGGCTGCCTCCTTTGCAGGCAAGGCCCTTCGGGTCCATGCCGATCCGTTCACCCTGCACACTTTCCGGGTGCGTCTCGCCTCTCCCGCGCAAGCCATTGCCCCGGCGGACTATGTCCCCCTGAACCTCCCGTTCAATACGGTCGCGCTCTCTTCCGACGGCTTCTCCGCATTCGGACACATGGATGCCGACTGGCATTCCTATGCGGCGGAACTGATTCCTGCCGACTTCGTCTTCGGCGGCATCCCGTTCGCGCTGGGCCGTGCGGACTACGACAATGCGCTCCGCTGCGGCGGACAGACCCTGGAGCTGCCTGACGGGACCACTTCCGTGAGCCTGCTGGTCGCTTCATCCGGCCCGGACAAGGAAGTCGTGTTCGACGGCGGTACCCCTGTCTCCCGGAAGGTGGAGAACTGGACAGGATTCTATGGCGCGTATGGATGGCAGGGCCACTACGACAGCTTCTGCCGCACCGGAAAGGTGGCTTATCACGGCACGCACCGCCACGATTCGCGCAAGCGCAACGAGATTTATGTTTCGACCTATATGTACCTTGTCGAAGTCCCCGTCACCGCAGGGGCGCTGCGTCTGCCCGACGACCGCGACATCGTTGTCTTTGCCGCTACTGCCAGGCGTTAAGTCATTCAAGAAAAAAACTTGCCTTATTCATGAAGGGCAAGCCACGCGACCAGGGCCCAGTCCTGGTCGTTGGCGTATGGGTCGCTGTAGCGCCCGGGATGTCCGTCCACGCGGCGCGGCCTCAGGTACGCGCAGGTGGCGTTTCCGTCCGGGGCGAAGAGGCTGAGGTTGGCCTCGACGATGGCCAGGGCCCGGTCTGTAAGCTCCTGTGCATCCGGGTAGCTGCCCTGGGTCCGGGTCAGTTCCCGTGCATCCGGACAGCCCCCGCCCAGGGCCTGCATGGCTTGGGCGAAGCGGGCATAGGCGACGGCGGTAATCGTACTCCAATAATGCGGGAACGTGTCCCCGTACAAGGGGCGTTTCCCGAACCAGAAGGCATCCCAGTGGCGGATGGCGATGCCATGCATGCGGTGCGAAGGCTGTTCTCCGGCGAAGGCCCCCAGGGCCGGTAGCATGGCGCAGGCCGCCTCCAGGCAGACCGGATCGTTTTCCGCGATCGCCATTTCGCTGAGGAACAGCACGGCCGGGGCGACGATGCTCTGCTCGTAATTCACTTCGTGCGAGGGGAAGGACAGGCCGTTGCTGCGGAAAATCTCCGCCGTCTGCCGGAAATCGGCCAGCAGGTCTGCCCGCTCGGCTTCCAGGCCGGCCTCACGCAGGGCCGCCAGCCCCCGGAGGACGGGGTAGTCGATGCAATAAAATCCATGGCCGAAACGCCGCATCAGCGCTTTCAGCGTACCATAGCCGTCCAAGGCATACTGGCGCTCGCCGGTCAGGGCGTACATCCGGAAATAGAAATCGGCGATCCAGGGATAATTGTAACCCCGGTCGGGCACCGGATGAAAGACGCTGGAGGTGGTGCTGTAGTCTTTTTCCTGGAGTGCCTGGCGCAGGAAGCGGGCATAGCGTTCCAGGCTGCCCAGCAGCCGCTGCGCAGGATGCCGGCGGCACCATTCCGCGAGCAGTATGCCCATCCCGACCCGTTCGCGGCCTTCGTCCAGGTCGCTGCGCCCCTGGTCGTCGGTGACCAGCGCGCCGCTTTCCCGGTCATAGACCATATAGGCTCCGTAACGGGGATCCTCCGGGTCGTTCATCTGCTGGTGGTCCAGGATAAACCCGATGCGCCGGGCGATCAGGCTGTCGGGCTGCGGCGTGACCCAGACCTCCGCCCAGGCGCCGTCCCAGCCGAGGCGGTGCTCCCCAAAGCCGCGAAGCCGCTGCCGCAGCACCGTCTCCCGTCCCCCCTTGCGGAAACGGACCTCGGCCATCTCTCCCTCCCGGTACACATATTTCGGGCATGCCGTCCAGGTGCCGCCCCGGCGAAGCATCTCGGCGGGAAAGTCATCTCCCTCGTAGCCGAACACCCGCCAGCTCAGCTGCCAGGATGCGCCGGCCTCCAAGGTCATGGAAGGCGGGCACAGGGCGATGACGCCCCGGTCGTTGGACCAGCCCTTGTCGTTGCCGCGTTCCCAGATCTCATAATCCGCGATCGCGCCGCGCGTTACGACCAGTCCGAGTCCCGGACCCCGGCCGCTCATTTTTACGGCCTGCACCCAGGCGCCCGTCCCGCCCGGCCAGATGTGGGCATGGCAACGCCCCGTCATGCAGGTGTCGGCCGCGGGATAATTGTCGTTGAAAGGTGTATAAATACCTATGTCAGAAAGGGATACGGCCCTATCGGCAACGTTCGTGAACACATAGGATTCGACGAGGTCGCCCTCCTGTGCGCTGCGGGTCACTGCGATTTCCACCGGCCCTGCGGTGAAGCGTCCGTTCTGCCAGGTCCAGGGAAACACCGTTCCGTCCGCCGTCAGGTACCCACCGCCCCAGGCATAGCTTTCGCCCACCCAGGGATATTGCGAACCGTCGGTACGCAGCAGCCAGGCCATCGGATCGCCTTCCAGGCGGATGCTGCGCAGCGTTCCCCGCAGGCTGTCCGGCTGGAACCTGACGGCAGGACCGGCAGACAGGACGGCGGCCCAAAGCAGGCCGCCCAGGGCCCAGGCCGCCCGGCGGATCCTCCGGGTCATCGTGCGTACCGGCTGGTGCGTTCGTCGGCGATCACGCCCTTCCAGTTCAGACCGTAGGCAAAATCATACGCATGCCCGTCGGCATCCCGGTAAGGCTCCATGTCGAAGGCCTTGTCCTCGCAGTTTTCCTCCACCGTCTTCATCGAGGCGGGCAGCTGGACAGGCAGCAGGCCGGACGGCTCCGCTTCTCCGCGGATAATGTCGAGGAAGGCCTGGTTCTGGATGCCGAATCCCGTCAGCAGCGCATCGGCGGCGGGCTCCAGCTCGGCGGGTACGAAGGGCCGCATCGCGGTCACCACGGCGATCACCGGCTTGCCGCCCAGGGCTTTCCGGGTATCCAGCAAGGCGTTCAAATCTTCTGAATCATAGACGGTTACGCGCTTATTCCTGTAACTGCGGTTGGTGAAGTCCTCCAGCGGGTCGCCGCCGGCCAGACTCTCCTCGCGGGCCGCCGTCGCCTGGTAGGTCCGGTATTGCAGGCTGATGGGCAGATAACCGTTGCCGCCGGCTTCCCGGTCGGCGATATCATAACCTTGCGGACCGAAAGGCTCGTTGACGAAGACCAGTCCGAAATCGGCCTTGGCCGGGTCCTCGGTCACGTCATAGTAACGGGCCACCAGCGCCGTATCCACCCGGTATTCCCAGGTATCGACATCGTTCATCGGGCCGAAGAAGCCCTTGGACGGGGTGATGTGCGTCTTGGGAATATAGACGCGCTGCCTGCCGCGCCGGGGCAGGACGTTGTCGTGGTTTTTCAGCAGGACCACGGCCTTGAGCTGGGCCTGGTAGCCTTTCTGCATATATTCTGGACAGCCGACCACCTGCTCGGTGATGGCCGGATTGACATAGGGATTCTCGAACAGGCCGGTGCGCAGCATATTCATCAGCAAGCGCGCCGCAGACCGCTCGAAGCGTTCGCGGGCGCTTTCCTCGCCATGGTCCCGGACCCACATCCGGTAGGCCTCCAGCACGGGGCCCTTGTCGTTGTTGCCGCCGAACTGATCGACGCCGGCCTGGAGGATGGCATAGTGCCGCTCGGCCTCCGTCGCCGTCTCATAGCCCCAGCATTTGCCCAGGGCCCAGTCCACCCGTTCGTGGTCATGGGTCACCGCCCAGTCCGTGCAGACGACGCCGTCGTACCGGTATTTGTCGCGCAGCAGGTCCGTGACGATGTAGCGGCTGTAGCTGTTGCCGACATTGCGTCCGGAAGGGTCTATGCCATAGGATACGGTATAATAGGGCATGACGGCGGAAGCCATGCCGGTGCCGCCGCGCAGCTTGAACGCGCCCTGCGTGAAGGGCCGGAGCAGGTCCTCGAAGGCGCCGCCCGGATAGACGGAATATTTTCCGAAGGAATAATGGGCATCCCGGCCGCCTTCGCCGCTGCCGCCGCCCGGCCAGTGCTTGACCATGGCATTGACGCTCTCAGGCCCCCAACCCTTCCTTCCCGTGGTCTGGAAGCCGTCGATATAGGCCCGGACCATGTCCGCCGCGAGGGCGGAACTCTCCCCGAAGGTACCGTAGGTCCGGAACCAGCGCGGCTCCGTGCCCAGGTCGGCCTGCGGCGACAGGGCCGTGGCGATGCCCAGGGCGCGGTATTCCCGGGAGGCGATCCGGCCGAATTCTTCCACGAGGGCCGGGTCGAAGGTCGAAGCGAGACCGAGTTGGCAGGGCCACTGGGAAATGGCGCCGCCCGAGCCGGCGTTGAATTCGGCCATGGCTTCCGCCTCATGGCGCGGGTCGGAGCTGATGTTCACCGGAACGCCGCAGCCGAGGCCTTCACAGAAGGCCTGGAGGTTGTTGTTCCACTCCGCCCCGATGCGGGGGCTTTCCACCCGGACCATCAGCACATGCCGCAGGTTGTCTTCGGACAGGAACTTCTTCTGTTTGTCGGAGATGGCGGAATGCGGCAGTCCGCTGCGGTCCAGGGATACGCCGTTGTAGGTCGAGGACCAATAGCCGACCGAATCGGTCGGGACCGCCTGGTGCTCGCTGTAGAGCATCAGACCGGCGATTTCCTCGATGGACAGGCGCCCGGCCAGGTCGCGGGCCCGTTCTTCACAGGGCCTGCGCCAGTCTTCGTAAGGATCCAGGACCCCGTTGCGGTTGAGGTCCTTGAACAGCTTTCCGCCCTCGCGGAGCAAGGTTACGCCGGAGGAGGGGCTGTAGCCCAGGTCCGGTCCCTGTTTCTGACGGACCAGGGTATATTGCTCCATCGGAATCTCTTCCTGTGCAGGGCCGCAGGCGGCCGTCAGGCAGGCACAGACTGCCCAAAGGAAAGCGTTTCTTTTCATATCCTGTGTTCTTCCATGATATTCTTCGGGGTCTTCTTGTATTTGGCCTTGAAGCATTTGCTGAAATATTTCGCGTCGCTGAATCCGACGGAATACGCCAGGTCGGAGACCCGGATGTTGCCCTTCTCCTCGCTGAGCAGCTTGTAGGCCAGGGTCAGGCGGGCGTTCAGGATGAAGGCGGAGGGGGTGAAGCCCGTCAGGTTCTTGAGTTTCTCCGTCAGGACGGTCCGCGACACGTTCATCGCCTGGACGAAGTCCGTCTGGGAGAATTCCGAATCGGCGATATGCTCGTTGACGACGTCGATGGCATGCTGGAGGAACTGCTTATCGACGGAGGTATAGTCGATGTCGCGCACCTCGAACACGAGCTGCTTGCGGAAATCCTCGCTCTTCTGTTCCTGTTTGCCGAGCAGGTTCAGGATCATCGCCGTGAGGACGGAATAGTTGCAAGGCTTGGTCAGATAACCGTCCGCGCCGGCCTGGAAGCCGCCGATGCTGGTGGCGTCGTCGGTCTTGGCCGTCAGCAGGATGACGGGGATATGGCTGTATTCCACCTGTTTCTTGACATGGGCGCAGAATTGCAGGCCGTCCATGCCGGGCATCGCCACGTCGCAGACGATGACATCGACCCGCTGGGTCGGCAGCAGTTCCAGGGCCGCCTCGGCGCTGTGGCAGGTCAGCACGGTGAAGTTCTTGGACAGGATGGCGTGGAACAGTTCGCAGAGCTCCTCGTTGTCGTCGATGCACAGGACGGTATATTCCGTCTTGACGCTGTTCTCGGCCATGCGCAGGGCCAGCGGCATGTTGTTCTCGCTGCGGATGCCTTCGTCGATTTCGTCTTCGCCGTAGGCCTCCCGCCCGATGGGGATGCGGACCGTGAAACAATTGCCCATCTGTTCGTTGCTTACCACGTCGATGCTGCCTTTGTGCAGGGTGACGAGCGATTTAACGAGTGACAGCCCGATGCCGTTGCCGATGGTGTTGAAACTCCGGTAATCCCCTTCGTAGAAGCGTTTGAACAGTCCGGCGATGGTCTTTCCGCTCATCAGTTTGCCGCTGTTGATGCAGGAGACTTCCAGCCAGCCGTCTTCCTTGCGGCTGACGCTCAGGCGCACCGTTCCGCCCTGGGGCGTGTATTTCACGGCGTTGGACAGCAGGTTATAGACGATCTTGTCGAGCTTGTCCGGGTCGAACCAGCCGCGGAAATGCTGCGGGTCGCTGGAATAGGCCACGGACAGGCCATGTTTGCGGACCAGCGGGATGAAGGCTTCCACTTCGTGGCCGATGAACTGGGCGATGTCGTTCTCGCTGACCTTGAGCTTGAGGTTGTCCGATTCCGCCTTGCGGAAATCCAGCACCTGCTGGACCATGCGGGTGAGGCGGATGGCGTTGGAGGACATGATGTCGATGATGCCCTTCTCGTGCGGGGTCTTGGCTTCCAGACTCTCCACGGAGGCCAGGATGATGCTCAGCGGGGTCAGGAATTCGTGCGAGACGTTCGTGAAGAACTGCAGG
This sequence comes from Bacteroidales bacterium, assembly GCA_017471025.1. Classification (GTDB taxonomy): domain Bacteria; phylum Bacteroidota; class Bacteroidia; order Bacteroidales; family UBA932; genus Cryptobacteroides. The sequence goes on from JAFUWX010000057.1 coordinate 8,052, forward strand.
CGGGCCTGGTTGATTTCATCGGCCTTCTGCTGGTTGAGGCTGTCGAGTTCCATCTGCCGCCGCATCCGGAAGCGGGAAGCCGTCGTCGTGAAGAGCGCATACAGGATGCCGCCGCCGGCCAGGATATACAGGAGGATGGCCCACCAGGACAGCCAGGGGTTGCCGTTGATCTTGAGTTCCAGGGTCTTGACGGGGCTATGGCCGGATTCGCCGGATTGGAAGCCATAGACTTCGAAGCAATACGTTCCGGCCCGCAGCCCGGTGAACCGGGCCGTGTTGTTGCCGCCGCCAGTCACTTTCCAGCTGCCGGGGGTGCGTCCGCGCCGGTACAGGCGGTAGCAATAGATGTCGGAGGACGGGTCCTGGAAATCGAAGATCGAGAAGCGGATGTCCCGGTCCTGATACATGTCCGGTCCGGGCAGGATGCCGGTGACGGCGATCTGCCGCCGGCCCGCCGAGTCCGCCGGTTCCGGCCGGCAGGGGAAGGTGCGCACGCCCCGGGATGTCCCGAAGGCCATGGCGTCGATGTCGGGCAGATACAGGGAGACGTTCCGGTTGAAGAAGGCCGGTTCCTGCTGGTCGGAGAGGCTGCGGTAGCTGACCACCTGCAGGCCTTCCTCCGCACCCGGGAGGAAGGACAGGACGGCGTTGGAGGTCGTGGTCCAGATGCGTCCGTGGGGGTCTTCGGCCAGGTTGGTGATGTCCTTGTTCTCCAGGAAGACCAGGCCTTCCTCGCGGACGAAGCGGTCCCTCCTGGCGTCGTAACGGCACAGGCCGCCCGTGGGCGTTCCCGCCCAGATCGCGCCGTGCGAATCCGCGAGGATAGCCGTGCTGGTGCGCACGAGGTCGTCGGCGAAGATGCGGCAGTCGCCCCGGGCGGGGGAGACGCGCATGATTCCGTCGTAACCTGTTGCCAGCCAGATATTTCCGTCTTTATCTTCGGCGATGTCCACCACCTTTGCCTGGTTGTCCAGGTCGGGATTGCCCAGGAAGGTGGGCAGGGAGACGATGCTGTCGTCCGGCCGGAGGATGAACACCCCTTTCCGGGTGCCGATCCAGACATTGCCGGCACTGTCCTCCCGCAGGGCGCGGATGCAGTCGTCCGTCATCTCCCGGCAGTTGGTGGAATTCAGGGCCCAGGCGAGGTCCTTTTCCTTGTCATAGACCCAGATGCCGCTGTCGTAGCTGCCGAAGCACAGCTGGTCCTCGCCACGGGGGATGATGCAGTCCACGGTGCTGGTGTAGAGCAGCCCGTTGAATTGCGGTAAATTGCTGTAATTGACGAAGTTCCCGTCGGGCCGGCTGTAGCGGATCATGCCGTGTCCCGCGATGCCCAGCCAGTAACGGCTGCTGTCCGCCCGGCAGAGGCTCCGCACGGAGGAGGTCTTGCACTCCGCCAGGACCCGCTCCATGGGGAATTCCGGCCTTTCGTCCTGCGGGTTGTTCACCTTGCAGACACCGCCGCCGAGCATCCCCAGCCACATGGTTTCGTCCCGGGTACACAGGATGGCGTTCACCTCGTTGAACGGCAGTTTGCCGACGCCGGTTTCGGGCACCCGGTTGGCGAAGCGGTCTTCCTCGGGGTTCTCCAGGATGCTTAGGCCGCTGCGGCTGCCGATCCAGATGCTCCCGGACGGCGATTCGTCGATATCGTAAATGATGTCGTCCAGGATGGACTCCGCCCGCGCCGTTTCATGCCGGAAACGCCGGTAGGCTTCGGGATGGGCGATATCCGGGATATACAGCAGGCCGTTCCCCCAGGTGCCGACCCACAGTCCGCCCCGGCGGTCCTGGTGGAGCACATAAGCCTGCCCCAGGTCGCCCTCGGTATAGGAATGGAGCTTGGACTGCTCGATGTCATAGCGGAACAGGCCGCGTCCCCAGGAGGTGAACCACAGGTCGCCCTGGCTGTCCACCAGCATGTCCACGATGTCGGTCACCGCCTTTTCGCGCGGTCCCGGGGCCAGGCGGACGGGCGAGAAACGGCCATCCGAGTTTTTCAGGAACATGCCCTGGTCGCCGCCCACCCACAGGCGGCCGTCCTTGTCGGTCGTCATGGTGGAGATGTTGACGTCGTCCAGGACGCTGTCGTGCAGGCGGACCAGCTCTCCCGCGGCGCGGTCGAGCCGGAGCAGGCCGTGTTCAGTGGCGACATACAGGGCCTCACCGTCTTCGATGACCCGGTGCATGACGCTTTCGAGGGGCTCGTCGTCGCCCAGGGTATATAACTGGGCCTGGTACCCGTCATAGCGTACCAGGCCGGAATAGGTCACAATCCAGATATAGCCTTCAGTATCCTGATAGAGGCTCGCCACTTCATCAGTCGGCATCTGTACCGGCCGAAGGGGTTCGAACACCATCCGCGCCGACAGCAGGGCCGACAAAAGAAGCACGAGAATCTTTACCATCCTGTATTTTGCTGTAAGGTTTTGTTTTTATGCATTTCCACTTCGGAAATCGGGTAGAAGTACATCTTCTCGTCCCAATTCCGGTTCTGTACCAGGGTCCGGCCGACGTTCAGCGTACCGTCTTCCGCCCGGGTGATGTCCAGTCCCCAGACCTGCGTCGTCGAAGGTCCTTCCTTCCAGCGGCGCAAATCCCAGAAACGATGCCCTTCGAAGGCCAGTTCCACCCGGCGTTCGTTGTGCAGGCGGGCGCGGAAACTGTCCGCGTCCAGGGTGGCGTCCAGCCCCGGCATCCCGTAGGCGGCGCGCACCAGGTTCACGGCCGCGACCGGCGATAGGTCGAAGGTCGTCCCGGACAGGCCGCCGGTGAAGGCGGGGTCTCCCGTCGCCTCGAACAGCGCCTCCGCGTAGTTGAGGTACACCTCGGACAGGCGGAGCACCGGCCAGATGTGCGGGAAGCTGGAAACCGTTCCGGTGGACAGGCTGGTCTGCTCCTGGACGTATTTCCGCAGGTAGAAGGAGGTCGGTGAGGCCTCGGTCTGCGGCAGTCCGTTGCGTCCGCCGCGGAAAGTCTCCACGGTCTCCCCCTTGAAGCCGGCCCCGTTGTACAGCAGGGTTTTGGCAAAGCGCGGGTCGCGCGCCGCGCCGTCCAGCAGTTTGTCCGCGTCGGCCTCGGGATCGAAGGGCGTGCCGTCGGCCTTGTCATAGGCCTCGGCCAGGTTCAGGGACGGGCAGACGCCGGAATGGCCTCCTTCGAAGCCTACCGGGAAATTCGCCCGTTCAAAGCTGTTGTCCGCACCGGTCCTTACTGCAAAAATGACGCCCCGGGACTCGATGTTGTCCGCATCATTGACCAAAAGATACTGTCCGTCGGCCTTGTTCTGGTCCAGCATGTCCTTGGCGGCCGCTGCGGCCATCACCCACGGCTCCCGGTCTCCGCCGGGGTTGTTCAGCGGGCTGGCGGCATACAGCAGGACTCGGGCGCGGGCGGCCAGGGCGAATCCGCGTGTGACACGGCCGACTTCCGAGTAATAGGTCCCGGAATAGGTGGCCGGCAGGTGGGCGGCGGCTTCCTGCAGCTCGCCGGCGATCCATTCAGCCGCCTCGGCATAGTCCTTCTGTCCGAGCGCGGCCACTTCCCCGGTGGTATAGGAACGGTCCGCGATGACGATGCGGTTGTAGCGCTTCAGCAGCTCGAAATGGAACCAGGCGCGCAGGGCCTTGGCTTCCCAGGGGAAATTGACCAGCTGGGCCTTGTCCCGTTCATATTCTTCCAGGTACTTGGCGACCGGGAAATCCTCCGGGCAGTTTTCCATCAGGTAGTTGGCGGCGCGGATGCCGCTGTAGAGGCGGCTCCACTGGTCGTCCATGACATTGTTGGCGGACCAGCTGCCGTCGTAGAACCCCTTGATGGTGTTGGGGGTGTTGGCATAGACGGCATCGTCGGTGGCGCATTCGGTCATCGTGCCGCCCACGGCGGTGAAGCCGGGCGACAGATAGCCGTAAACATCTGTCATGATGTCTTTTACCTTGCCGAAGTCGGCAAACATGTATTCTTTGGAGTGGTATTCCCGCTCATTGACTTCCAGGTCGGCGGCACAGGAGACAAGCCCCAGTGCGGCAAGCAAAATCAGGCTGAGTCTTTTCATACGCATCAGAATTGGAGGTTTACGCCGACCGAGAAGGTCCGGGCCCGCGGATAACCGAGGGAGATGTATTCAGGGTCGAAAATCCGGACGCCGTCCAGGGAGAAGAGGTTGTCGCCCCGCAGGAAAACGCGCGTCTGACGCAGGTGCAGGGTCCGGAGCCAGGCCTGCGGCAGGTCGTACCACAGCTGCACTTCGCGCAGCTTGAGGTAGCGCCCGTTGGCGGTCCAGATGTCGCTGTCGCGGAAGTTGTTGCTGTTCTCCAGGGTGGTCAGCCGGGGATAGCGCGCGGCGGGCGTCTCCGGGGTCCAGCGGTTCTGCAGGTAATACTGCGAGACATTCTTGTCCCCGCCGTAGAGCGGCTGGTAGATATGGGCCAGGTCGGTGACGGCCAGCCAGTCGCCCGTGCCCTGGAACCAGGCCTGCAGGCCGATGTTCCGCCACGAGAGGCCGATCTGGAATCCGTAGTACAGCTCCGGCACCGTAGGCGTGGAGAGCCAGGTGTAGTCGTAGTTGTCGATGTGTCCGTCGTTGTTGAGGTCCTTGTATTTCACGTCGCCCGGCTTCAGTCCGGTGGCGAAGGTCGCGACCGGCAGGCCGCTGCGCAGGGTGCCGTCGGCATTGAAATCGGAGGCCTGGTAGAAACCGTCGCTTTCCAGGGCGAAAATCCGGTTCAGGCTGCCGCCCTGCTGATACTGGTAGGCGTCAGGCCGGTATTCTTCCTCGATGTAGTCGATCCGCGTCCGGACAAAGGAGAGGTTGCCGCCCAGGTCGGCGGTCCAGTCGCCGAAACGCCGCTGCCAGCGCAGGGCTACTTCCACGCCCCGGCCGCTTACGGCGCCGGTGAAGGTGTCGGACAGGCCGATGCCCAGTACGCCGGACACGGCATTGGCGGCTTCCGTACGCAGGCCGCTGCGGCGGTTCAGGAAGCCGTCCACCGATCCGCTCAGGCCGAAGGGGAAGGCGAAATCCAGGCCTACATTAGCCTTGAACTCGGTCTCGGGACGGATGCCGACGGAAGGCAGGTCGCCTTCGCGGGAACCGTTCAGGCTGTTCGGCAGCATGAAGATATAGCTCTGTCCCGCCCCGTTGAACTGTTTGTCCATGTCGTATTCGAGGTTGGCGTCCATGCCGGTCAGGCCGGCGGAAGCCCGGATTTTCAGCAGGTCGATGCCGCGCACGCCCTGCATGAAAGGCTCGCGGGTGAGCACCCAGCCCAGGGATGCGGCGGGATAGAAGCGGTATTTGTCTCCGGTGGCCAGCAGGCTGGAGGCGGACTCGGAGAGGGTCACATTCAGCAGATACCGTCCCTGGTAGTCATAGTCCAGGGCGAAGATGAAGTCGTGGTGCTTGAAGGAGTTGCCGGCGCCGGAGAGTTTCCGGGCGTCCCGGCTGGCAATCAGGGCCGTGTGGATGTTGTGGCCGGAGAAACTGCCGTCCCAGAAGATGCGCGCCCAGCCCGTGAGCCGCATGTACTGGCTGTTCAGCCAGGTGGCGAAGGCGATTTCCGTGTCGTTGCCGTATTGGGAGAGGGCGTAGTCGCTGATGTTGCCGGAGGCGTCATAGCGGGGCGTCAGGGCCAGCCAGGTGTATTCGAAACTCTTCCGGTCCGAGATGGTGGCGGCATTGTCGTAGGCGATCCGCACTTCCGCGCCAAGGCCCGGGACCCACATTCCGAAGCTCTGCCGGATGGCCACGTCGCCGGAGAGGCTGCGGCCGAAGCGGATGTTGTTGCCGGTGCCGAGGATGGCGCCCACCGGGTTGTCGTACAAGGTCGTCCGGGTCCATGAACCCATGTATTGTACGGGGATGCCCAGGGTCGGGGCCGCATACATCTTCGTCAGGTCCAGGCCGGACTGCGGGCCCTGTTCCTGCTGGAGCCGGGCGGACAGGCCGATAATGAGCTTGGTGTAGCGGGTGATGTCGATGTCCAGGTTGGAGCGCAGTTTCAGGGAATAATACTCCGCCTGGGTATTGAGGTCCGGGGTGAGCCGGGTGTTGCGCAGGAAACCGCGGTTGCTGCGGTAGTCCGCATAGACATAGTAGCGGGTGGCCTTCGTCGATCCGTCGATGGACAGGTGGGCGTCGTGGGCGAAACCGATGCGGCGGAGCATCAGCGCCTGCCAGTCGGCGGTCGGGATCAGGGTGTTCGACCCGTCCGCGACGGAAGCGATGTCCGAGGCGGAATAGGCCGGTGTCAGGCCGTCTGCGGCGCGGGCCTCATTCAGCGCCTGGGCGAATTCTACGGGGGAGGCCATCGCCGGGACGCCGGTCGGTGTCTGGAGGCCGAAACGGTAGCCGGCACGCAGGCGGAAAGGCTGGCTGCCGCCCCGCCGGGTGGTGATCAGCACGGCGCCGTCCGCACCCCGTACCCCGTACATGGCCAGGGCGGCGGCATCCTTGAGCACGCTCACGGACGCGACTTCGTTGACGTCGATGTCGGAGGCGTCACGCGGAATGCCGTCCACCAGCACCAGCACATGGCTGCCGCTGTAGGAGCCGTTTCCGCGCACATGCAGGACGGGCGTGTTGTCGTCGGGCCAGAACCCCGAGCCGTTTTGGAAGACCTGAAGGCCGGGAATCATGCCGTACAGGGCATTCAGCGCCTGGGTCTGGGTAGATCCGTACAGGGCGTCCCCGTCCAGGGTCGATACGGCCGCCGCCGAGGAAGACAGCACCCGCCCGAAGCCCAGATCGACGCGCAGGCTGTCCTTCTCCTGGGCGGAGAGGCAGACCGGCAGGAGGACTGTCAGCAGTATGAGATATCGTTTCATCATCGTCATCGTTTATTACCATCCCGGGTTTTGGACGAGGCCGTAACCCTTGTTGATTTCATTGGTCGGGAAAGCGCTCAGCAGCCACTTGTCCTCCCAGTTGTCACGCCAGTAGCGAGGGGTGGGCTCGAAGGGGTCCAAGAAATTGAGTACCAGGTTGTTGTCTTCGTAGGTACCGCTCTTGATCGTCATGTGGATGCCGTAGAGGGTCTTGCAGAAGATGTCTTTGCGCTTCCAGCGGATCATGTCGTAGAGCCGGGATTCTTCGAAATACAGCTCGCGGGCACGCTCGTCCAGGATTTCCTCCCGCAGGCGGGCGTCGCCCCGGAGGTCTCCCGGATAGTCCGGATAGACCCGGCCGGCCTGTACCTTCTCCAGCAGGGCGTCGTCCATGTCGGGCAGCCCCACACGGGAGCGGATCTGGTTCAGGGCCTTGTAGGCATCCTCCTTGCGGCCGACCTCGTTCAGGGCTTCGGCATAGATCAGCCAGATGTCCGCGAGGCGCAGGTAGGAATAGTCGGTGGGCTTGTTGTGGAAGGTCTCGTCGTTGTAGTCCCAGATCATCTTGCGGGAGCAGAAACCGGTATAGGCGCGCGGCGACTCGGCGCTGCCATGCTCATACCCGTCGTCCCACATGCGGATCGGGTGGCCCTGGAAGTGGTCGCCCACGATCATGACGGATTCATACAGGCGCGGGTCCCGTCCGACGAAGGGATTGTCGGTCAGGGTGCCGGTGTGGTTGTGGTCTTTGACCCATTTCCGGTAGTCGGCCGGCGTGCCGTCGGCATAGGGGAAGAGCTCCACGAAGTTCAGCGTAATGGCGCCGCCGCCGTAGCCGCGGCCGTTGTTGCCATGGTCCTCGGCCGGTCCGAAATAGCAGCGCTGGTAGGTATCGGCGAAGGTCGGCATGTAGCGGCCGGTATGGATCAGGATTTCGCCGTTGTTGCGGTCGGCATAGGTGCGGTTCCAGGCGCTGCGGTAGTCTTCCGAGGTGGTGCCCGAAGCCTGGATCAGGGCGTATTCTCCGCCGGCGTTGGCCTGGAAGAAATCCTCGCAGGCGGTCACCACGGCTTCCCAACGGGAAGGGTCGTAGCCGCCGAACCAGTACATTTCGGGAATCTTGCTTTCATCGACCTTGCCGATATTGCCCAGACGGGGCTTCGGCACGAGCGGGGAGTAAGGCGCCTGGGCGTTGAACAGCGGGCTGGCCGCGAAGTCCAGGGCCCGGCATTTCAGACCGAGGGCGGAAGCCTTGGTCATGTGGCCGTCTTCGGCGGCCGGTACGGTCCAGGGCAGGTCCTTCGCCGCTTCGTCCAGCAGGCTGATGATGAAATCCAGCACGGCCTGGGCGCTCTGGCGGCTGTAATCGATGCCCGCCTCCTTGCCGGCTTCCACGGCGTCCTTCAGGATGGGCACGCCGCCGAAGTTGCGCCACAGGTCCAGGTACGACATGGCGATCATGACCTTGCATTCGGCTTTCCGCCGGATTTTTTCCTCGGGGGTCATGTCCGGCACGCGGTCCACGTTGTTGATATACAGGTAGGCCTTGCGGATGCATTTCCAGGCCCCTTCCTGGTCGGTCAGGTAGCCGAACTTGGTGCCGCTGGACCAGTTTTCGGTCTCGGCGCTGTAGGAGCCGTTGTAATAGATGTTGTAGGCGCCCGCCCAGTTGCACTGGGAGTCGATGATGTCGGTCAGGGCGTCGTGTACGTCATTGTCGATGGAACTGCAGGCCCGCTGGTATTTGAACTGCCCTGCGGAACCCAGCGGCCAGGCGTTGTTGTGGACCGGATAGCCGCAGCGCAGCGTCGCATAGACGGAGACCAGGGCGCGGTCCGCATAGAGTTTCGACGAAAAGACGGTGTCGATCGTGACATCGACGCCCGGCGCCTTTTCCAGGAAACTGTCTCCCAACCTGAGGTCCTGGCAACCGGCCGCGGCCAGCAGGAGGGTGATCCCCGCGGCCAGGATACTATGTGTAAATAACTTCTTCATATCGCTTTAGAATGTCAGGTTGATGCCGATGTTATAGATCCGGTTGTTCGGATAGCGGTTGTCCCATCCCGAGGTGTTGCCTTCCGGGTCGATGTCCAGGTCGGCCAGGGGCGAGAAGAGCGTCAGGAGGTTGTATCCGTTGACATAGAACTTCGCGGTGGAGATGCCGATCTTCGAAAGGATGCGGTTGCCGCTCAGGGTGTAGGAGAGTTCTGCGGTCTTGAGCCGCAGGTAGGACGCGTCGATGAGCCACAGGTCGGAGGTGGTCAGGTAATGCGTCTTGTTCATGAAGGTGATGCGGGGGAAGCGGGACTGCTGGTTCTCCTCCGTCCAGCGGCCGTCGGCCAGGTAGGTCAGCAGCGTGCGGGAGTTCTGGGAACCGAAGGGGGTCCGCATCTCGCCGTCGATCATACGGGAGGCATGCCAGGCTCCGGTCCATTGCATGGACAGGCCGATGCCTTTCCAGCTCAGGCCCGCGAGCAGGCCGCCGACATATTCCGGCCGGTCGGAGTAGCCGAACCACATGCAGTCGTCGCCGTCGATCTTGCCGTCGCCGCTGAGGTCCTTGAACAGGGCGTCGCCCGGACGGGGAGAACCCAGGGACATGGTCGGGATCGTCTTGCCGTCGCGGTCTTCGGCGAGGATGGTGCCGTCGGGCGCGAAGTCGTCGTCCCGCAGGTAACGGTCGAAGATATAGCCGTATTTCGTGCCGGTGCTATGGCCGGTCTGGGCCATCCAGGGATAGTTGGGCATCACCTCGTCCATGAAGACGATCTTGTTCTTGGAATAGGAGAGGTTGCCCTTGATGTAATATTCGAAATCCCGCACCTTGGACTGCCAGGCCAGGGTGAGCTCGTAGCCGTGGTTATCGACCTGTCCGAGGTTGATCAGCGGCAGGGAGATATCGGTGATGTTCGGCTGCGTGTTGCGGGTGGAGAGGATGTCGTAGCGGCGCTCGAAGAAGAAATCGGCGTTGAGGGTGAGGCGCTGCTTGAACAGGACCAGGTCGATACCGTAATTCTGCTTGCGGACCTTTTCCCAGGTGACGACGCTGTTGCCGACGGTGTTCTCGGAGGCTTCCGGCAGCATCACCGGGCTGTATTGGTCGCCGAACTGCCAGCTGCCCTTGTACATGTTGCCGCCGGCGTCGTAATAACCCCAGTTGAACACGGCGTTGGACGGGTTCCAGGAACCGTTCAGGTACAGGAAGCGGGCGCCGGAATATTTGTCGTTGCCGACCAGGCCGTAGGAGGCACGGATTTTCAGGAAATCCAGCCAGCCGCGCGTGGCCTTCATCCAAGGCTCTTCGGAGATGCACCAGCCGGCGGAGACGGCCGGGAAGAAGCCGTAACGGGTCTTGCCGGGCGCGAAGTTCTCGGAGCCGTTGTAGCCGGCGTTCAAGTCCGCCATGTAGCGGTGCTTCCAGTTGTAGGTCACGCGGCCGACATAGCCCACGTAGGCCGTCGGAATCTCGGTGAACTGGGGCGGGTAGTAGGTCTTGGACTGGTTGTACAGCAGCAGTCCGGTCACCTCATGGTCGCCGAAGGTCCGGGCGTAGTTCACGCTGCCTTCCAGGTACCAGTTGCGGCCATGGCCCGTCCAGTCGCCGTAGGACATCGGTTCGATGAGGCCATCGACGCCGGAGGTCCGATAGACGATCGTGTTGTCGAACATCGGGCTTGCGACGTCCATACCCGGCTGGGTGAAATATCCCAGGTACATCGGCGTATAATACATCGACGGGGCGTAGGTGACGTTGCGGCTGACGGTCTGCCAATAGGTGGAGTTGTAAGAGCCCTTGACGGAGGCGCTGAGCCCCTGGGTGATGAAATCGAGCTTCTGGTCCAACTGGACGTCCATGTTCAGGACGTTCTCCGTGGTTTCGGAATAACCCCAGTTGTAGAAGAGGGCGAGACCGTCCAGGCCGCCTTCCATCGGGATGTATTTGCCGTTGCCGCCGCTGGACAGGATATAGTGCCCATCGACGATGCCGGCGCTGGAGAAGGGGGTGCACCACATCAGGTTCTCCCAGATGTTATAGGTGTTCGGTTCGTGCGTGGTGCCCACGCGTCCGCCGAGGTTGATTTTCAGGTTGGTGGTGCCGGTGAGGTCGATATCGACGTTCGCCCGGTAGTTGTAGCGGTTGTAGGTGTAGTTCGGGTTGTAGGTCAGGTCGAACTTCTTCATGATACCGTCCTGGTACAGATAGCCCAGGGACACGAAATAGCGGAACCGCGACGAGCCGCCGGACATCGTGACGTTGTGCTGGGTCTGCCAGGCCAGGTCCTTGAAGATGTAGGCGTCCCAGTCCATGTTCGGGAACATGATCGGGTCGCCGTTCGTCTCGAACATCTCCAGGACGAAGGGCGAGAATTTGAGGGAGCTCTCCGGGATGTCCGGATTGTCGCTGCGCTGCGCCTCATTGTAGATCTGTGCATATTCCAGGCTGCTGACGCTCTTGAGGTGGCGCAGCGGCTGGGTGAGGCCGAACTGGGAGGACAGGGTGATCCGGCTCTTGCCTTCCTCGCCCCGGCGGGTGGTCACCAGGATGACGCCGTTGGCGCCCCGTACGCCGAAGACCGCCGTGGAAGCGGCGTCCTTCAGGACGGTGATGTTGGCGATTTCATTCGGGTCCATCTGGAAGAAGGACCGTTCCACGCCGTCCACCAGGATCAGCGGCTTGGAGGCCTCGTTGGACAGGGAGCCCGTACCGCGGACGAAGATTTCCGGATCTTCCGCGCCGGGCTGTCCGGACACCTGGACGGAGGAAACGCCCGTGATGGCGCCGGCCAGGGCGTTCGCGACGCTGCCGGAAGGGGACTTCAGGATGTCGTCGGAACTGATCGACGCGATGGCGCCGGTGACGGACATCTTCCGCTGCTGGCCGTAAGCCACCACCTGGACTTCTTCAAGGAAGGTGTTGTCCGGCGAAAGGGCTACGCGCAGCCCGTCTGTCCGGTCAGGCGTAATTTCCAGGGTTTTGTAGCTGAGGCAGGAGACTTCCAGGATGACGGTCCTGCCGGCGGGAACGCTCAGGGAGAAGACGCCGTTTCCGTCGGCGGAAGTGCCATAGCGATGGCTGCCTTTCAGAAGGATGGCCGCGCCGGGCAGCGGTTCGCCGGTGTCGGCATCCACCACTACGCCCTTGTAGGTCACCGTCTTTCCTTGCGGCGCCTCGGCCACGGGGGCTGCTCCCGCAGCCACGGCGGGAAGGGCAGCGCCGCCCAGGCAGAGCGCGGCGACGAGGATCAGGGTTTGAATTCGGTCCATTGACACAGATGCTGGTTAGATGCAAAGATACGCTTTGCAGGGGAAGTTATCAAATCAGCATTTACCGGACCAGGTCGGAGCCGGTAAATGCTGATGTTTTAAGGGTTTACGCCGGATTAGCGCTTGTTGAAAGAAATGGCGTATGCACAGTTGACGTCGGCGCCTTCATTGGCGTAGGCTTCCGCCACCAAATACGGGTGGTCCTCCGTCTGGAAGATGCTCTTGCCATTGATGCGGATGGTGCTGGCGTTTCCGTTGCCTTCACCGTTCTGGCCGCTGATAACCACGGCTTCCTTCCATCCCAGTTTCATACCGATCCAGGCCAGCTGGTTGGGGGTGATGCCCTTGAACCAGCCACCGTCGGAGAACAGACCCGGGCAATTGTTGCTCTCGGCACCGTCCCAGAGGTCCCTGCCGCCCGGATTGACCAGGAAGGCAATCTTGTTGTCATAGGTGACACCCATCACGACATGGCAGGGATACAAGGACTGCCAGCCCTGTCCGAAAGCGGCGCTCCAGCGGGAAGCATCGTTGTTCCAGATGTCCTTCCAAGACATGGCCACACCGTCGCGGACCATCCAAGGCAGGGCCCAGGCAGCGCTGACGACATCCCAGTCGATAGCGGAGGCCGCTACGGTCGCCTGGTCGGCATCGTGGTTGGTCTGGAAAGGAAGCTGCTTGACGGAAGTGGCGCCAGCTTCGGCGACGGCCGTCGCAAAGGCGGGTTTGCCTTCTGCCGTGAAGCCGATGGCGGAGCGGTACGGGGTGTCGGCGGCGCCGTCACCGTTGAGCGGAACGCGGACCTTGCCGTCAGCGTAGAGCAGATAGTTCCAGTTGGTCGTGTTGTCGCTGTATCCAGGAACGACCACTTCGCCTTCCACATCACCGAGGGTGAGGGAATAATCGTCGTCGGTGACAATCTTACCGGCCATCACGCCGCGGTCCAGGGTGACCAGGACGACGGGTCCGATGCAGTCCATGTTGGGCCAGTCTTCGAGGGTAGGCCAGTCGCCCACGAACTGATACTCATCCACCCAGTCATAGTGGTATCCGCCCCAGTCAACGCCATCTTCATAGGCCCAGGTGTAATCCCACTCGTAGGGATTGGCATGCGCCCATTCGGTCGTCTTGGCATAGGCGGGGATGCTGCTGATCCGGTCGGTGCGCCATACCTCGATATACGGAGCTTCCTCCGGGTTCTCCACATACTTGTAGGTCTCGTTCTGGAAGCCGAAGTCGGCCGGCGTAGCCTGGATGTAGCTGGTTACGTCCAGTTTCACCGAGTAGGGACGCTCGCCGCCCAGGTCGATGATGAGCGGCTGGCTGATGCCGTCCGTGAAGTCGTAGGTGAGGTCCGTGGTGACCGTGGCGCCTTCCTGGAGCGCACCCTCGTCGAATACGATGGTGGTGGCCTCATAGTTGATCTTCTCCTTGTCGTAGAGGACGGTGAAGGTCTTGGTGGCGTTGTCGATGGTCAGGTGGTCTCCGGCCTCGAAGCCTTCGAGGTGGATCTTCGTCTCATCCACAATCGGGAATGCGTCGGAGGAGAAGCGCAGCCAGTATTTGACCGTCTTGTTCTCCGGGGTCTTGAAGTTGAGCACCGGCTCGGCCTGCAGATCGACATGTTCGAGGCTGGTCGGATAAGTCAGGGTGTAGCCCTCGTTGACGGTGATGGCCAGGGTGGCGTCGTTGAAGGCTTCGGCTTTGTTGAAGTGGAAGCTGATGTATTTTTCGTCCACGATGGTACCGTCCACCGTCTCTCCGTCGCAGGTCACGCTCACTTTGCTGAACGGAACGTCTGCATAGACGGGACCGGCGGGATCTTCCGATGCCGGTGTATCAGGGGTCTTCTGCTCCTGCGGGGTTTTGTTGCAAGCAGCCATCAAGGTGAGGGCGCTGATGCAGAGGGATGCTAAGATGTAAAAGTTTCTTTTCATAGCAATAGTGTTAAAAATTTGGCGCAAGTTACGGAATTGTCCCGTCCCGCAGGTGGAATATTTACCGCAAATTTTCCCCTTGCCGGCCCTGGGTATTTCCCGGGTACCCTTCCGAAATCCCGGATATAATGCGCTGAGTGTCATTTTCCGTTAAATCTTCCACCCGCGTACCTATAATTATGCGTATATTTGGCTGATGAAAAAAATGATCCATACTTTTTTGCCGCTGATCCTGGTCGTTTTGTGCTGCAGCTCGCCCCGTGAAGGGGCCCGTGTCCAGCCTTCCGGCGACCCGGCGGCCAGCGACGTTCCGGCTACGCTCTTTGTGTTCCGCGACGGTGGTTGCACCCGGCTGGTCCGTGATGTGCGGACCTCCGCCTTGCCGGTGCTTTCCCTGACCTCCGCCGACCGGGTGGCCCTTGTCGCCTATACCGATCCCGACAATGTCTTTTTCTCGGAAGTGAAGCCGGGCAAGGACGAAACGGCCTATTACCTGGGGACGAATGTCCCGAAAATGGGTTGTCCCCGGATGTGGGCGGGCACCGTCCTGACCGGGAACGACACCCTGGAGGTGAGTCCCGAACTGCGGCGCGTCACGGCGTCGGTCACCCTGACCGTGAAACAGGCGCCGGCCCTGTGCGGCGGCGCCCGGGTGGAACTGCCTCAGTGCCAGGATTCTTACTATCCCGCCACGGGAGCCTATGCGGTCAACGACCCGGCCCGGCGCGAAGTCCTCTCCGTGGAGGAGAGCGGCAGCCTGGAGATGTTTCCGGCCGTCGAGGCCTGGAAACCTGTCGTCAACCTGCTGCTGGGCGAGGAGACCGTGCCGGTCAGCCTCCCGGTGGAATGGACCCTCTCCGCGGGGCAGGATGTCCTGATTGAGGCGGATTTCTCCGCGTATGACAAGACGGCCCACTGCCGGCTGACCTTCTCCTGCGGGGACGATGTGACGTCTGTCACTGTGCCGGTCGTGCTGGACGCCGCCCAGTGGAACGGCTCTTCGCTGTACAATGTACTGGTGCGCCGGGGCGGCGGCTGGCAAGCGATGCCCGTGCGGGACTGCCTGTGCTCGGACGCCGCCAAGCACCGCCAGATCTGGAATGACTGGGACAATGCCAAGGCCCTGCGCGATACGATGAGCTACTGCATCTTCGAAGACGCTTTCACCGGCCCGGTGGAGGTGCTGGTGCAGCGCCGGGGCGCTTCCGCTGCGAAGGCCCAGGTCCGTCCGACCCCCTGGGGCATCACGCCCGAGCAGGTCGGCGAGGATATGCTGCGTTTCGTCCTGCCCTCCTACGACCACCGCAAGGTGAGCGTCGAATTCGACGGCGACCGTCAGCACAACCTCTTCCTGCTGCCGCACCGCCCCGAACAGGCCCCTTCCGGGGACAAAGTGAAATATTACGGCCCCGGCGAGCACAATCCCGGCATCGTGGACCTCTATGACGGCGAGACGCTGTATCTGGATTACGGCGCCGTCCTCTATGCGGAAGTGCGGGTCCATGGGGACGACTGCACCATTGCCGGCCACGGTGTCCTCTCCGGCGACAAGCTGCGCCATTGGGGCGAGCAATACAGCAACGGCGCGATCATCCTGAGCTGCAACCCCCGCCATGAACGGGTGCTTAAGAACCTGACGGTCAAGGATATCACCATCATCAACGGCCCCAGCTGGAACCTTTCCGTCTTCAATTTCGACGGCGTGAAGATCGACGGGGTCAACATCATCGGCTGGGAGCTCAACGGGGACGGCATCGACATCGTCTGCTGCCGCAACGTCGAGATCCAGCACTGTTTCCTGCGCAATTACGACGACTGCATCACCGTCAAGGTGCGCTTCACGGCCAATCCGGTGTCTGACTGCTGCGACGTGTATATCCATGACAACCTGATCTGGAATGATTATGCCCGCGGCATCGTCATCGGGCCCGAGGCCGGCAACGTGGACCATGGGACCGGCTACCTGCACGACATCCGGGTGGAAGACTGCATCATCCTCCAGCACAAGGCCGGCGTGGCCATGGACGACCTGCGGGCCGGATTCGCCATCGGCCAGTACGCCTCGCCGGATTACAGCTGGGCCGGCGGCACCGCCATGCCGATCCGGGGGGTCCATGCCAAGAACCTCATTTTCGACAGCATCGACAAGACCGGACGCAACGTCGCCATCCGCCAGTACCGGGAGATGAACGGCACCTGCACGATGTCCGACATCACCCTGGAAAACTTCACGATATACGACGCCAATGCGGTGCAGACCCCGGCCTGCCATGTCATGACCAACCAGCACTCCGTCAGCGGCCTGCATATCAAGAACATGGTCTTTGACGGCCGGAAGATTACCGCCGCCGGCCCGTCCTTCGTGGTCTCGGGCAACGTCGAAGTGGATTTTGAATAAACCTGTACTACCTGTACGATGAAACCAAACCTGATACTCGCTTTGTTATTGCTTACCGCCTGTACGGCCCGGCAGCCGGGTCGTGTGGACGTGATTCCCGCTCCGGCGCAGATGACGGTCCGCGCCGGGCACAGCCCCGTGCCGGCGGACCTGCAGGGGGCGGCCCGGGTGACGCTGGATGCCGCGCTGGCCGAAAGGCTGGGGCCCGAAGGCTATATCCTGGAGACCGGCCGGACGGGGGTGAAGATAGCGGCAGCCGATTCCGCCGGGGTGTTCTATGCCCGTCAGACGCTCGCGCAACTTCCTGATGCGCAGGGACTTCCCCATGTTCGCATCGAAGACCGGCCGCGCTTTGCCTACCGGGGCTTCCATGTGGATGTCTCCCGGCATTTCCACGACAAGGCGGAAATCGAGAAACTGCTCGACGTGGCGGCCTTCTACAAGTTCAACTATTTTCATTTCCACCTGACCGACAACGGCGGCTGGCGGCTCCAGTCCGAGCACTATCCCCTGCTCACCGAACGCGGGGCATACCGGGTGATGAAAGACTGGGACGGCTGGTGGAAAATGGACAAGCGGCTCTTCTGCACGGCCGATACGCCCCGGGCTTACGGCGGCTACTACACCCGCGAGGACATCCGGGAAATCGTCGCCTATGCCGCGGCACGCCACATCCAGGTGATCCCGGAAATCGAGTTTCCGGCCCATTCCGACGCGGTGTTCGTGGGCTATCCCGAACTGAGCTGCGAGAAACGGCCCTACGGCAGCGGCGAATTCTGTCCGGCCGAAGAACGGGTCTATACCTTCATGGAAACGGTGCTGACCGAAGTGATGGAACTTTTCCCCTGCAAGGTAATCCACATCGGGGCCGACGAGGCCCGCAAACGGGCCTGGAAGACCTGTCCGGCCTGTCAACGGCTGATGCGGGAGCAGGGGATGGACTCTTACGACGACCTCCAGTGCTATATGGTCAGCCGGATCCAGGCCTTCCTGCGGGAACATGGCCGGACGATGGCCGGCTGGGACGAACTGCTCAAGAACGATGACCTGGACAGCGGCACGATGGTGTATTCCTATCGCGGTGAGAAGGGCGGCATCCGGGCGGCCAACCGCGGCCTGAAGGCCGTGATGACCCCGGGCGAAATCCTCTATTGCGACTGGTACCAGGCCGACCCGCATTTCGAGCCGAAGGCCATGTACGGCTATTCTCCCATCAAGAAAATGTACCGTTTCATCCCGGTTCCGGATACCCCGCAGGAAGCGGCCGCGAACGAAAGCCTGGTGGAGGCGCGCTATGTGGCGCCGAATTCGGTGGAGTATATCCAGCCCGCCTGCACGGCGAATGTCGTGGGCGTCCAGGGCTGCGCCTGGGGCGAGTATATCCCGACGGACGAGCACCTGGAATATATGATGTTCCCGCGTCTGCTGGCCGTGGCCGAACTGGCCTGGAGCCCGGACGAGCGCCGCTCCTGGGCGGATTTCCGGACCCGCCTGCCGGCGCATCTGGACCTGCTGCAGTCCCGCTGGGGCCTGCATGTGGGCGACCTGCATGATGCCCCCGAAGTGCTCTGCATCGACGGCCGCGTGCAGATGGAGGCCGAGCATCCGCTGGCCCAGGTCCGCTATACCCTGGACGGCAGCGACCCCACCGCGGAGTCGCCGCTCTATACGGAACCTTTCGTCATCGACGCGCCGGTGACGGTCCGCGCCCGCGCCTTCCGTGACGGTGCGCCTTGCAGTTACCTGCGCGAAGTGTCCCTGTCCCCCGACGAGGACTGCCTGAATTATTATCCATTGACTTATTATCCTTCCTGATATGCGCAGATTTTTCATGCTCGGCATCGCCTTGCTGGCCTTGTTCGCCTGCAGCAAAGAACAGTCTATCACGGATTTACCTTCCGTGACGAACGATGTGCGGACGGTGACCCTCTCCCGGACGACCCTTTCCCTGATCATCGGCCGGGCGGAGACGCTTTCCGCCCAGGTGGCCCCCTGGAATGCCCGCGAAAAGACCGTTACCTGGTCTTCTTCCGCCCCGGAAATCGCTTCCGTCAATGACGCCGGCATGGTCACGGCCCTCGCCGAGGGAGAGGCGGACATCATCGCCGCCTGCGGCGGCAAACAGGGCGTCTGCCATGTGGTCTGTTCGGAACTCTTCATCCCCGCGGAAGGCTTCGCGGTCACCCTTCCGTCTCGTTCCCTGCTGATCGGGACCAAAACGGCCCTGGAAGTGGCCCTGACCCCGGAAAATACCACGGAGCGGCCCGTCTGGACCTCCTCCGATGAGACCGTGGCGACGGTGGCCGGCGGCGTCATCGACGCCCTCGCCCCCGGCTATGCCACCGTGAAGGGACAGCTGGGCGACATGACCTGGGAAGCGGAGATCCTGGTCCATGACCATCTCTGGCTGGAGCAGGTGGATCCGCTGCTGAAACCGGTGGCGGACACCGAGTTCGATTTCTGCCGGGATACGGTCCGCGTGGCCCGGGGAGAGACGGCCACCTTCCAGTTCCTGGTCTATTCCGATACCGAGCAGGACGCCATCGTCCCAGAAGTGACGAAGTTTGCCGCCCCCGGCGGAGACGGCTGGCTGCTGGCCCCGAAGCTGTGGTGGGTGCGCGACGTACGGACCACCGAGCAGTGGTATTCCTGGTGCGGCGGCACCCCGCCCGACTGCTATTCCCACAGCCTGTACAATATCCCGGATCCGCTGATGCCGCTTTCCGACTACGAAGCCTGGCTCCAGCGTAACCGCCATACGGCCCTCTGGGTCGAATTCGATATCCCGCGTGACTTCGCGCCCGGCCTGTACGAGGGCGAGGTGAAGGTCAGCTCCCGCGGCGAGGCCACCCTGCCTTTCGTCGTGCAGGTCTATGACGTCACGCTCCCGGAACGGCAGGGCCTGGATGTGCTCCAGTGGCAGAACTATGCCGAAATCGAGACGATGACGGGTGACGGCTCCTCCCCGGATATGTACCAGTCGCTGAACACCTATATGCCGATCATCATTGACTTTATGAATGATTACGGGCAGAACGGCTGGCGCCTGATGTATGCCTCGCATTACAGCTATGTCTATACCTCCGCCCGCAAGCGCGACGACGGCAAATGGGAGCCGGTCATTACCTTCGACGAGGCGGCCTACAAGCGCGAGTTCGACCTCTTCTATAACCATTGCAAGGATTTGCGGCAGATCCAGGGCCACAACCTGGTGGCCGCCCGGGGCGAGGGTACCCTGACCGTCGCGGGCTTCGAGCTGGATGACGCGGGGGATATCGTCGTGGACGAATCCAACAATCCGAAAATCGTCTGGGTCGATTTCCCGACCGAACCGGAGCGATACCGCTGCGTCGTCGCCCGGCTGAAGGCCTATTTCGACGGCCTGCGCACCATGCTCCAGTCCCACAGCTTCCCCGACGGGCGCAAATGGTGGGACGTCTATATGCAGACCGTCAGCGACGAACCCGGGGATGACAATGCCAAGGCCTACAACGACCTGGTGGCCTGCGTCAAGCAGGCGGCGCCGGATTTCCCGATCCTGGAGCCCATCCAGTCCGCACTGGTGGACCTTTCGCAGGTGGATTATCCCTGCCTGGACCAGTGGACCTCGGAAAAGATCCATGCCCCCGAAGGGCAGCGCCAGTGGATGTACTGCGCCATGGGGCCGCAGGGCAACTGGGCCAACCGTTTCATCCGCATCCCGCTGCTGAAAACCCGCATCCTGCACTGGCTGAACTACAGCTACGACACCTGGGGCTTCCTGCACTGGGGCCTCAATTACTGGGTCGGCGCGCAGTATAAGGACCCTTGGCGCGATGCCGGCGGCACTTATCCGGCCGGAGACATGTGGATCATCTGGCCCGGCGACCACAAGGTCTATCCTTCCATCCGCCTGCACGCCATGCGCGACGGTATCCGGGATTTCGACCTGCTGCGCATGATTGAAAAGCGCTCAAAGGCCGACGCCGATGCCTTCTGCGCCCGCCTGATCGTGGACCGCGGCGCTCCGTTATACGATATGGATGTCCAACATTTCCGCCAGCTGCGCAAGGATATGCTGGAATACCTCAGCCAATAGAAGCCTTATGAAAGCCAGATTCATCCTCCCGCTGCTGCTCCTGCTCGCCGCCTGTGGCCCGAAGGAGCTGCAAGTGGTCCAGACCGACCCGCTCGTCAAGATTTTCCCCGAAACGGCCATCCCGGCCCCCTTTACCGATACGACCCAGGCCGTCCGGGGCGGCCATGCGACCCTGCAGTTCGCCCTGCGCGCCTTCTCGACGCTGGAGGACGTGACCGTATCCTTTTCCTGCGAGGGGCTGGAGACCCTCCGCTGCGGCCTGGTGGGCTATGTGGGCGTGGAAGAATATGCCACCGACCCGGCCCATGATGCCCTGCGTCCGGTCTCGGGCCAGTTCCCGGACCCGATCCTGACCCAGGGACCTTGGGAGGTTCCTGCCGGCCGGACGACGGCCGCCTGGGTGACGGTCAAAGTCCCCGAGGATGCCGCGCCCGGGGTCTATACCGGCGTTTTCCGCCTCAGCGGACGGCATTTCTCCCGCTCGCTGCCGGTCAGCATCCGGGTCTGGCCCATTACCCTGGAAGAGCCCGTCCTGCAAAGCACGAACTGGAATTTCGACTTCCCGCTCTGCATGAAAATGTGGAACGGCGGGGAAACGGTCGAGCCTTTCTCGCCCCTGCATGAGCAGTATCTGTGGGATATGGCCGCCGCCCTGAAGGAAGCCTACCAGACGATGACGCGGATTCCGCTGTTCGGGCTGGTCGATATGGAAAAGACCGGGGAAGGTTACCGTTTCGACTTTAGCCATTTCAACCGCGTGGCCCGAATCTACGAAGAAGCCGGGGTGCTTTCCCGCCTGGAGGGAGGGGAAATCGGCCACCGGTCGGAGCCCGTATGGACCAGCGGATTCTCCCTCTTCCTGCCCGACGGCCAGGGCGGCATCGAATCCCACAAGATCGACGAACCCTGTGTCAAAGAATTCTATTCGGCCTTCCTGCCCGCCCTGGTGGACAACCTCAAGGCCAACGGCTGGATGGACCGTTACTGCCAGCAGGTCTGCGACGAGCCGATCGACGTCAATGCCGACGATTACCGGCGCGTGGTCGCCTTCGTGAAGTCCATCGCCCCCGAAATCAAGGTCATGGAAGCGCTCCAGACCACGAAACTGACCGGCGCGGTGGACATCTGGGTGCCCCAACTGGACACCTGGCACAACAACTACGACTTCTACCGGAGCCGCCAGGCCGCCGGGGACGAGGTCTGGTTCTATACCTGCTGCTTCCCGCGGGGCGAATATCCCAACCGCTTCATGGAGCAGCCGCTCATCAAGGGCCGCATCCTCTATTGGATGGCCTATAAATACGGTGCCACCGGCCACCTGCACTGGGGTTTCAACTACTGGAACGAGCAGACCTTCCGGCGGGCCGACCTGATGGGTACGGGCACGATCCTGCCCGGCGGCGACGCCTGGATCGTCTATCCCGGCTACCATGAATTCCTGCGGTCCATCCGTTTCGAAGCCATGCGCGACGGCATCGAAGACCATACCCTGCTGAGCATGCTGGAAAAGCGTGATCCCGCCGCGGCCCGCGCCCTGTGCGGCAGCATGGTCACCAACTGGTGGGTCTATACCACCTCGCCGACAGACTTCCGCGTCCTTCGCCGCTCCCTGCTGGAGGCCTTATCCCGTCCTGAATGAAACGGTTCGTCCTCCTGCTGCTGACGGCCACGCTCTGCCTGGGCGGGTATGGCCAGGATGTCTATGCCCCCTATCGCCAGCATTGGCTGGAACAGGCGCAGCGCTATACGCCCGTGCTTCAGGAGCGGGTCTGCCACCCCGTGGATACGGTGGATATCGTGCCCGACAGTGCGGCCTTCCAGGGCTGGAAAGCCGTACCGGGAAGTGCCGTCTTTGATTTCGGGCGCCACCTGACGGGCTACCTCACCCTGCGTTTCCGGGTGCTTTCCGGGACCCAGGACGCGCCTCTTCGGGCCTGCATCCGGATGGGGGAGATTCCCGCCGAACTGATGCTGTCCCGCGAGCCCTGGACCGGAACGCTTTCCCGGGCCTGGCTGCAGGATGAGACCGTCACGGTCTGGGACCTGTCGGCTCCCTTGACCCTTTCCCGCCGCTTTTCCGGGCGCTATCTGTCCGTCTCTTTCCCGGATACCCCGACGGCTTTTTCCTTTGCCGTCGATGATGTTTCCCTGCGCGCCGTCAGCGCGGCCGGGGAGGCGCCCCAGGTGGAGGGACGCATCCCGCAGATGGCCCTCGCGACGCTCTCCGAGTGCATGCAGACCGTGATGGAAGATGGGCCGAAGCGCGACAGGCGGCTCTGGGCCGGGGATTTCTACCTCGGCATGCTGGCCAACCGCTATTCTTTCCGGAATATGGACCTGGTACGCCGCTGCCTGTATCTGCTGGCGGGATGCGCCGCCCCCGATGGTACGCTCAACAGCCAGGTCTATGAAAGTCCGCAGCCCCATCCCCAGGAATGGTCCTATGCGCCGGACGCCAGCCTGTATTTTCCGCTGATGCTGCAGGAATACCTGGACCAGACCGGCGACCTGGACCTCGTGCGCGACCTCTGGCCTGTCGCCGTCAAGCAATTGCAGACTGCGCTGGGCTTTCTCGATGCGCGCAGCCTCTTCCATCCTTCCGTGCCGGTTTGGCAGGTGTTCGACTGGTGTGAGGGCCTGGACAGGACTACTTCCACCCATGGCCTGCTGATCTGCGCCTTGCGGCAAGGGGCGCTGCTGGCTGAGAAACTGGGCGATGCGCCGCTTGCGGAGCAGTGGCGGACCCGGGCGGCGGAGATGCAGGAAGCTGCCCGCCGATATCTTTGGAAATCAGGAGTTTTCGTCAGCGGAGATGCGCAACAGCGCTCCGTCCATTCGCAGATTTGGATGGTGTTGGGCGATGTCGTATCCGGCCCTGCCGCGCGTCGGGTGCTGCTGCGCGCCCTCTCCGATCCGCAATTCCTCCGGCCCAATACCCCGGGGGCCATGCACTTCCTCGTGGAAGCGCTGATCCGCTGCGGCATGGAAGAAGAGGCCCGGCAGGTCATGCGCTCCTGCTGGGGCGCGATGGCTGGCCTGGGCCTGGATACCTTCTGTGAAATCTGGGATGCGGACCATCCGGACGCCTCGCCCTACGGCCATCCCGGGCTGAACAGCTACTGCCATCTGTGGGCGAGTACGCCCTTGTATTTCTGGGGCCGCTATCCGGCTATATTTGCGGGAATACGCTGATTCTCAATTCTGTACATCCGTAAGGAACCAGCTCGATGACTTCCGTCTCCTCGGAGATGGGCGTCACGGTTTTCGGAACGGACGGGGTGTAGCGGTCCTGCCAGAGCGGCCATTCGATCTGGCGGACAGGGATGCGGATTTTCCCGGGAGCCGTATCGAGGTCCAAGGGGTAGCTTCCTGCCTGCTGCGGGGTCGGCACCCACTCCGCTTCATTGCCGGAGACGGCGTAGTTCCACGGGCCCGCCGGCGTGATGGACAGGCAGTGGAAATCCGGATTCCCGGGGACTTTCCCGGCCATGTTGTCATACACTTTCTCGTCGTTTTCCACCCGCTGGGGGACAGGATAGGCATACAGCAGCGGTCCGCGGGCGTAGCAGACGCCGCCCATCGGCACCTGCTCCCGGACAATCTCCATCGGCACCTCCAGCCGGACGACGTCTCCGTTACGGAAGGTCCGCTCCAGCGTGACGAAGGAACCGGGCTCCAGCGCCAGGCCGGCATCCCGGCCGTTGACGCTCAGGCGGGCGTTCTTGCACCAGGACGGAATCCGCAGGATGAAGGGGAAGCGCTCCCGCTTCTCCATTTCGAAATGGAAATCAATGCTTTCCCCAAAAGGATAGGCCGTCTCTTCGCGGACACGGCAGGCCGCGCCGGAGGGCAGGGCGGCCGTGATGGTGGACGGTCCGTACAGGGCGGCGACGAGCGCGCCGTCCTGGCCGCGCATCCACATGCGGGCGGCATAGTTCGGCATGACCCGGTGGACGGCGCCGGCGCAGCATTCGGTCTGGTGCGTCGGGCGGTAAGCCATCCAGGTACTGCCGTGGAAGAACTCGTTGTGGTTCGAATCACCCGTGGCAATCACCTGATTGACAGAGGAAAAATATTGCAGTGTCTTGAAATCTTTCGTGATCGCGCCGGGCAGGGCGTTGAACACGGCCTTCTCGATGTTGTCCGCCCAGCGGCCCTCTCCCGTCGTCATCAGGAAATAGCCCATCGTCCAGGTGTAATCCGCGATGTCGCAGGTCTCGTGGCTGCTGTTGATGTCGTTGGGGAACAGGCGTTCGGCGCTGGTGTTGACCCCGTCGGGCAGCATGTGCTGCTGCTCCAGGGTGTTGTAGGCCGTCATGGCGGCGGTCCGGTAGGCTTCCTTGCCCGTATGGGCATAGAGCATCATGGGCAGTTTCAGCTCTTCGTTGAAGGTGACCCCGTGGATGATGGGCAGCGTGTCGGCCAGGCAGACTTCGGGGGTGAGGTCGCCGAAGGCGCCGCCGTTCCAGAGCCGTTCGGCGCGGGCGAGCAGGGTGGAGTCACCGCCGTGGTCATAGGTCCACAGCATGCCTTCGATGTTGACGATGTTGCGCCAGACGCTGAGCTCCTCGTCGCTGTAGGCGACGAAGTTCCGGGCCAGGACGGCCGGGATGTCGCCGTCGCCATGGACCTGGGCGTAGGCCTGTACCGGGCGGAAGAAGACGGCCATCGGCCACATCCGCGCCCATTCGAAATCCGTGTGCGGAAGCCGGCCCAGGCTGTCGGCCCCGGCCAGCGTATAGGTGATGCCCGCCTCGCCTTTCTCGATCAAGTCCTTGTCTTTCAGGAGATAACCCAGTTTCACCAGGCCGTCGGTGTAGTAGGCGGTCTGCTCATAGCGCCACCAGTCGGAGCCGTAGGATTCGGTGTTCCGGCTGATTTCGCCGTTCCACAGGCAGGAGTCATAGGGGTAGGAGAGGGCTTCCGGATGGCCGGTCATGCCGCTGCGCTGGCGTTCCAGGAAGGTGCCGATCCAGCCCTGTGGCGTGATGTCCGGCAGGAGGCCGTCGGCGAAGGCGGCTTGTTCGGGAATGACAGGCTGCGAGGCGGTCGGCGCCTCGATGGAGACTGTGCTGCAGGCGCAGGCCAGGCACAGGAGGAGCATCCAAGGGTGTTTCATACGCAATATTCTGATACGCAAAGATATGCAAAAAAGCCGAGCCGCCGTCCTTTTCGCCGGCCCGGGCGCCTTTTTCCGGGATTTTCTCTACCTTTTCCGGGAGAAGAGCCGCTGCGGAAGTTCCATGGCGAGGATGATGCCCAGGACGATGGCGACGGCCACCTTGACGGCCATGAAACCGGTCGGGCCGGAGAGGTCGAACTGGTTGGACATCAGGTAGTAGGTGAACCAGAACAGCCCGGCTCCCGGCACCAGCGGGAAGATGCCGCACAGCAGGAAAACGGTGCTGGGGCATTTGTACGGCACCGCTACGCCACGCGAAAGCACGCAGACGATGACGGCGGCGGCCAGGGTGGCGACGGGCGGGGTGGCACCGGCATAACGGACCAGGAGCAGATAGGCGATCCAGCCCAGGGCGCCGATGACCCCGCAGGCCAGGTAATGCTCGCGGTCCACGCCGAAGAGGATGGCGAAGGCGGCTGTTCCGATGAAGGCGGCCAGGGCCTGCCAGGCCAGCGGAGCGGTCTCCGGGCTGATCCGCACGCCCTGCAGGTCGATCACGCCGCTGAACACGGCCCCGTCCAGCAGAAAGCTCAGCGACACGCCCAGGGCGATGCACAGGAAGCCCAGCATCGCGTCGGTAAGCCGCGTCAGGCCGGCGATGTAATCCCCGTTCGCCAGGTCGCGGACGCCGTTGACGAAGGGAACCCCCGGAATCAGGGGCATGATGGCGCCGATGATGATGTTACTGAGGCTGTTGCCGAAGCCGATCCGGTAGAAGACGATGCACAGTAGCGTGGCCAGCAAGGCGTTGCAGATGCCGCCCACGATCTTGGACAGGTACCGTCCGCTGACCCCGAGCACGAAGCCGTTCAGCAGCAGCCCGACCACGAAGGCCGCGGCGCAGTCCAGGAAGCCTCCGCCGAATACGGCGCAGAAGCCGGCGGCCCCGAAGGCGGAGCCGGCCAGCTGTTCCCAGATGGGTTTGGGGCGCATTTCCCGGATGGCGGTCAGCCGCTGCCGGGCCTGCTCCAGGGACACCCGGTCGGCCGCGATGTCGTAACTGAGCCGGTTGACGGCCGCTACCTTGCACAGCTGGATGCCCCGGATCGGGATGAATTCTACGTTGGCATAGCTGGAAGCCTGTCCGCCGGCCTTGGGCAGCTTTCCGCTGCGGCCGGTGGTGAAAATGCCGTTCGACAAGACGAAGAAGTTGCCCGAGTCCACGCCGAAATGCGAGGCGATGCGGGCCATGATGTCCTCGACGCGGGAAATCTCCGCGCCGTTTTCCAGCAGGATATGCCCTGCCAGGGCGGCTGTTTCCAGGACTTCGGTGAGCTCGGCCATGTTATTTCACGCTGAAGGCGAAGGTGCAATGGCTGCGGTAGGTCTCGCCCGGGCGCAGCACCACGGAAGGCCACTGCGGCTTGTTCGGGGAGTCGGGGTAGTGCTGGGTTTCCAGGCAGATGGCCGTGCGGCGCTGATAGACGATGCCTTTCTTGCCGGTCACGGTGCCGTCCAGGAAGTTGCCGCAATAGACCTGGATGCCGGGCTCGTCGGTATAGACCTTCAGGTCGATGCCGCTGGCGGGGCAGTACAGTTCGGCCGCCACGCGGCTGATGTCGCAGGCGGTGTCCAGGACCCAGTTGTGGTCATAGCCATGTCCGTTGCGGATCTGCTCGTTGTCGGCGTCGATGCCGTCGCCGATGCGCCGCGGCTGGGTGAAGTCGAAGGGGGTACCGGCCACGGGAATGATCTCGCCCGTCGTCATAAAGGTATCATCCACAGGCGTATAGTTGCTGGCGTTGAGGTAGAGCTCGTCCTCGGTGATGCGGTGCTTGCCGGGCGTCCCGGACAGGTTGAAATACGTATGGTTCGTCATGTTGACGATGGTCGGGGCGTCGGTCGTCGCTTCGTAGGCGATTTCGATGGCGTTGTCCGGGGTCAGCGTATAGGTGACGACGGCGCGGACATTCCCCGGGAAGGCGTTGTCTCCGTCAGGCGATTCCAGTTGCAGCTTGAGGTGGCTGCGGTCGGCTTCCAGGCAGGTATAGACCTGGTATTGCCAGCCGGTCGGACCGCCGTGCAGGCAGTGTCCGAAGTTGTTCTGGGGCAGCTGGTATTCCTGTCCGTCCAGGGTGAAACGGCCCTGGCCGATCCGGTTGGCATAGCGGCCGATGGCGGCACCGAAGTCGGTGGCGTTGTGCTCGGGGAAGTAGTCTTCGACGCTTTCGAAGCCCAGGACCACATCCTGCATCCGTCCCGCGTTGTCGGGCACCAGGATGGAGACGATGCGTCCGCCGAAGTTGGTGATGCAGACTTCCATGCCGGAGTCGTTGGTCAGGGTGTAAAGCGCGGTGGCTTTCCCGTTGTACGTACTGTGGAAGCGGACGGGGTCCAGGCCGGAAGCCGTGCGCTCCGAAGGGGTGCTGCAGGCCAGCAGAATGACGCTTGCCAGAAGGACGGCAGAGAACTGTTTCATAGAAATTTTTGTTTAAGTGAACAAATATACATAAATTTGTTCGATAATGGTAATTACACCTAAATTCTTTATGACTATAGATATCCTTCAACTTCAAAAGACGGCGACCCAGGTCCGTCGGGACATCGTCCGGATGGTCACCCTGGCGAACTCCGGTCACCCCGGCGGCTCCATGTCCAGCGCGGACATCCTGACCGCCCTGTATTTTTCCGTGATGCACCATGACCCTGCCCGCTGGACGCGCGACGGCAAGGGACAGGACATGTTCATTCTTTCGGCCGGGCACCTGACGCCGGTCTATTATTCCGTGCTGGCCCGCTGCGGGTATTTCCCGGTCAGCGAACTGGCGACTTTCCGCAAGATGGGTTCCCGCCTGCAGGGACATCCGTCCGTGCGCAAGGGCCTTCCGGGCATTACGCAGGCTTCCGGTTCCCTGGGACAAGGCGTTTCCGTGGCGGCAGGCCTGGCCCTTGCCAAGCGGATGGACGGCGACCCGAACCGGGTCTTCTTCCTGTGCGGCGACGGTGAGTCCGAGGAGGGTCAGATCTGGGAGGGTGCGGCCTTCGCGGCCCATCACGGCCTGTCCAACCTCATCGGGATCACGGACTGGAACGGTCAGCAGATTGACGGAACGGTCGATTCCGTATCCGGCGGCGGAGACCTCCGTGCCAAATGGGAAGCCTTCGGCTGGAGCACCCTCGTGGCCGACGGTCACGACATGGCCGCCGTCCTGGAGGCATTCGCGCAGGCGGAATCGCTGCGTAGCGCCGGCAAGCCGGTGATGATCCTGTTCCGGACGGACATGGGACACGGCGTGGATTTCATGGCGGGCACTTGCAAATGGCATGGCAAGGCCCCTTCGGCCGAGCAGTGCGAGAACGCGATGCAGCAGCTGGAAGAGACCCTGGGTGATTTCTAAATGTAAACGACTATGAAACAATATATTGATACTGGTAAAAAAGATACCCGCGGCGGATTTGGCGCCGGACTGCTGGCGGCCGGACGGGCGGATGCCCGGGTCGTCGCCTTGACCGCGGACTTGAAAGGTTCCTTGAAAATGGATGCCTTCGCGGCAGAATTCCCCGACCGTTTCTTCCAGTGCGGCATTGCCGAGGCCAATATGGTCGGCGCGGCAGCCGGCATGGCCATCGCGGGCAAGATTCCGTTCATCGGCTCTTTCGCCGAATTTGTGACCGGACGCGTGTATGACCAGATCCGTCAGGAGGTTTCCTACGGCATGACGAATGTCAAGATCGCTTCTTCGCATGCGGGCATTACCCTGGGCGAGGACGGCGCGACCCACCAGACGATGGAGGATATCGCGCTGATGCGTGCGCTTCCCGGCATGGTGGTGCTCAACCCTTGCGACTACAACCAGACGGTGCAGGCCACCCTGGCCGCGGCGCGTTACGACGGCCCCGTCTATCTGCGTTTCGGCCGTCCGGGTGTTCCGAATTTCACGGACCCGGAACAGCCTTTCGAGATCGGCAAGGCTTATGTGATGAACGAGGGCACTGACGTCACTGTCTTTGCGACGGGCCACATGGTCTGGGAGTCGCTTCAGGCGGCACAGGCGCTGGAGGCCGAGGGCATTTCGGTGGAAGTCATTGATATCGCGACGATCAAGCCGCTGGATGAGGAGGCGGTGATCGCTTCTGTCCGCAAGACCGGGCGGGCTGTCGTGGCCGAGGAGCACAACCGTGCCGGCGGTCTGGGCGAGTGTATCGCCGCCGTCCTGGCCGAGAAGCTTCCGACCCGGCTGGCTTATATCAACGGAAAGGACCTTTTCGGACAGACCGGTACGCCGTCCGAGCTGATGCGGGCTTATGGGCTCGATGCCGCCCACATCGCCGAGGCGGTTCGTTCGTTGCTGTAGTTTACGTCATTCCGAAAAATAAGCTACCTCATTTCAAAACCTTCCGCTTCGCTCCATCCCTCCCAAACAAGTTTGGGCCCCTCCCTCTAATGTGGCCGAGGCCTGCCGGCCGGAGGCCGAAATACCCCCTAAGGGGGTTCAGGCGAAGCCTGAGGGGGTTAGGAGACCAAAAGGGAATGGCCAAAAAATTCATTTTGGCCATTCCCAGGTTTTGAAACGAGGTAGCTTATTTTTCTTCATTCCTTTTACTATCCGCGCTGCCGGACGGCTTCGAAGAGGAGGATGGATGCGGATACGGACACATTGAGCGAGTCCAGCCGGCCGCGCATCGGAATACGGATGTGTCGGTCGGCTGCTTCGCGCCACTGGGGCGTGAGGCCGGTGGATTCGGTGCCCATGACCAGGGCGGAGGGCCCTTTGAGGTCGGTGTCGTAATACAGGGAAGAATCCTGCAGCTGGGCGGTATAGATCCGGATTCCCCGGCTGCGCAGCCAGGCGATGGCCTGTGCCGAAGAAACGGCGACGGTGGGGACGGTGAAAATGGCCCCGATGGAGGCGCGGATCAGGTTCGGGTTGAACAGGTCCGTCAGCGGGTCGCAGACCAGGACGGCATCCGCTCCGGCCGCATCGGCGCTGCGCAGGACGGCGCCCAGGTTTCCCGGCTTCTCGACCGCTTCGAGCACGAGGAGAAGGGGATTCTCAGGAAGCTGTAAGTCGTTGAGGGAAAGTTCTTTGGCCTTGATTTCGGCCAATACCCCTTCGGTGCTTTCGCGGTAGGCCGCCTTCTCGTACAAGGGGCGGGGCAGTTCGATAACCAGGGGCGAATACCCTCCCAGGAGGGCGGCCAATTCTCCTTCCGGAAGGATTTCAGGACAATAAAAGACCGTATCCGGAACATAGCCGGCCGCCAGGCAATGGCCCAGCTCCCGGCGTCCTTCCACCACAAAAAGACCCTTCTCGCGACGCAGGCGGGATTTCTCCTGCAGCGCGAGAAGGTCCTTGAATTTCGGATTCCGGGCGGAAGTGACCGTCTCCGTACGCATGGGCTATTGCTGGTAGTGGCCCCCTTCGATCCGGGGTGTATCCTTGGGCATCACGGCCCACATAATCAGATACAGCAGCAATCCTCCACCCATGCCCAGGGTGAAGAAAAGGAAAGCCACACGGATAATCGTGACGTCGATTTCCAGGTAATCCGCCAGTCCGGCGCACACGCCGGCCAGCTTCTTGTCCTGGGTGTTGAGGGTGAGTTTTTTCTGTGCCATCGCTTATGCCTGATCGGGTTCATTGTCTTTCTTGAGCATCTTTTCAGGCCGCATCTGCGGGAAGAAAAGCACGTCCTGGATGGTGCTCTGGCCGGTCATGAACATGGTCAGCCGGTCGATGCCCATACCCAGTCCGGAGGTAGGCGGCATGCCGTATTCCAGGGCCCGGACGAAGTCGTAGTCGATGAACATGGCCTCGTCGTCGCCGTTGCTCTTCAGGCGGGCCTGCTCCTCGAAACGCTCCAGCTGGTCCACCGGGTCGTTCAGCTCGGAATAGGCGTTGGCCAGTTCCTTGCCGCAGACGAAGAGCTCGAAGCGCTCGGTCAGGGCCGGGTTCTCGCGGTGGCGCTTGGTCAGCGGGGACATTTCCACGGGATAGTCGATTACGAAGGTCGGCTGGACGAAGTTCTTCTCGCAGTATTCGCCGAAGATGGCGTTGATCAGCTTGCCTACGCCCATGGATGGTTCCACCTCGACGTTCAGCTGCTTGCACACGGCACGGAGCTGCTCCACGCCCATGCCCGCGACATCCACGCCGGCATATTCCTTGATCGCCTCCAGAATCGGAATCCGGCGGTAAGGGGCCTTGAAATCGACCTTGTTGCCCATGATTTCGACCTGGGTGGTGCCGTTGACGGCCATGGCGACCTTTTCGAGCATTTTCTCCACGAAATCCATCATCCAGATGTAGTCCTTGTAGGCGACATAGATTTCCATGCAGGTGAATTCCGGATTGTGGGTCTTGTCCATGCCCTCGTTGCGGAAGTCCTTGGCGAACTCATAGACGCCGGAGAATCCGCCCACGATCAAACGCTTGAGGTACAATTCGTTGGCAATCCGCAGATAGAGCGGAATGTCCAGGGCGTTGTGGTGGGTGATGAAGGGACGGGCCGTGGCGCCGCCCGGGATGGACTGCAGGATTGGGGTCTCGACCTCCAGGCAGCCCGCCGCATTGAAGTAGTCGCGCATGGTCTGCACGATCTTCGCCCGCTTGATGAACA
>JAFUWX010000058.1 GCA_017471025.1 Bacteroidales bacterium
CATAACGCCTACATGCTTGAGCGATTTATTTGCGTGTCCGGTCTGCGACCGAACCCACAAGTTATTGACAAACTTTTCAAAGAACTGGTTTTATTTACATCCAGAGCCGCTTAGGCCTGGGAACAAATTAACGAACTATTGATTGTATGAAGCGCATCCTTATCCTGGCGGCCATCCTGCTCGCCGCCGTTTCCTGCAAGAGCGGCACCAAGACTTTGCTGCCGAATGTCAGCGGCAAGGCCGGTGAAGTGATTGTCATCATGGACAAGAACAACTGGGACGGAGACCTGGGCTCCGAGGTCCGGGATATCCTGGCCGGAGACTGCCCCTATCTGGCCCAGAAAGAGCCGCTGTACAACATGGCCAACGTCTCGCCGACCGGATTTGCCGACATCTTCAAGGTGCATCGCAACATCGTGATTTTCAAGATAGATCCGACCCTCGCCGAGGGCGGCATGCTCTATCAGGCGGACGTGTGGGCGCGCCCGCAGTGCGTCATCCAGCTCAGCGCCCGGGATGCCGCCGAGGCCATCCAGCTGTTCAAGGACAACGAAGAGCGGATCCTCAGTACGCTGGAGCAGGCGGAGCGCGACCGGATCATCGCCAACTGCAAACTCTATGAAGAGCGTTCCCTGGCCGCGGAGGTGCGCGCCACCTTCGGCGGGTCGCCGCATTTCCCTTCGGGCTACAAGCTCAAGAAAAAGACCGACGATTTCATCTGGATCGCCGACGAGAAGCAGTACTCGAACCAGGGCGTGTTCATCTACCGCTATCCGACCGGGGAGAAGGAGAACCTGACCGTGGAGAACATCATCGCCCAGCGCAACCGCGTGCTCCAGGACAATGTGCCGGGCATGTTCCCGGGTACCTATATGACCACGGGCGACTACATCAAGCCGACGGTCGAGTATATCCGTTTCCGCGGCCGTCAGTTCGCCCAGACGCGCGGCTTCTGGGAGGTCCACAACGACTACATGGGCGGGCCTTTCGTGTCGCATGCCTTCTACAGCCCGGACGCCAAGTCGGTGATCGTCGTGGAAGCCTGGGTTTATGCCCCTCGCTACGACAAACGCCAGTATCTGCGTCAGGTTGAATCGATTATCTATTCTTTCGAATGGGATAAACCTGGCGAGGAAGAAAAAAAGTAAAAAAAAATTGGGGCGAAAAGTAAAAAATATTTTGCCGTCCCAAAAATTATGCATACCTTTGCAGTCCCTAATTCGGGTAATAGCCCTTAGGGTAGCCGGTGGGTTCGTATAACGGTTAGTACTCGGGATTTTCATTCCCGCAATAGGAGTTCGATTCTCCTACCCACTACCAAAATATAAAAAATACAATTATGGCAAATCATGCATCTGCAGAGAAGTGCATTCGCCAGAGCGAAAGGCACAGAGTGCATAACAGGTATTATGCAAAAACCACACGAAACGCGATAAGGGCGATTCGCAACACCACCGACAAGAAGACCGCTGAAGAAGATGCCCCGAAGGTCTATGCGATGATTGACAAACTCGCGAAGCAGGGTATCATCCACAAGAACAAAGCGGCTAACCTCAAGAGCGGAATCGCAGTTTACATCAACAAGCTCGCGTAGCCACACTTAAGAACTGCCAAGCGCGGTTCTTTTTTATCAAGCGGAGAAGTTCCCGCAGACCGAAAGGTCGCTCCGCAATCGGGATGTAGCGCAGTTGGTAGCGCACTACGTTCGGGACGTAGGGGTCGTCCGTTCGAGTCGGATCATCCCGACAGAATAAGCCACTGGATTCCAGTGGCTTATTTGTGTTTATTGCTGTCTGCCGTTCTCTTTGCGGTAGATCTCCCAGGAGTTCCAGATGTTCTGGAAAATGGCGTACAGGCCGCCGGCGATGGACGTAATCGGCGTCATGAAGGAATAGCCCAGCCAGATGAGCAGGCCGGTGTTTTTCTGCCCGAGCGCCTGCCCGGAGGTAATCCTGGCCGAGCGCTTGTCCTGGGGCGTATCCCGGCCGGGGTCGGGGAAGCGGCTGCCGATCCAGTGGCCCACGGCATATTGCAGGGCGCAGGACCCGGCGGAGACGGCGACGATTCCGCCCAGCAAGACGGCGCTGGGCTCGCTCAGGACCAGGGCCCGCGTGGCCAGCACCATGGCCAGGGTCAGGCTGACACCCCAGACATAGAAGGAAAGGTGGCTGATGGAATAGAGGGCCCGGTGTAGGGCCGGCCAGCAGAAGCGGATGATCCAGGCCAGGATGCCCGGCAGGATCAGCATCGGGAACAATTTCGCCAGCAGCCGCCAGACGCCTGCCCAGAAGCTGAAATCCTCGGCCGGATGCAGGATGGGCACCACGCCCGGAATCAACAGGGTTGTCACGGCGTAAATCAGGACGACATAGCCCATGGTCGCAGGCAGGCTGCCGCCCAGACGCTCGGTAATGATGCCCGCGGCCGAGGCGGTCGGGCAGATCAGACAGAGCAGGGCGCTCTCGACGATGATCCGCAGGTTTCCCGGCGGAAGCATCACTTCCGCAAGGGTCAGCAGGGCGAAGGTCCCCACCTGGAAGAGCAGCGCCCAGGCATGCCAGCGGTGGAACCTCAGGTCTTTCGGCGAGATGCGGATATACTGCAGGAACAGCATCACGGAAATCAGGAAGGTCTGGCCCCGGGAGGCCACGGCGTGGCAGAAAGGGCCGACGGGTCGCAGGGCGGGGGAGAAATGGTAGATCAGATACAGGCTGACACCCGTAATCAACGCCGCCGGCAACATCCCTTCCCGTATGTATTTTCGGATATTCATTTCTCCCCAATTAGGGGTGCAAATATCGGAATAATTCCGTAACTTCGCAAGATTGGAAAAAAGTAAACAAGAATATATGAACAAAACCTTCATTATGCTGGCTTCAGCTATGCTTCTGGCCGCCTGCAGCACCCGTCAGGAAGAACGGGTGCCGGCCATCGACCTCTCCAACCTGGATACGACCGTCACGCCCGGGACCGATTTCTATCAGTTCTCCACGGGCGGTTGGCAGAAAAACCATCCCCTGGGCGCGGAATATGCCCGTTTCGGCAGCTTCGACCAGCTGCGCGAGACCAATGTCGAGCGTCTCAACGACCTCTTCGCCCAAATGACCACGATGAAGGCGGCCCCCGGTTCGACCGACAGCAAAATCGTCACCCTGTACAAGCAGGGGCTCGATTCCCTGCGTCTCAACCAGGAAGGAGCCGCCCCGCTCCAGGCGGATCTGGCCCAGGTCTATGCCTGCCAGACCAAGGAAGAGTTGATGCAGGTCGTGGGGCGGCTGCACAACGCCAGCGTCGGCCCGTTCTTCAGCGCCTATGTCATGGCGGACCTGACCGACAGTGACAGCCAGATCCTGTACATGAGCCAGGGCGGACTGGGCATCGGCGACCGCGACTATTACCTACTGACGGAAAATGCCGCCATCAAGGCCGGCTACCGCCAGTTCCTGGAGACCGTCTTCGGCCTGGCCGGCGTAGCGGAGCCTTCCCTCGCGGCCGACCATGCGCTCGCCGTGGAGCAGGAGCTTGCCCTCCACAGCTGGGACAGCGTGCGCGAACGCGATTATACCCAGCTGTATAACCCCCGCACGACGGCCGAGGTGACGACGGCGCTGCCGGGCCTGTGCCTGGACGCCTATTTCGCCGAGCGCGGCATCCCCGCCCAGGAGAAGCTCATCCTCTGCGAGCCCTCCTTCTTCGAGGCCCTTTCCGCCTACGTCATCCTGACGGACATCCAGGTCCTGAAGGACTATGTGGCCGGTCAGCTGGTGCAGGACGCCTGCGGCGCCCTCGGCGATGCTTTCTATGACGCTTCCTTCGCCTTCTTCAGCAAGCAGATGTCCGGTATCCAGGAGCAGAAACCGCGCTGGAAGCGGGCGATGCAGGTTCCGAACACCATCCTGGGCGAGGCCGTCGGCAAGATGTACGTGGAGCGCTATTTCCCGGAATCCTCCAAGCAGAAAATGGTGACGCTGGTCGAGAACCTGCGCACCGCCCTGGGCCAGCACATCGACGAATTGGATTGGATGGGTGAGCAGACCAAGGCCAAGGCCCACGAGAAGCTGGAGCATTTCACGGTCAAGATCGGCTATCCCGACAAATGGAAGGACTACAGCACCCTGGACATCGACCCGGCGAAGAGCTATTATGACAACCTCAAGGCCGCCAGCCGCTGGTATGTCGCCGACAACCTGTCCAAGCTCGGCCAGCCGACGGACAGGACCGAGTGGGGCATGACCCCCCAGACGGTCAACGCCTATTACAATCCCACGACCAACGAGATTTGCTTCCCGGCGGCCATCCTGCA
>JAFUWX010000059.1 GCA_017471025.1 Bacteroidales bacterium
GAGGTTGAAGACCCCGCCAAACTTGAAAGAAACGACCTCCAGACACGCATAACCGACCTTGTTGAGGAAAAACAACTCTTCCTCATCAAGGATCTGAAGATTACGGATATCGCCCGGGAACTTGGCACAAACGCCACTTATATATCGGCCTGCATAAACGGGCAGATGGGCATTTCCTTCCCGGAATTCATATCAAGGTACAGGGTTGAATATGCACTTAAACTGATGCAGGAACACCCGGAAATGTCTTTAGTAGAGGTTTGGGATGCATCCGGCTTCAACAACGAGAAAACCTTCTTCCGACGCTTTCGCTTACAGACGGGTATGACACCCGCCGAATGGAAGAAACAGCATTTAACCAAATAGCACGCTGAATTTACCAAGGCGCCGCAGGTGCAAAGATAACCTGGAAAGCCGTCGGCCGGAGCCGAAGGCCCCATGCATCCCCGTAGCAGTCATTTGAAATGCCGGCAGGATTTGTTATTCTGGAGGCCGAAGGCCGACGGGGGATGTTTGAAGGGGTCCTCCCCTTCATAGATAGGAGGGCCCGCAGGTGCAAAGATAACCGGGAAAGCCGTCGGCCGGAGCCAAAGGCCCCATGCATCGCCGCGGCAGTCATTTGAAATGCCGACAGGATTTGTTATCTTTGCACCGTATGAAAGTCACGCTGCTCACGATGGGAAAGACGGACGTGCGGTGGGTCCGTGAAGGCCTTGACCTGTACCGGTCGCGGCTGGGCCACTATGTCCCTTTCGCCCTGAACGAGTTGCCCGAACTCAA
This sequence comes from Bacteroidales bacterium, assembly GCA_017471025.1. Taxonomy (GTDB): domain Bacteria; phylum Bacteroidota; class Bacteroidia; order Bacteroidales; family UBA932; genus Cryptobacteroides. The sequence goes on from JAFUWX010000059.1 coordinate 781, forward strand.
AAACGCCTCAGCCCTCACCCAGGCCCAGATCAAGGAGCGGGAAGGCGCCCTGCTGCTGGGGCAGGTCAAACCCGCGGACGAAGTCATCCTGCTGGACGAACGCGGCCGCCAGTTGCGTTCCGTCGAACTGGCCGCCTGGCTCCAGGAACGCCTCAACCGGGGCCGGGACCTGGTCTTCGTCATCGGCGGCGCCTACGGCTTCAGCGAAGCCGTCTATGCCCGTGCGGACGGCAGCCTCTCCCTCTCGAAAATGACTTTCTCCCACCAGATGGTGCGCACGATTTTTGTCGAACAGCTATACCGCGCCTGCACGATCCTGCGGGGCGAACCCTATCACCATGAGTAACTGGCGCGCCATCATCACGAAGAATCTCTGGGTCCTGCTGGTCGCATCGGCCCTCCTGCTGGTCGCCATTTCCGTGCTGGTCAACCGGGATGCCGACTTCTCCGGCATGGCGGCCCGGCGCACCGCGCGCCTGATCGAGGCGCGTATGGAACGGCTGGAAGGCTATATGGACGAGGTCAGCCGCCTGGACCGCGGGGCATGGCCGGACCTGGACGATTTCCCCGAGGATATGGTCGTCTATCGCTATGACGACGATTCCCTGCGCTGCTGGTGCAACCAGTTCACCCTGGATAACGACGACATTTCGCGCAAACCGTATATCCAGCGCCTGCGCAACCTCCGCTACAACATGGTGTCCCCGCTCGTGGATGTCGATACGACCGTGAGCTACCTCAACATGGGGCCGAATTGGTACCTGGTCAAAGGCCGCGTCGGGGCGTCCGGCTGCTGGATCGTCGGGGGCCTGCTGGTCAAGAATACCCTGGCCGAGGGCGTCTCCAACGGGGTCAATCCCCGGCTCAAGCTGTCCGACCGTTTCGCCGTCCATCCCATTTCCGCGAGCGGCGGTGTGCCGGTGCGGGTCGAAGGACGCCCGCTGGTCAAAATCATCCAGGAAAATGCCAGCGTCGTGCCGCTGCTGCCGCATCCTACGGCCATCTGGATTGCCGTATTCCTGTTGATTGCCGGGGCCCTGCTCTTCCTGGAAAGCCACCGTACCCGTACGGGACTGCTGACCGTCATGACCCTGCTGACGCTGCTCCTGGGCGGTTTTTACCTCATCGGCCTGAGCCTGCGTTCGCTGTCCGACCTCTTCTCGCCGACGATTTTTGCCGACGGTCCCTTCCTGTATTCCCTGGGCGCCGTGCTGATTGTCGGCATCTGGGTGGTGCTGATGGTGACCTGCGTCTATATCGTCCGCATCCCCTTGCAGCGGCGTGCCTTCGGCAGCCGGGCGGGGACGGTCCTGTATGTGGCGGTCACCGGGGTGGCGATGCTCGCGACGGCCCTGTACCTGCACCTGTCTTTCCGCAGCATCATCCTCAACTCGAACATCGTCCTGGAGCTGTACCGGATCACCGGCATCACCCGCTTCACGGTCTATGTATATCTGGTCTATCTGGCCCTGCTGATGGCCCTGGCCCTGCTCATGCAGATGCTGCTGCCGCTGCTGCCCCGCCGGGCCCGTAAGGCGCTGGATATCTTCGCCCCGCACTCGCGGGTCCTGCTGTCCGTCCTGGCGGCGGTGTATCTGGTGACCATGTCCTCGACGCTGAGCTTCCGCCGGGAAAAGAGCCGCGTGGAAATCTGGGCCAACCGCCTGGCGATGGACAGGGAACTGGTCCTGGAGCTGCAGTTGCGCGGGGTGGAGCGCGCCATCGCCCGGGACCCGGTCATCCCCACGCTGGTGGCCGACAGCCGGGACTACCGGCTGATCCTGGACCGGATTACGGAAAACTACCTCTCCCGCATCAGCCAGGACTATGACGTGAGCCTGTATATGTTCAATGAAGAACAGTCCGACGCGGCGGTCGTCCGCTATTTTGCGGACCGGCTCAGCAGCGGGGTGGCCATCGCCGACAGTTCCCGCTTCAGCTATTCGCGTTCCAGCAGCGGCAAGGCGCAATATACCGGGGTTTTCGAATATGGGGACGCCCAGGGCGGACGCACCAAGCTGCTGTTGGGCATCGGTTCCAAGGCCGACAAGGTGGGCCGCGGCTATTCTTCCATCTTGGGCAATTCCAGCCCGGGGTCCGTGGTGGTGCCGCACCGCTATTCCTATGGCAAATACATCGAAGGGAAACTCGTCAGCTACCAGGGCGATTATGCCTATCCGACCGTCCTGCACGGCGGGCTGATGCGGGCCAACGAAGGGTCGCGCGGCTCGGGCTTCCTGACCTATGACCGCTATATCCATTTCACGACGGAAGTATCTGACGACGAGACGGTTGTCATTTCCCGGCCGGATGAGGATTTCACCCGATACCTGGTCGCCGGCTTCCTGCTGGGCATCGTGGCCTACTTCGGCATCAGCCTGACCGCCTTCCGCCGCAGGCGCCATACGGCCTTCGACCGCAACTATTACAAGACCCGTATCAACACGGTGCTTTACCTGTCCCTGATCGCCACGCTGGTGGCGATGGCGGTCATCAGCGTGCTCTTCGTGTACCGGCGCAACGAGACCAACCTGATGAACCTGATGACGGGGAAAATCAGCACGATACAGTCGCTGGTCGAGGCTTCGGGCCGCTATTTCACCAGCCCGGACGACTTCTCCTCCCAGGAATTCAGCGGCGAGCTGGAGAATATCGCCAGTTACACCAAGTCGGACATTTCCCTCTATACGACCTCCGGCCGCATCTTCAAATCGACCTATCCCGAGGCTTTCGAGCGGATGATGCTCGGGTCGAGGCTGGACGAGGACGCCTACCGGAGCATCATGTACAGCAACCTGCGGTATTATATCCACAAGGAAAAATTCGCCTCGCATACCTTCTATTCGATGTATGCCCCCGTGTTCAACGGCGACGGGCGCATGCTGGCCATCCTCAGTGCGCCATACACCGATTCCGGCCTGGATTTCCGTTCCGAGGCGCTCTTCCATGCGATGTTTGTCATCACGGTGTTCCTGCTGCTGCTGCTGTTGACCCGTTTCCTGACCGCCAAGGTGGTGGACAAGATGTTCCGCCCGCTTACGGAGATGGGCATGAAGATGAACGCGGCCCGTACGGACGGTCTGGAATACATCATCTATGAACGGGAGGACGAGATTTCCGCCCTGGTGCGGGCGTACAACCTGATGGTCCACGACCTGTCCGAAAGCAGCAAGCAGGCGGCCCAGGTGGAACGCGACAAGGCCTGGAGCGAGATGGCCCGCCAGGTGGCCCATGAGATCAAGAATCCGCTGACCCCGATCAAGCTCCAGATCCAGCGTATCATCCGGCTCAAGGCCAAGAACGACCCGCAGTGGGAGGAGAAGTTCGACAGCATCGTACCGGTCATCCTGGAAAGCATCGACGGCTTGACGGATACGGCCAACGAATTCTCCACCTTCGCCAAGCTCTACAGCGAGGAGCCGGTGGATATCGACCTGGATGCCCTGCTGGCCGACCAGGTGTCCCTGTTCGACGACAAGGAGCATATCGAATTCCATTATATGGGCCTGAAGGATGCCCGCGTGTCCGGGCCTAAGCCGCAGCTTACCCGCGTGTTCGTCAATCTGTTGACCAATGCGGTGCAGGCCATTGAGAATCAGCAGCATGAGGACGGACCGGCCGCCCGGGAGGGGCAGGTGCTGGTGTCCCTGCGCCATTCCTCGCGGGAAGGGTATTACGATATCGTGTTCGAGGACAACGGGCCCGGCGTGCGCGACGAGAACCGCGGACGGCTCTTTACCCCGAACTTTACGACCAAGAGCGGCGGTACGGGCATCGGCCTGGCCATCTGTAAGAATATCCTGGAGCGTTGCGGCGGGGAAATCGCCTACAGCCGCTCCTTCTCCCTGGGCGGCGCCTGCTTCACCATCCGCTATCCCATCGCGTAGAATTTCAAGCAAAGAAATGAAACAAATTGGAAATCCCGGGCAGATTCTTTATCTTTGCAGAGAAAAGGGCGGATATGAGAATTACGGAAGCAAAATTTGTGAGCAGCAGCACCCGGGTGGAGCAGAAACCTGCCCGCCGTCTGCCTGAATTCGCCTTTATCGGGCGATCCAATGTCGGAAAATCCAGTTTGATCAATATGCTCTGCGGCAACCGCAAACTGGCCATGACGTCCGCCACCCCCGGCAAAACCAAGCTGATCAACCATTTCCTGGTCAACGACAGCTGGTACATCGTCGATCTGCCGGGCTACGGTTTCGCCAAACTTCCCCAGAAAGAGCGCGAGAAACTCCACACCATCATCAGCGACTACCTCAGCCATTCGCAGGAAATGGTGATGCTCTTCGTCCTGGTGGACTCGCGCCACGACCCGCAGAAAATCGATGTCGATTTCATCAACGAGCTGGGCGAAAACGGCATCCCTTTCAGCATCATTTTCACGAAAGGGGACAAAATGGGCCCGCAGGCCCTTCAGAAACAGATTGACAGATACAAACAGCAACTCCTCCTGGACTGGGACACCCTGCCGCCCTGTTTTGTCAGTTCGGCGCAGTCGGGGCTGGGAAAGGAAGAGATTACGGGATATATCGGTCAGGTCCTGGAAGATGTCCGGCCTGATTTCGAATGAACCTTTATCATAAAACTATTTCGTCATGCAGTTTGAACACAGAATGGAACTTTTTGCCTGCGAAGCTTCCAAGAAATTCGCGGAAAAAGTGGTGGAAGAAATGAACAAGAATCTCGGGGAAGGGGAAGCCCCCCTGCACCTGGGCCGCTCTGAAGTCCTTCACTTCAGTGATGGTGAATTCCAGCCCGCCTTTGTGGAAAGCGTGCGCGGTGCCACCGTCTTCATCATTCAATCGACCTTCCCGCCGACAGACAATCTGATGGAACTCCTGCTGACGATCGACGCCGCCAAACGGGCTTCCGCAGACTCAGTGATTGCCGTGATGCCCTATTTCGGCTGGGCCCGCCAGGACCGCAAGGACAAGCCCCGCGTGTCCATCGGCGCCAAACTGGTGGCCAATCTGCTGAAGGCCTCCGGCGCCGACCGGATCATGACCTGCGACCTGCATGCGGACCAGATCCAGGGCTTTTTCGACTGCCCGGTGGACCACATGTATGCCAGCAAGGTATTTATCCCGTATATCAAGCAGATGCGCCTGAAGAACCTGTCCATCGCCGCCCCGGACATGGGCGGCGCGAAACGGGCGAACGCCTATGCCCGGGACCTGGCCTGCCCGGTGATCATCTGCCATAAAACCCGCTCCAAGGCCAATGTCGTGGGCTCCATCACGGCCATCGGCGATGTCGAAGGACGGGATATCGTGATCGTCGATGATATGATCGATACGGCCGGTACGCTCTGCAAGGCGGCCGACGTGCTGATGGAAAAGGGAGCGGCCAGCGTCCGCGCCTGCGCCACCCATGCGGTGCTCAGCGGCCCGGCATACGACCGGATCGCCGCATCCGCCCTGAAGGAAGTCCTCGTGACGGATACCATTCCGCTGAAAGAAGGGGAGGACCACAGCAAGATTACCGTCGTGTCCATGGCCGGGACCTTCGCCCGGATCATCGACAAGGTGTATAAATACGAGCCCATCAGCGGCGAGTTTGTGTATTAAGCCCCATGAAAGTATTCCTCGCAGCCTTGATTATCATCGGCATCGGCGTATTCGCCATGTGCTTCAACATCATCTTTCTGAAGAAGGATTTCCCCCAGAGTGATGTCGGAGCCAATGAGAATATGCGCAAGATGGGCATCCGCTGCATGAAAGAGGAAGAAATGGAGCGGCTTTCCCGGCAGAAGAAGTCGAAGTGCCCCGGGACATACAGCGATGCCTGTGCCGGGTGCGGATTGTATAAAATAGAGCATTAATAGATTGAGTATGAGTCGTTTAGTAGCTATCGTAGGAAGGCCGAATGTGGGCAAGTCCACCCTTTTCAACCGCCTGGTCGGCATGCGCCAGGCCATCGTCGATGAGACGGCGGGCGTCACCCGGGACCGCCATTACGGCAAGTGTGAATGGTGCGGCCAGGAGTTTTCCGTGGTCGATACCGGCGGCTGGTCTTCCGGCTCGGACGATGTGTTCGAGGAGGAAATCCGCAAACAGGTGAAAATCGCCATCGATGAGTCCGACGTGGTGCTCTTCCTGGTGGAAGCCGCGACGGGCATCACCGATTACGATGCGGAGATCGCCGACTTGCTGCGCCGCAGCAAAAAGCCTGTGGTGCTCTGCGTGAACAAGGTGGATTCCGGCGAGAAGATGTACGACGCCTACCAGTTCTATTCCCTGGGCCTGGGCGAAGTCTGGAGCATTTCCGCGGCCAACGGCAGCGGCACGGGCGACCTGCTCGACGAAATCGTCCGCATCCTGCCCGAAGACAAGGGCGACGACGACGAACATCCCGAACTGCCCCACATCGCCATCGTGGGCAAGCCGAACGTGGGCAAGTCGTCGATGACCAACGCCCTGCTGGGCGAAGACCGCAACATCGTGACCCCGGTAGCCGGGACGACGCGGGATTCCATCGCGACCTATTACAACAAATTCGGCCACGAACTGATGCTCGTCGATACGGCGGGCATGCGGCGCAAGAACCGGGTCAGCGAAGACCTCGAGTTCTATTCCGTGATGCGGGCCATCCGCGCCATCGAGCATGCCGACGTCTGCATCCTGATGATAGACGCCAATGCCGGCATGGAAGCCCAGGACATGAGCATTTTCAACCTGATCCAGCGCAACCGCAAGGGCTGCGTCATCGTGGTGAACAAATGGGACGCCTTCGAGAAGGACCAGAATACGATGAAGCGGTACCGGGAGGCCCTCCAGGCCCGTATCGCGCCCTTCACCGACGTCCCCATCATCTTCACTTCCGTGCTCAAGAAGCAGCGCATCATGGATGTCCTGGACGAGGTGCAACATGTCTATGACAATTATTCCCGCAAGATTTCCACGGCGCGGCTGAACGAGGCCCTGCTGCCCGAAATCGAGAATTATCCCCCGCCGGCATGGAAGGGTAAATACGTGAAAATCAAGTATATTACCCAGTTGCCGACCCGTTTCCCCGCCTTCGCGTTCTTCTGCAATCTTCCGCAGTATGTCAAGGACCCGTACAAGCGTTTCCTGGAAAACAAGCTCCGCGAGTACTTCGACCTGAGCGGCTGCCCCGTCCAGGTCTATGTGCGGCAGAAATAAACCTTCATGAAGCCCGGGCAAAGACCCGGGTTTACAGCCATGGCACCAGAGACGGAATATATTGAACTCTATGAGTTGCAGCGACTGCTGAAACAGGGGGTCGCCAGGCTGTTTCCGGACGCGCTGTGGGTCAAGGCGGAAATCGCCAGCATCGGCGTCCGTTCCAACGGCCATTGCTATCTGGAGCTTTCTCAAAGCGACGAGACCGGCGTGATCGCCAAGGTCCGGGCTGTCATCTGGCGCTCCAGCTGGCCGTCCATCAGCCAGCTGTTCCGGGAAGTGACGGCGCAGGAACTCAAGGCGGGGCAAGAAGTTCTCGTCCGGGTCCGGCCGTCCTATCATGAGCTCTACGGGATGTCGCTGACCATAGACCGGATCAATCCCCAGTTTACGGTCGGCGTGCGTGCCGTCCAACGCAAGCAGACCCTTCTCCGCCTGGAGAAAGAGGGGCTGCTGACCCGTCAGCAAAAGCGCAGTCTCCCTTTGCTTCCGTATTATCTGGCCGTGGTGTCCGCGCCGGACGCCGCCGGGCTGGGCGATTTCCGGCGTCATCTGCTGGAAAATGAATACGGCTATGCCTACCGGCTCGACCTCTTCGAGGCGACGATGCAGGGGCAGACGGCCCCGGCGTCCATCTGCGAGGCCCTGGAAGCCATTGCGGCGGCGACTGTCCCCTATGACGCCGTCCTGATCCTGCGCGGCGGCGGCTCCGACCTGGACCTGGATTGCTATGATGATTATGACCTGGCCGTAGCCATTGCGACCTTCCCGGCGCCGGTGCTGACGGCCATCGGCCACGACCGCGACCACCATGTCGCCGATGAAGTGGCTTACCGGAGCGTGAAGACCCCTACGGCCCTGGCGGATGTTTTCCTGGATTGTTCCGCAGCCGAAGACGAGCGCATCGGGATGCTGGAGGCCCGCCTGCAGCGTGGCGCGCTCGGCCAGGTGGCCCGCCTGGAGGCCCGCACGGAGCAGCTCGCCGTACGGATCGGCCAGGGCGCGACCCGGCGGCTGGAAGCGGAATCGCACCGGCTTGACCTGTCGGCTTCGCGCATGGTCCAGGGTATCGGCACACGCTTGTCGCGGGCCGAGGACCGCCTGACCGCCCTGCGGGACAGGATCGGTATCGGTGCCAAGACCCGTCAGGAACGAGCCGAGGACGGCCTGGATGCCTTTTCGGGCCGCATTTTCCAAGTCGCCCGCGGCCGGCTGGCACTGGCCGTAAGCCGGCTGGACAACCAGGGTGAATACATCCGGAAAATCGCCCAGAACACCCTGGAACGGGCGGAAATCAAACTGTCCGCCATGGAGATGCACATCCGCTCGGCCGACCCGCGCCGGGTCCTGGACCGGGGTATTCCTGTGGTGGAGAACGCCCGGGGCGAAAAAGACCGCCTGGCCGCCGACTTCCGGCCGGGCGATCCGCTCAAAGTCTATCTGCGGGACGGCAAGCTGGACTGCGTCGTGCAGCAGGTTACCGTCACCCAACCCCTTGAAAATCAAAAAACCGCATGAGAAGTTATTTGTATTTTATCCATTTCAATCCACATAAATCTTTTCGTTAATAATTATGGAAGAGAAATTCGATTACACGAAAGCCATGGCCGAACTGGAAGAAATCGCCAGGAAGGTGGACGATTCCACCACCAGCCTGGACGATATCGGTGCGCTGGTCAAGCGCTCCAAGGAATTGATCGCCGCATGCCGCGAATACCTGCGCACGGTCCGGGAATCCATAGAAGCCTAAGCCTATGATTTACGATACAGACCCCTATCTGAAGCCTTTCCAGGACGCCATCGATGCGCGCCATGAAAGGATTGCCGAGGCGGCACGCGCCTTTGCCGGCGAAGGCCGTCTGAAGGACGCCTTCAACAACCACCTGTACTATGGCCTCCACAAGGAGGGCGCGCAATGGGTTTTCCGCGAATGGGCGCCCAATGCCACCCGCATCTACCTGATCGGCGAATTCAACAACTGGAAACGCACGTCGGCCTATGCCCTCAGGCCGGTCGGGACCGGAAACTGGGAGATCCGTCTTCCGGAGATGTTCCTCCACCACGGTGACCTGTACAAACTCTTCATCGAATGGCCCGGCGGTGGGGGAGAACGCCTGCCCGCCTATGTGCGCCGCGCCGTCCAGGACCCGGATACGAAGGTGTTCTGCGCCCAGGTCTGGGAGCCGGAAAAGCCCTACCGCTGGCGTAACGCACGCCCCGGAAAACGCCCGCATCCGCTGATTTACGAATGCCATATCGGCATGAGCAGCGAAGAGGAGAAAGTCTCCACCTTCACCGAGTTCCGGCAGACGGTGCTCCCGCGCGTCGCCGCGCTGGGCTATGACACGCTCCAGATCATGGCCCTGCAGGAGCATCCGTACTACGGCTCCTTCGGCTACCAGGTGTCCAATTTCTATGCGCTCAGCTCCCGTTTCGGCACCCCCGAAGAATTCAAGGCCCTGGTCGATGAAGCCCATGGCCTGGGCATCGCCGTCATCATGGACATCGTCCATTCCCACAGTGTCGATAACGAGGCCGAAGGCCTGTCCCTGTTCGACGGCCGGGAGGACCTGTATTTCTACGCCGGCGCCCAGGGCCGCCACCCCGCCTGGGGCTCCCGCTGCTTTGATTACGGCAAGGATGAAACGAAGTATTTCCTGTTGAGCAACTGCAAGTTCTGGATGGAAGAATACCACCTGGACGGGTTCCGCTTCGACGGCGTGACCAGCATGCTGTACTGGGACCATGGCCTGGGCAAGGACTTCGGCAATTACAGCCTGTATTTCGACAGCGGCGTCGATGAGAATGCCGTGACCTACCTCGCGCTGGCCAACCAGCTCATCCACGACATCAATCCGGATGCCCTGACCATCGCCGAAGATGTCAGCGGCATGGCCGGCCTGGCCGCTCCGTACCGGGAAGGTGGCGTCGGCTTCGATTTCCGCATGGCGATGGGCGTGGCGGACCACTGGATCAAGTGGATCAAGGAACGCTCCGACGACCAGTGGAGCATGGGCGAAATCTGGTACGAACTGACCAACAAGCGCGCCGACGAGCAGACCGTCAGCTATGCCGAGTGCCACGACCAGGCGCTGGTCGGGGATAAGACATTGATTTTCAGGTTGATGGACAAGGAAATGTACACCGCGATGAGCTGCGGGTCGCAGTCGCTGATCGTGGACCGCGGCATCGCCCTGCACAAGATGATCCGCCTGCTGACCCTGGCCACCTGCGGTGGCGGCTACCTCAATTTCATGGGCAACGAATTCGGCCATCCCGAATGGATCGATTTCCCGCGCGAGGGGAACGGATGGTCCTTCAAGTATGCCCGCCGCCAGTGGTCGCTCTCCGACAAGGATTACCTCCGCTACGGCCTCCTGCGCAATTTCGACGAGGCGATGATCCGCCTGGTCAAAGGGGAAAACGTTTTATCGGCCCCGCCGGTCATCCTGACGGCCGATGAGCAGAAGAAAATATTGATTTTCAGCAGGAAAAACTGTATCTTTGCATTTAATTTCAATCCGACGGATTCGTTCGCGGATTACGGCTTTTCCGCACCGGCGGGAGCATACACGGTGGCGCTGAGCTCCGACGAGAAGTCCTTCGACGGCTTCCAGCGGGTTGTCAGCGGCGAAAGGCATGTCAGCATGGCTGGGAAGTGCCCCAACGGCAACCCCGCCTTCGACCATACCTTGCAACTGTATCTGCCCAGCCGCTGTGCGGTGGTATTGAAGCAAATATAGGAAAATATGGCTTTTCTGAAATTCAACAAGCATGAGCTTGTCAACCTGTCTTATTCGCTGAAGCGGGAGATCCTCTGCGCGAACAAGACGGGCGCGTATTGCAACACGTCCATCGTCACCTGCAATACCCGGCGCTACCATGGTCTGCTCGGCGTGCCGATAGACCAGTTCGGCGGACATAAGTATGTCCTGCTGTCTTCCCTGGATGAAAGCCTGGTCGTTGGCGGAAAGCAGTTCAATCTGGGCATCCACCGCTATGGCGACATCTATGAGCCCCGCGGCCACAAGTACATCGTCGATTTCAATGCCGACCCCATCCCTGAGATTGTCTATAAAGTGGGCGGCATCCTGTTCTCCAAGAGCATCCTGCTGGTCCCCGGACGGGACCAGGTCATGGTCCGTTACGAGCTGCTGGAGGCCCCTTCCGCGGTGGAGCTCCAGCTCAAGCCTTTCCTGGCCTTCCGGCGTATCCACGACCTGACCCACCAGAACGCACAGGCCCGCACGGACTACCGCGAGGTGCGCGGCGGCGTGGCTTTCTGCCTGTACGAAGGCTTCCCGGAGCTACATCTGCAGATGAATACGGCGAAAGCCTCCTTCAAATACGCCCCCTATTGGTACAACGGCATCACCTATTCCGACGAATACCGGCGCGGCTTCGACTGCAAGGAAGACCTGCTGGTCCCCGGCCAGTTCTCCGTCGTGATGAAGGAGGGGGAAAGCGTGATTTTCTCCGCGTCCGTCTGTGAGGTGGCGCCCCGCACGATGAACCGCGTGTTCGCCGACGGCATCGCCCAGGCCGGGGAAATCACCAGTTTCCACGACCAGCTTGTCCACTGCGCCGACCTGCTCAAGCGGGACCGGGGCGGCCGCAAGCAGATTACCGCCGGCTACTCCTGGTTATACACCGGCCTGCTGCGGGAGACCCTGCGCGCCCTGCCCGGCCTGACCCTGTACGCTAACGGTGACAAGCAGGAATTCGAGGATATCCTGGACAACCTGATCGCCGACGAGCAGGAACGCCTCTTCCACAAGACCACGCAGGTCGAAGCCCCGCTGACCCTGCCCTGCGCCCTGCAGAGCTACATCGATTTCGGCGCGGACGCCCGCAAGGTCTGGAAGAAATACGGCGAGACTGTCAAAGGCATCATCGAGAGCTATGCCCCCGGCTGCCGCGAAGAGGTCACCCTGCACCCGAACGGCCTGCTCTGGGCCCAGAAGGACCACACGGCCCTGTCCTGGATGAATGCCTATATCAACGGAAATCCGGTCACCGAACGTGCCGGCTACCAGGTGGAGACCAACGCCTTCTGGTACAATGCCCTGAGCTTCGCCATCGACATGGAGCGCCGCTTCGCCTCTCCGCGCAGCGCCTTCATCACCAAGTGGACCCCGGTCCGTGACATCTGCGGCGAGAATTTCCAGCCTACGTTCTGGATTGCCTCGGGCGGCTACCTGGCCGATTATGTCGATAATGCGGGCCAGAACCATGATGTGCGGCCCAACCAGCTGTACGCCCTGTGGGTGCCCTATTCCCCGGTGGATGACGAGGTGACCAGCAGCGTACTGCATGTGATTGACAATGAATTGGTTACCAAGCGTGGTATCCGCACCCTTTCCCCGCGTGACGTGAAGTACAAGGGGGTCTATGAGGGCACCCAGATCGAGCGGGACCTGGCCTATCAGCAGGGCTGTGCCTGGCCTTTCCTGCTGGAACCGTACATCGCCGTCGCGTTCCGGATCAAGGGCGTCTCCTTCTTCAAGCGGGCCGAATGGCTGTGCGAGGGCTTCTTCAAGGAAGACCTGGGCAAGCATGGCGTCGGCGCCTTCTCCGAGCTGTATGACGGAGACCCGCCCCACGAGCCGCACGGCGCCATTTCATCCGCGCTCAGCACGGCGGCCTTGCTCTCTATCGACTATATGATGGACCAATACAGGGAGGATTAAACGATGAAAGTCCTTATGTTCGGTTGGGAGTTCCCTCCCCATATCGCAGGCGGTCTGGGTACGGCCTGCTATGGCATCGTCAAAGGCCTGGCCTACAACGGGGTCGAGACCCTTTTCGTGATGCCTTCCGCTTCCGGAGACGAAGACCAGAGCGCCGCGACGATCATTAACGCCAGCGACGTCCCAGTGGATTTCGCGGAGGAAGTGGATGTCGAAGACCTGCTCGACAAGGTGCAGTTCGTCCATGTCGGGACGAACATGGTGCCCTATGTCGATCCGCAGGAGTTCCACAGCCTCGTGGAAGACGAGCGCCGTCGCCAGGTCAAGGATTTCCGCATCCAGTACGGGCAGAAATACAAATTCTCCGGGAAATACGGTGCGAACCTGATGGAAGAGGTGGCCCGTTACGCCATGGTCGGCGGCACGATCGCCATGCAGCACAAAGACGAGATCGACGTGATCCATGCCCATGACTGGCTGACCTATTACGCCGGCATCACCGCCAAGCGGCTGACCGGCAAGCCCCTCGTGGTCCATGTCCATGCCACGTCCTTCGACCGCGGCAGCGCCGAGAACATCGACACGCGCGTGTTCGCCATCGAAAAGAACGGCATGCTGGCCGCAGACAAGGTCATCACCGTCAGCGACCTCACCCGCAACATCGTGATTACCAAGTACGGCATCGATCCGGCCAAGGTCGTGACCGTCCACAACGCCGTGGACTTCAGCGGCCGGGACGACCTGCAGGTGGAGCGCGGCGTCAAGGACAAGGTCGTGACCTTCCTGGGCCGCATCACCTTCCAGAAGGGCCCCGAATACTTTATCGAGGCCGCCGCGAAGGTGCTCAAACGGACCAAGAACGTCCGCTTCGTGATGGCGGGCAGCGGTGATATGATGAACCGCGCCATCCGCCACGTCGCCCGGCTGGGCATTTCGGACCGCTTCCATTTCACCGGCTTCCTGCGCGGGGCCGATGTCCAGAAGATGTTCGCCCTGTCGGATGTCTATGTCATGCCTTCCGTGTCCGAACCTTTCGGCATCTCTCCGCTGGAAGCGATGCGGACCGGCGTCCCTTCGGTGATTTCCCACCAGAGCGGGGCGGCGGAAGTGCTTAAATATGCCTTCAAGGTGGATTTCTGGGATGTCGATGCGATGGCCGACCAGATCTACGCCCTCATCGAATATCCCGCCCTGGCGAAATTCGCCGCCCGGCAGGGATATGACGAGGTCAACACCCTGAAGTGGAACAACGCCACCGCCAAGATGAAAAAGGTATATGAATCTGTAATCAAATAACACGCAATACTATGGCCAAGAAATCCATAACCCTTTATTTCCAGGTGCATCAGCCTTCCCGGCTCCGGTTATATAGATTCTTCGATATAGGCAAGGACTCGCATTACTACGACGACTTCGCCAACCGCACCATCCTGCGCCGTGTGGCCCAGAAGTGCTATCTGCCGATGAACCAACTGCTGCTGGAACTTATCCGCAAGCACGGCGGCGACTTCAAGGTGGCCTTCTCCATCTCCGGTACGGCCCTGGAGCAGTTCGACCGCTATGCCCCCGAGGTGCTGGACAGCTTCCGGGAACTGGCCGCGACCGGCTGCGTCGAGTTCCTGAGCGAGACCTATTACCACTCCCTGGCCTCCCTGGCCAATCCGCAGGAGTTCCGTCATCAGGTGCTGAAGCACCGCGACGCCATCCAGCGCTGGTTCGGGGTCACGCCGACCGCCTTCCGCAACACCGAGCTGATTTACAGCAACTCCATCGGTGAAGAGGTCTATGACATGGGATTCACGACGATGCTGACCGAAGGCGCCCGGCACATCATGGGCTGGAAGAGCCCGAATTTCATCTATGGCTGCGACACCCAGCCCAAGCTCAAGCTCCTGCTGCGCAATTATTCCCTCAGCGACGACATCGCCTTCCGTTTCTCCAACCAGGGTTGGGCCGATTGGCCCCTCACCGGCGAGAAATACCTCGGCTGGCTGAAAGACGCCGTCAAGGACGGCGGGGACGTCATCAACCTGTTCATGGATTACGAGACCTTCGGCGAGCACCAGAATGCGCAGAGCGGCATTTTCGATTTCATGCGCTATCTGCCGGAAATCATCCTGCAGGACGGCACCTTCCGCTTCACGACCCCTTCTGAGGCCGCCAAGAAGCACAAGGCCGTGGCCGACCTCGACGTGCCCGAGACCATCTCCTGGGCCGACGAGGAGCGCGACGTGACCGCCTGGCTCGGCAACGAGCTCCAGCAGGACGCCTTCAACAAGCTGTATGCGCAGTATGAGAAACTCTCCCTGGTCAACGACGAGATGCTCTGGAACGATTTCGGCCATCTCCAGGAGAGCGACCACTTCTACTACATGTGTACCAAGTTCTTCTCGGATGCGGAAGTACACAAGTATTTCAACCCCTATGACACGCCGTACGAGGCCTTCATCAATTACATGAATGTCCTGAGCGACTTTATCATCCGGGTCAATGACGCGGTGTCCGTGCTGGATGCCCCCCAGGAAACGCCTGTGAGGAAGGCCCCCGCGAAAAAGGCGCCGGTGAAGAAAGCGCCGGCCAAAAAGGCCCCTGCCAAGAAGGCGGCGGCCAAGAAATAGTTTACGCATGGCCGTTCGGACGGGTCCGGCAAGCGCCGCCGAGGACCCGCCCGGGCTGCCCATAATGATTAGAAAGATTTGAAGAAAGAAGTTAATTTGACTCCGGACTATCTGTTTGAGGTCAGTTGGGAAGTTTGTAACAAAGTCGGCGGTATCTACACCGTCATCGCCACCAAGTCCCTGTACTTGAAGTCCCAGCTGGGCCGTCACCATATTCTGATCGGTCCGGATGTGTGGATGGGTACGGAAAGCCATCCGGATTTCATCGAGGATGTGCATCTGTACGGCGGATGGAAGAAAAAAGCGGCGGAGGAAGGGCTCAGACTCCGGATCGGCCGCTGGAATGTCCCCGGCCGGCCGACGGCCATCCTGGTGGATTTCCGCCAGTTCATTCCCAGCCAGAACGAGATCCTGGCGGAATGCTGGACCCGCTTCGGCGTCGATTCCATCTCGGGCGACTGGGATTATAAGGAAAACGCCCTTTTCGGCTATGTGGCCGGTATGGTGATCGCCAGTTTCTACCGCTACAACATGACCGGCTCCGAAAAGGTGGTCGCCCAATTCCACGAATGGCAGACCGGCGCCGGCCTGCTCTATCTGAAGACGACGGAACTACCTGTTGCAACCGTATTTACAACCCATGCGACCGTCATCGGGCGCTGCATCGCCGGCAACGGCCTGCCGCTGTATGACAACATGGCTTCCTACAATGGCGACGAAATGGCCCGCCGCTTCGGCGTGGTCGCCCGCCATTCCCTGGAGAAGATATCCGCCCGTCATGCCGACGTGTTCACCACGGTCAGCGACATCACGGCCAAGGAATGCGCCCAGTTCCTGGAGCGTCCGGTGGACATCGTGACCCCGAACGGCTTCGAGAACAGCTTTACGCCGGCCACCGAGGAGGAGTACGACGCCAAGCGCGCCGCCGCCCGGGCCCGGCTGATCGAGGTCGCTTCCGCGATGTCCGGCGAGCCCGTGGCCAAAGACGCCATCCTGATGGGTATCGGCGGCCGGTATGAGTATCGGAACAAAGGCATAGACGTCTTCCTGGACGCCCTCGGCGCCCTGCAGGCGGAAGGCTATTGCGGCCGCGAGATCCAGGCCTTCATCATGGTCCCCGGCGGGCATAACGGCCCCGACCGTGCCCTGGTGTCGAAGATGGTCCGGGGCGACAATGCCCAATATACCGTCCAGGTGTCCCATAGCCTGATGTATCCGGAAAACGACCAGATTACCCGGCGTTTCCGCGAACTGGGCCTTGTGAACGCCCTGGGCAGCCGCATCAAGGTCTATTTCATCCCCTCTTACCTGAACGGGACGGACGGCATCTTCAATATGCCGTACTATGACCTGCTCGTGGGCATGGACCTGGCGATGTTCCCTTCCTATTACGAGCCCTGGGGCTACACCCCGCTGGAGGCCGTCGCCTTCAAGGTGCCGACCTTCACCACCACCCTGGCCGGATTCGGTTTGTGGGTCCGCGACCGTTTCGCCGACAAGGCCCACCCCGGCATCACCGTCTCCGAGCGCACCGACGCCAATTATTCCAGCGTGGTCGCCGACGTCAAGGCACGCATCCTTGAAATCGCTTCGCTGGACCGCGAGGGCCGGAAGGTCTATATGGCCTCCGCGCAGGAAGCCGCTTCCATCGCCCTGTGGGAGAATCAGATTATCTACTACAACAAAGCATATTCCCTGGCTATCCGCAAGGTGATAGCCGAAAGGGGTGAATTCCCGAAATTTACGAACGACACACAGATGAATTATCAGAAAATCGAAATCAATGCGCCCTCCTGGAAAAGTGTCATGGTGACACGCCACTTACCGGAAGCGCTGAAGGGCCTTGAAACCCTTTCCAAGAACCTCTGGTGGTGCTGGAACGACAGCGCCAAGGCTCTTTTCAAGACGGTCGATGCCCAGGTCTGGCATGAAAGCGGCCACAACCCCGTGGCCATCCTGGACACCGTCAGCATCAAGCGTTTCAACGAACTGGCGAAGGACAAGGCCTTCGTCGCGCAGGTGAATGCCGTGATGGCGGAATTTGATGCGTATATGGCCCTCAAGACGCAGCGGACGGATCCTTCCGTGGCCTATTTCTGCATGGAATACGGCCTGGACAGCTCGCTGAAGATCTATTCCGGCGGCCTGGGTATCCTCGCGGGCGACTACCTCAAGGAAACCAGCGACATGAACGTCAACCTCGTGGCGGTCGGCCTGCTGTACCGCTATGGCTATTTCACCCAGGTCCTGTCGGCTTCCGGCGACCAGGTGGCCCGCTACGATGCGCAGGACTTCATGAAGATTCCCGCCGAGCCGGTCTATGACGCCGAAGGCAACTGGATGACCACCAGCGTGGCCTTCCCGGGCCGCACCCTGACCGCCCGCATTTGGAAGGTGGCGGTGGGCCGCACCGACCTGTACCTGCTCGATACCGACTTTGAGGCGAACCGCGACGAGGACCGCTCCGTCACCCACCAGCTGTATGGCGGGGACTGGGAGAACCGGCTCAAGCAGGAGATCCTCCTGGGCTTCGGCGGCGTACGCGCCCTCCGTGCCCTGGGCCTCAATCCGCAGATTTACCACTGCAACGAAGGCCATGCGGCCTTTATCGGTCTGGAACGCATGCGGGAATACATCCAGCAGGACAACCTCTCCTTCGCCGAAGCGATGGAGGTGGTGCGTGCTTCTTCCCTCTTCACGACCCATACCCCCGTCCCGGCCGGCCACGACGCCTTTGACGAAGGCTTCATGCGGAAATACCTCAGCGACATCCCGCAGCGCCTGAATATCAGCTGGGAACAGTTCATGGGTCTGGGCAAGATCAACGCCGCCGACCCGCACGAGAAGTTCTCGATGAGCTTCCTCGCGGCCAACATGTCCCAGAATGTCAACGGCGTGTCCATGCTGCACGGCAAGGTGAGCCAGGAGATTTTCGACCGGATGTATCCGGGCTATCTCCCCGAGGAGCTGCACGTGAGCTATGTCACCAACGGCGTCCACTACCCGACCTGGGCTTCCAAAGAATGGAAACAGCTGCATGCCAAGGTGTTCGGTGAGGCGTTCCAGACGCATCACTATGACAAGAAGTGCTTCGAAGGCATTTACAACGTGCCCGATGAGGACATCTGGGCGGTCCGTCGGCTGATGAAGAAAGACCTCATCATGCAGGTCAAGAAGCGTCTCTCGGATCCGGCCATGGGCAACCACTATTCCCCGGCCCAGATTGTCACGATCAAGGAGAATCTCCGCGATGACGTGCTGACCATCGGTTTTGCCCGCCGCTTCGCGACATACAAGCGCGCCACCCTGCTGTTCAGCGACCTGGACCGTCTCGACGCCATCGTCAACAACCCCAAGATGCCGGTCCAGTTCATCTTCGCCGGCAAGGCCCATCCGGCCGACCGGGCCGGCCAGGACCTCATCAAGCGGATTGTCGATATCTCCAAGCAGGAGCGCTTCCTGGGCAAGATCGTTTTCGTGCCCGGATATGACATCACCCTGGCCAAACGGCTTGTACAGGGCGTCGATGTATGGATGAACAACCCGACCCGTCCGCAGGAAGCTTCCGGTACGTCCGGCGAGAAAGCGGCGATGAACGGCGTCATGCATTTCTCCGTCCTCGACGGCTGGTGGGTGGAAGGCTACAAGGAGGGCGCCGGCTGGGCGCTGCCGATGGAGCGCACCTACGACGACCAGAATTACCAGAACGAGCTTGACGCAGCCACGATTTACGGTATCATCGAGAATGAGATCGCCCCGGTCTATTACGATGTGGATTTCCGGCTCGGCCGTTCTCCCCGGTGGATTACCTATATCAAGAACACGATCGCCCAGGTGGCCTGCAATTTCACCACCAACCGCATGCTGACCGACTACTGCGAGCAGTACTATGTCCCGCAGGCGGAGCGTACGGGCAAGTTGGTGGCCGACGACTTCAAGGTGGCCCGCGAGATTGCCGCCTGGAAGCGCAGGGTCGAGCGGGAGTGGCAGAACATCGACGTGGTATCCTATGCCCGTCCGGACGATGCCTACACCCTTTCCCAGGCGAACCCGATGCACTCCGTGGTCGAGCTCCATATCGGCGACCTTGATCCGGAAGATATCGGCGTGGAGATGCTCTTCTGCACCAGCGATGTGCGCGGCAACCTGCATATCCAGGACAAGTGTGCCTACAAGGTCGTTTCTTTCGAGGACGGCACGGCCCGCTATGAAGCGGACATCTTCCCGGAACGCACCGGTATGTACCAGGTGGCGACCCGGATCTATCCGAAGAACCCCTTGCTGCCGCACAGGCAGGACTTCGCGCTGGTAAGATGGCTGTAGTAGCCACAGGCTTTTTCGACGGTGTCCATCTCGGGCACCGTCGTGTTGTCAGCGAGCTGGTCCGTCAGGCATCCGCCCGCGGGGAGGAGGCGCTGGTCGTCACGTTCTGGCCGCATCCGCGTACCGTCTTGCAAGACGATGCCCGGACGCTCCGGCTCCTGAATTCCTTGGAAGAAAAGAAGGCACTGCTTTCCGCCCTGGGCGTGGACCGGGTGGAGGTGCTGGATTTCTCCCGGGCGTTCAGCCGGCTGTCCACCCGGGCGTACCTGGACTTGCTCCGCGAGCGCTTTGACGCTACCTGTGTGCTGCTGGGCTATGACAACCGGATCGGATCGGACCTGCTGGCTGCCCCGCAAGCGGCCCGGTTGGCGCACGAATCCGGCCTGGAGGCGCAGGTGCTGGAGCCGCTCTCGCTGGGCGGCGTGACGGTCAGTTCGACCAAAATCCGTACGGCCCTTGGCGAGGGCCGCGTGGAAGACGCCAGCGCGATGCTGGGCTATCCCTATATGCTGCACGGCGTCGTGGTGGCCGGCAACCGCATGGGCAGGACCCTGGGCTTTCCGACGGCCAATATGCAACTCTATGAACCGCTCAAACAATTGCCCGGGAATGGGGTGTATTGCGTTGAGGCAGAGGTGCTTGGACGCAAATATCGGGGCATGTGCAACGTGGGCGTCCGGCCGACCGTAGCGGGAAGCGGGGCCCTGACCATCGAGACCCATATCCTCGACTTTGACGAGGATATTTATGGCCTGGACATGCGCGTCCGCTTCCTTCGCTTCCTCCGTCCCGAACGCCGCTTCGACTCTCTCGACGCCCTCCGCACCCAACTCGCCGCCGACCGCTCCGATGCCCTAAGATAAGAAATAGTGTGAAGCCTTACTGTAGATTCGCCTTGAAACAGTTTTTCTCGACATGGCTGCTGCTCTGGATGGCCGCCCTTTCCTTTGCGCAGAACCGTGACTTGGCGAGGGTGAGCGGCACCGTCGTGGTCGATATGTATGACGGGAAAATGTTTCCCGTGGCCGATGCGGCGGTAGGTATTTCTTCGGGCGGGTCGGATACGCTATGGACTGTGACGGGACGGACGGGCAGCTTCGCCTTGAAAACCATTACGGTCGGTAAGCATGCCATTCATCTGAGGAAAATGGGCATGAAGCCTTACGACGGGAGTCTCGAACTTGCCAAAGGAAAGAATGTCTTGATCCTCAAAATGGAGAGGGCGGTCTATTCGCTGGACTCGGCCACGGTATCCGCCGATATGCCTCTTCTGACGCATCAGGGGGATACGGTCATCGTCCACCCGGAAGCGGTCTATCTTTCGGCCGATGATGCAGTCATCGAACTTTTCAAGGCTGTCCCGGGCGTCACGGTCAAAGGCGGGAAAATGTATGTCAATGGGGAGAGAGTCGAAAGAATCTATGTCAATGGCAGATTCCTCTATGGCTCCAATCCCATGGATGCGGCCAACAACCTGATGGCAAGTGAGGTCACCGAGATTAAAATCTATGATGAGCCCAGAAGGAACGATGTCAGGCGCGGCTACAGAAATCCCAAAAAGGAAAAAGTTGCGGATATCCGTACCCGGGAGCCTATTATCCAGGCCTTTGACGGGTATGCGGTAGCATCGGGAGGCATCGATGGTGACAAGGATGCCTCCGGCAGATTGAAGGGCCGGTATCTGGCTGGGGGAAGCGCTAAGTTCTTTTCCGAAAAGCTATTGCTCAGATCCGATCTGCTGGCGAACAATGTGGGCAAGAAACAGTATTCCCGCTCGGATTTGTCCTCGGTGGGTGATCCTATCCACAGCAATGAAAATACCATACATGCCGGGGTCGGGGCCGTCAAGTATCTGGACGGTATCTGGGATTTTCTGCAGCTTGGCTATGATTGGCAGGGCGGGAAGATAGACCAGCGGACATTGCGGCAGGAAGAAGTTTATGCCGAGGCAGGTTTCCCTTCTATGCACCGGTATGATACGTCCGGATTTAAGAGCGGGAGCAGCAGTCATGCCATTCAATTCAAATTCCATAAGAACGAAACGCCGTTGACGGATATCGCCCTGGATGCCTCGTTTATGGTGAAAAGTACTGATGAACAGTCTTATCAGAAAGAGGCGTTATGGACGGGAGGAGTCCTCTCTGGAAGGACCGCCTTGGATAATGATTCCCATAGGCGTGCGTGGAAGGCATCCCTGGCTTTTAAGACAACCGACAACCGTCAGGTGAAGTTTCATCCTGAGAGTGAACTGTCCTTGGGACTGGGTTGGGACAATGCCTCGCAAATGCTTGCGGATACGCTTGAAACCTCTTTCACCAGGCGGAAAATGACCTCTTCTCCCCACGGGATGAATCTTGACTCCAGATGGCGGATAGCGGTGAGTGGAACGGTGGTTAACACTGACAAATATACCCTCTCCATCGCCCCTGAAGTATATGCCGGATATGTCAGGGACAAGCGTGTCAATGTAGCCTATGATCTGTTGGATGTGGTGGTTCCGACCCTGAACTTGCTTCAGACCTATCAGGTCAGTCGGTCAAACCTTTCGGCCGGGGCAGGCGCATCGGTGATGATACAATGTGCCAACCATGTCTCTATCACGGCTGAAACCACGCTTGGCGCCACCATGCTCTCTGATCAATCCGGCCATACGAGATGGTTCTTTTCTCCCCAGGCCGTTTTTTCATATTCGACAAGAAGGTCATGGCTGCCATTGTTGCAGGCCGAGCTGGTCTATGACGTCCCTGCTGTGGAACAGTCCCTGGGTATCTTTGACGACAGAAATCCGATAGCACTCCAGTGCGGGAATCCAGCACTGAAACCGACGGGGAACATTTCTGTCTATGCCACGTTGTTCCGGAAGAACAAGCGGGGCAAATACCTCAACATCAATGCTACCGCAAATGTCAAGGCCCATCCCGTCGGATCGTCCAGACGATATTTCCCTATAGACACGGTGTTGCCGGAGTGGAATGATTATACAGCCAAGGCCGGGTCTGTGCTTTATTCCTGGATGAACCTGGGTCCGGAATACAGAGCCGGTCTCGATGCCTATGCCACGTCCTCCTTGAAGCGCAAACTCAGCTATGGGTTCAAACTTGTTCCGAAATGGCAGATTTCCTCTCGGGAGAGCCTGTTGGGTGGAGAAAGGGTCCGTTACTTCGAGAGCAATCCTTCCCTGCTCGCTTCCTTCACCCTTACAACGCCGGGTAAAGTCTTCAGTACCCAGATAGACAGCCAGACATCGTATTCGGACATCGCCGCCGCAGACGGCAAGATGGCAGTCAGGACCCTGTCAGAGGTGCTGGGAATCAGCGCGGGTCTCACGTTCAAACACTGGTTCGCGCGCTCTTCTTTCACGTGGGACTATATGCATTTTCCGGGCGGGGAACTTCCCGACCGCCATGCCGTTCCGCTCGGCGCCCTTATCGGCTATCGCCGTGGAAGACTTATGATATCCCTGAGCGGGAATGATCTCTTGTCCCGTGGCCTTTCGTATTCCGTGGTGACTGACGCGAACGCGACCGTACAATCCTGGACGCCGTCGTTTGGCCGCTACTTTATGCTGAGCGTGTATTGGCGTCTGAACAAAACGGATAAACGCTCGATTTTCAAAGGGGCATCCTTCGATTCCATAGGTTTTTAATTCCCCAATACGTCTTTCGCCGGCGAAATGTGAACAACTTCTAAAAATAATTGATTATATTTGCATCAGCATACGGGTTCTGCCATGGGGCAGAACTCCTTTTTAGTTACCTGAAAGCGGCCGGAAGGCCGTTTACTGAAACGGATTATTATGGCAGAGATTCATTACATGACCCAGGAGGGTATGGATAAACTCAAGAAGGAACTGGCCGATGCGCTCGCCCAGCGTCCGGTGATTTCGGCGGCTATCGCAGAAGCCCGCGAGAAAGGCGACTTGTCTGAAAACGCCGAGTACGATGCAGCCCGCGACGCACAGGGCCTGCTGGAGGTCAAGATTGCGCGGCTGAAGGATATGGTGGCCAATGCCAAGGTGCTGGACGAGTCCAAGATCGGGACAGACAAGGTGCAGATGCTGAACCGGGTGAAAGTGGAGAATGTCGCCACCAAGCAGCAGATGGAATTCACCATCGTCGGTGAGACCGAGGCGGATTTCGCCCGCGGCAAACTCGCTTCTACGACTCCGATAGCGAAAGCCCTGCTCGGCCATGCCAAGGGCGAGGTCGTCAGTGCCCAGGTGCCGGCCGGCATCCTTCAGTTCAAGATTCTGGATATCAGTCTGTAAGTTCTATGGCTACCCTGTTTACCCGCATCGCCGCAGGCGAGATTCCGTCCTGGAAAGTGGCGGAAGACGAGAATTATTATGCTTTCCTGGATATCAGCCCCCTGGCCGAAGGCCATACGCTGGTCATTCCCAAAAAGGTCGAAAACGACTATATTTTTGCCCTGGACGAGACGGTATATGCAGGTTTGTGGGCCTTTGCCCGCAAGGTAGCCGTCGCGCTCAAGGCTGCCGTCCCCTGCAAGCGGGTCGGCGTTGCCGTGCTGGGTATGGAAGTGCCCCATACCCACATTCATCTGGTGCCGTTGCAGACGGAGGGCGATATGGATTTCCGGAAGGAACACCTCAAGCCGTCGCCCGAACGGATGAAAGCCATTGCGGATGCTATTCTTGCCGAATATGAGAAACTGTAAACTTGTCACCCTGGCTGCGGCGGCCCTGATGCTGGCTGCCTGCGGCGGGACCCGGATAGATGGGACCCTCGCCGATGCCCCGTCTTCCGAAGTGGTGGTCCGCCTGCTGGACGGTGACCATTACAAGACCCTGGATACCCTGAAGACCCGTGCGGACGGCAGTTGGTCCTGCAAGGTCGATGTCAAGAAGGGACGTCCGGAATTCATCTATGTGTTTTACAAAGACACCCGCATCGCTTCCTTGCTGCTTCAGCAGGGTGAGCGGGCGAAGGTCGTGTCCGACACGCTGGGCAATTACTCCGTGACCGGATCGCCCGAGACCCTCAAGCTGATGGAGGTCGAAAAGGATGAGGCCCGTTTCGCCGGCGAATTCGCCGCGACGTCCGCCCGTCTGGATGACCTGGATCCGGCTTCTCCGGAGGCCCAGGCCGTGAGCCGGGACCTGGCCAAGCAGTATGTTGCCTATTATCGCAGCCGGGTGAAATACCTGATGGACAATCCCTATTCCCTGACGGTCGTCCCGGTGCTGTACCAGCAGGTCGGGGTCAATCTCCCCGTTTTCAGCCAGGCGACGGATGCGATCCATTTCCGCAACGCGGCGGATTCCCTGAAGACGGTCTATCCGGAATCCCGTTATGTCAAGGCCCTGGACGAAGAGGCGAAGCGCCGTTTCAACATGATGGAGCTGGGTAACCTCGTCCGCAACGCCGAGACCGTCGGCTTCCCGGACCTGGAGCTTCCCGACGTGAACGGCAACAAGGTGCGCCTCAGCGCAATCGACGGCAAGGTAATTATGCTCTATTTCTGGCAGGCGGAGGACGCGGACCAGAAAATGTTCAACCTGGACAAGATGATTCCGCTGTACAACCGGTATCATGCGAAAGGCTTTGAGATCTATGCCGTTTCGCTGGATGTCGATAAGACAGTCTGGGCTTCGGCGGTCCGGAACCAGAAGCTCCCTTGGATCAATGTCTGTGACGGTCTGGGCGGCGGTTCTGTCGCGACGCGCCTCTACAATGTGCCTTCTCTGCCGACTTCCTATATCATTGCGGATGGCTCACTGGTGGCGGATGTCTCCATTTCCGACGAGGCTTCCCTGCGGAAATACCTGGATGCCGTGCTGAAATAGAAGCTGTTACATAGTTAACGCCCCGCTCTCTTGTCATCAGAAGGCGGGGCGCATCGTTTACTTAGAACAGCTTTTTGCGGCTAGAACAGCTTCTTTCGACTGACGGTGGCGACGAAATCTTTCAGATAGAAGGGCTCGAAATAGGCCACGTCCTCAAAGCGCCTGGCCTGCCAGGCGGCTTCGGCCAGCGGAGCCATCGCCCGGGCAGAGGGGCAGCAGCCCTGGAAAGCGGCCTGGGGCGACTGCAGGACAGGGCGGCATTTTTCCGCGCCGTCTCCGATGAACA
The DNA here is from genome assembly GCA_017471025.1 of Bacteroidales bacterium. GTDB lineage: Bacteria > Bacteroidota > Bacteroidia > Bacteroidales > UBA932 > Cryptobacteroides. The sequence goes on from JAFUWX010000059.1 coordinate 26,649, forward strand.
GCACCGGCCCTTCGGCGAGCTGCGCTGCGAAACTTTCTTCCGTAATCACCTGGGGCGCAATCGGTTGCAGACGTTCTCCGGCAGGGGAATAAACGGTGGTATAGACCTCCATCCGGCGGGCGTCGATCATCGGGACGATGTATTTCCAATCCCCCGGCCGGGCCATGGCGGCCAGGATGTCCAGCGAGCCCGTGGCCAGCAGGGGAATCCCCGCGCCGAAACACAGCCCCTTGGCGGTGGAAACGCCGACGCGCAGGCCGGTGAAGGACCCGGGCCCCATGCTCACGCACACGGCATCGCAGTCTTTGGCCCGCAAGCCTTTTTCCTCCAGCACTTCCTGGACGAAGGGAGCGGTCAGCGAGGCATGCTGCCGGGTATCGTCTTCCCGGTAGCTGACGACCGTCCCGTCTATTTCCAGCGCGACGGAACACAGCGCGGTAGAAGTTTCGATCAGCAGGATCTTGGCCATGATGCTACTATTGCTTGAACAACAATTCTTTCAGATAAGGGAATACGGTGTAACCCAGTTCTTTGACGACCGGGTACAGGACGGATTCGCCCAGTACTTCCTCTTTGACGAAGGCGAAGCGGGTGTTGAGCGTGTCGAAAAGCAGGACCAGCAGGCTGACGATCAGGCCGGCCTTGATCAGGCCGAAAAGAACGCCGAGCAGTTTGTCCAGCCAGCCCAGCATGGCGATTTTCAGAATGCCTTTCAGGGCTTTTCCCAGTAGTGCCAGCCCCAGGATGACGGCGATGAGGATGACGCTGAAAGCGACCACGTGCAGGACCTGGGGCGATACGTCCAGGTAGGGCTGCAGCCATCCGCCGACCAGCTCCGAAAAGCGGAAAGAGGCCCAAACGCCAACGATAATTCCAAGAATACCAGCTACTTGCGTAGTAAACCCTTTGATGAGCCCCTGGATGACTGCGGGGATCAGACAGATGAGGATGATAATGTCCGTCGCGTTCATTCTGATTTGCCTATGTGTCGGAAAATCCGTATCTTTGTTGATTGATTCCGCAACCTTACGATTGCGGATGCAAAATTAGCGAAAAAATATGACATTCAAAGAGTATAAAGGGCTTGATTTGACGGCTGTCGGCGCCGAGGTGCTGGACAAATGGAAGAAAATCGATGCGTTCGGACAGTCCGTCCGTTTGCGCGAAGGCGCCCCGAAGTTTATTTTCTTCGAGGGACCTCCGTCCGCGAACGGCATGCCGGGCATCCACCATGTGATGGCGCGCGCCATCAAGGACGCCATCTGCCGCTACAAGACCCAGACGGGCTATCAGGTCGATCGCCGCGCTGGTTGGGATACCCATGGCCTGCCCGTGGAGCTGGGCGTCGAGAAGAAACTCGGCATCACCAAGGCCGATATCGGCACGAAGATTTCCATCGCGGACTACAATGCCACCTGCCGCAAGGAGGTGATGAAATATACCAAGGAGTGGGTCAATATGACCGAGCGGGTCGGATACTGGGTCGATATGGACGATCCATACATCACCTACGACAACCGCTACATCGAGACCCTCTGGTATCTGCTGCGCAAGATCTACGACAAGGGGCTGCTGTACAAGGGATATACCATCCAGCCCTATTCCCCGACCGACGGCACCGGCCTGAGCTCCCATGAGCTCAACCAGCCTGGCTGCTACAAGGATGTCACCGACACGACGGCCACCGTCCAGTTCGAGGTCATCAAGGACGGCAAGTCCCAGCCGCTGTACGGCACGGAGGCCTTCCCGGTCTATTTCCTGGCCTGGACGACGACGCCCTGGACCCTGCCTTCGAATACGGCCCTGTGCGTCGGACCCGACATCGACTATGTCCGCGTACTGTCCTTCAACCCTTATACCGGCGACCCGGCCGTCTATGTCCTGGCCGAATCCCTCGTGGGCGCCTGGTTCAATCCCAAGGGCGAGAATGCGCCCCTGGAAGGCTATGTCAAAGGCGACAAGGTCATTCCTTGGAAACGTCTGGACGGCAGCTTCAAGGGCCGCGACCTCGTGGGCATCCGCTACCATCAGCTGATTCCGTGGTTCAAGCCCCAGGGCGAAGCTTTCCGCGTGATCCCGGGCGATTACGTGACGGTCGAAGACGGTACGGGCATCGTCCATATCGCCCCCACCTTCGGTGCGGACGACAAGAAAGTGGCCACCCTCGCCGGCATCGGCCCCGTCATGGTCATCGACCGCGACGGCAACCCGCAGGCCCAGGTGGACCGCCAGGGCCGTTTCTTCCGTCTGGAAGACATGGATCCGGCCTTCGCCGAGACGGTGGACCCGTCCTATCGCGAATATTCCGGCCGCTATGTCAAGGCCGGCTACAAGGCCTATTTCGAGCATGAAGAGGAGGAAGGCACCCTGGATATCGACCTGTGCGTGATGATGAAAGCCGACGGCCGGGCCTTCAAGGTCCAGAAGCATGTCCATAATTATCCGCATAGCTGGCGTACGGACCTGCCGGTCCTCTACTATCCGCTGGATTCCTGGTTTATCCGGGCTACGGCGGTCAAGGACCAGATGGTGGCGCTGAACAAACAGATTACCTGGAAGCCGGAATCGACCGGTACCGGGCGTTTCGGCCAGTGGCTGGAGAATATCCAGGACTGGAACCTGTCCCGCAGCCGCTTCTGGGGCACCCCGCTCCCGATCTGGCGCACGGAAGACGGCAAGGAAGAGAAATGCATCGGCAGCGTGGCCGAGCTCTATGCCGAGCTCGACAAGGCGGTCGAGGCCGGCGTGATGAGCTCCAACCCCCTGCGGGACAAGGGCTTCGACCCGGCCGACATGTCGCTGGAAAATTACGACCGCATCGACCTGCACCGTCCCTTCGTGGATGAGATGTTCCTCGTGTCCGACAGTGGCCGCAAGATGATCCGGGAGACGGACCTGATCGATGTCTGGTTCGACTCCGGTGCCATGCCTTATGCCCAGGAAGGCCTTCGCGGGCTGGATAAACCCGGTTTCGGTGCGACGGCGGACTTTATCGCCGAAGGCGTCGATCAGACCCGCGGCTGGTTCTATACCCTGCATGCCATCCATACGATGGTCAGCGGTACGCCGGCCTTCAAACGCGTGATTTCCAATGGTCTCGTGCTCGATAAGAACGGCGCCAAGATGAGCAAGCGCCTGGGCAACGCGGTCGATCCTTTCTATGCCCTGGACCAGTACGGCGCCGACGCGCTCCGCTGGTATATGCTGACCAACGCGCAGCCTTGGGACAACCTGAAATTCGACGGCAGCGGCGTGGATGAGGTCCGCAGGAAGTTCTTCGGGACCCTGTACAATACCTATTCTTTCTTCGCCCTGTATGCGAACATCGACCATTTCGACCCGGCCGAGGCTCCCGTCCCTGTGGCGGATCGTCCCGGTGTGGACCGCTGGGTGATATCCAAGCTCAACACGCTGATCCGCAAGGTCCGGGCCGCCTACGACGACTATGACCTGACCCTGGCCGGCCGTCTGATCCAGGACTTCGTGTGCGACGACCTCAGCAACTGGTATGTGCGTCTGAACCGCAAACGTTTCTGGGCGGGTGCGATGAATGCCGACAAGCGCAGCGCCTTCCAGACCCTGTGGCAGGCCCTTCGCGACGTCGCCGTGCTGGCCGCCCCGATCGCCCCGTTCTATATGGACCAGCTCTATTGCGACCTGGTTCCCGGAGCGGAGTCCGTCCATTTCGAGCGCATGCCCGAGGCGGACGAGGCCCTGACGGATCCCGACTATGAGGAGCGGATGGCCCTGGCGCAGAAGGCGACTTCGATGGTGCTCGCCCTGCGCAAGAAGGTGTCCATCCCGGTCCGCCAGCCGCTGGCGAAGATGCTGATTCCGGTGATCTCGGACAAGGAGCGCGCGCAGCTGGAGGCTGTCAAGGACTTGATTCTCAGCGAGGTGAATGTCAAGGAGATGGAATTCATCGCCGACACGACAGGCATCATCACGAAGAAGATCAAGCCGAATTTCAAGACCCTGGGCAAAGTCTATGGTCCGCGGATGAAAGAGATCGCCGCGGCCTTCGCGACGCTGGACCAGGCCATGATTTCCGCCATCCAGGCCGCGGAAGGGGATTATACGCTTTCCCTGCCGGGCGGCGACGTGGTGCTCCGCGCCGATGATTATACCATTTCTTCCGAGGACATGCCCGGTTGGCTCGTCGCTTCCGACGGCCCGACCACCATCGCCCTCGATATCGAGCTGACGGACGCCCTTCGCCAGGAGGGAACGGCCCGTGAGCTGATCAACCGTATTCAGAATGTCCGCAAAGACAGCGGACTGGAAGTTACCGACCGTATCCATGTCACGTTGTACGCCGAGGGTGAAGCCCGTGCGCAGATTGCCGCCTCCCTGGCGCAGTTCAGCGACGCCGTGGCCGCCCAGACCCTGGCGGGGAGCGTGACGTTGGCCGACGACCCGGTGGAGGGCATCGAAGCCGAGTGGGATGAAACTACCATTACGATCAAGGTGTCAAAACTTTAACATTCTTTATTATGGAAAACAGTCAACAGGAAGTGGTAAAGAACCGTTACAGTGACGAGGAACTGGAAGAGTTCCGCGTGATTATCAATGATTTGTTGGCCAAGGCCCGCAAGGAGTATGCGACCCTGCGCCATGTCGTGATGAGCAACGGTACGAATGACATTGAGGACACGACGCCCTCGTTCAAGACGGTAGAGGACGATGGTGCCATGCAGCTTTCCAAGGAAGAAGCCAGTCAGCTCGCCCAGCGGCAATACAAGTTCATCCAGAACCTGGAGGCCGCCCTGGTCCGCATCGAGAATAAGACCTATGGCGTCTGCCGGGTGACAGGCAAGTTGATTCCCAAGGAACGGCTTCGTCTGGTGCCGCATGCCACCCTCACCGTAGAGGCGAAAGAAATGCTGGCGAAGCGCAAATAAGCTGAGCATGAAAATCGGAAAAGGAAAGTTACTGCTCATATTCGGGATCGTTCTCGTCGTCATTGACCAGGTCATCAAGGTCCTGGTCAAGACGAATATGAGCCTCGGGGAGCATTTCAACGTGCTGGGGGATTGGTTCCAGATCCTGTTTATCGAGAATGAAGGCATGGCTTTCGGCATGAAGTTCGGCGGGATGTGGGGCAAGCTGGCCCTGTCCCTGTTCCGGATTGTGCTCTGCACTTTGCTTTGCTGGTGGATTACCAAGCTGGTCCGTCGGGGTACGCCCCGGGCCAAGGGCGAGGATGCGAAGCGCGAGGTGGTGCCGACCGGTGTGCTGGTGGGGCTGACCCTCATTACGGCCGGGGCTTTCGGCAACATTATCGACAGTCTCTTCTACGGGCTGGTGTTTTCCGAGTCGGTCCCGGGCCAGGTGGCGGTTTTCGGCGGGTCCTATGCGCCGCTGCTTTTCGGCAAGGTCGTGGATATGTTTTATTTCCCGCTGTGGACCTGGCCGGATTGGGTTCCCTGGCTCGGCGGCCATATTTTCTTTGAGCCGGTGTTCAATTTCGCGGACAGCTGCGTGACCGTCGGCGCCATCTATCTGATTCTGTTTCAATGGAAATTCTTCTCGAAAGAGGACGAGAAATAAAGGTTTTTTAGACATTTCGAAAAATCAGCTACCTCATTTCAACAACCTTCGCTTCGCTCATCCCTCCCAAACAAGTTTGGGCCCCTCCCATTCATGTGGCCATGGGCGGCCACAGGTTTTGAAACGAGGTAGCTGATTTTTCTCCATTTAGTAATATTTTTCGTGTCATGAAAACGAACTTCCCCATAGTTTTATTGCTGATTGTAGCTATGACCTCCTGTACCCGCACCAACCCCTTCCTTCAGGAATGGGACACCCCGTACGGCACCCCGCCGTTCCACGAGATCCGTCTCGAAGACTACAAGCCGGCCATGCTGGCTGGCATTGATAAGCAAAAAGCTGAAATTCAGGTAATTATAGATAATCCGGAGGCGCCGACCTTCGAGAATACCATCGCGGCTTTCGAACTGTCCGGCCAGCTGTTGGCCAAAGTTGAGGGCGTATTCTTCAACCTGTCCGAGTCGGATTCTACGCCTGAAATGCAGGCCATCGAAGAGGAAATGACCCCGCTGCTGACCGCCGCGTCCGACGAGATTTTCATGAATCCCGCCTTCTTTGCCCGCGTCAAGGCCGTGTATGACCAGCGCGAGAGCCTGGACCGGGAGCAGCAGATGGTGACGAAGGAACTGTATGAGGCTTTCGTCCGCAACGGTGTGGCCCTGGACGAGGCCGGTCAGGCCCGCTTCAAGGAGATCAACACGCGTCTGGCGTCGCTGAGCCAGAAATTCGGGACCAACCTCCTGGCGGAGAACAACGCCTTCAAGGCGGCGATCGGCATCAGCGTGTCGGATTATCCGGATTTCATGGCGAGCTGCCCGGACCGGGCCAAGCGTGAAGCGGCTTTCAAGGCCTATTCCGCCCGCGGTAATCAGGCCAATGCCTATGACAACAACGAGATTGTCCTGGAAGTCATGAAACTCCGCACGGAGAAGGCGAACCTGCTGGGCTTCCCGACGTCGGCCGCCTATCTGCTGGACGACAAGATGGCGAAGACCCCTGCCGCGGTCGATGCCTTCCTGGAAAAGATCATGGCGGCGTCCATGCGCCGGGCGAAGGAAGAAGTAGCTGATATGCAGGAGATTATGGATGAGGATATCCAGGCCGGGCTGCTGCCTGCCGGGACGAAGATCGCCCCGTGGGATTGGTTCTGGTATGCCGAAAAGGTGCGCTCCCGCAAGTATGCCCTGGATGAGGAGCAGACCAAGCCCTATTTCCAGGTGGACAGCGTCCGCAAGGGCGTCTTTTACGCGGCGCAGAAGATCTATGGCATCCGGATCGAGGAGGCCCCCGAGGTGGAGGTGTACAATCCGGAGGTCAAGGCTTACCGCCTCAGCGATGCCGACGGCTCGCTCCTGGGCATTTTCTATGTCGATTATTTCTCCCGCGATACCAAACGCGGCGGAGCCTGGATGAACAATTTCCGCGACCAGTATCGGGATGCCGCTGGCGAGGATGTGCGCCCCATCATCGTCAATGTCTGCAATTTCCCGCCGGAGGCGCCTTCGCTGCTGACGATCGACAACGTGACGACGGCCTTCCATGAGTTCGGCCACGCCCTGCATGGCTTCCTGTCCCGGTGCCGCTACCGCAGCATCAGCGGGACCAGCGTGGCGCGTGATTTCGTGGAGACCTTCTCCCAGTTCAACGAGAACTGGGCCTTCCAGAAGGAGATTCTGGCCCACTATGCCAATGATTACCGCACGGGCGAGCCTATTCCGGACGAGCTGGTGGCCAAGATCGTCAATGCGCTGAAATTCAATCAGGGCTTCACCACCGGCGAGCTTTGCGCCGCGTCCATCCTGGATATGAAATGGCATGAACTGACCGCCGAGCAGCTGGCCTCCTTCACGGATGCCGCGTCCATCCGCGCCTTCGAGCAGCAGGCCTGCCAGGAGATGGGCCTCATCGACGAGATTATCCCGCGTTACAGGACGACCTACTTCAACCACATCTTCAACAGCGGTTACAGCGCCGGCTATTACAGCTATCTGTGGTCCGAAGTGCTGGACAAGGATGCCTTCGAGTATTTCCAGCAGCAAGGCATCTACAACCCTGAGGTGGCCCTGAAGTTCCGCCAGACTTTCCTGGAGAAGGGTGGCAGCGAAGAGCCGATGATCCTCTACGAGCAGTTCCGCGGCGCCCAGCCCGATCCCGGTGCCCTCCTCCGCGCCCGCGGCCTGAGCGACTGATGATTTCTTAGGAAACCGAAGGGGCTGGCCAGAGTATTCATTTGGCCAGCCCCTGTTGCTTAAAAACATGTAAGCGAAAGAATTGCTGTCACGCTAAAACGCCCTGCTAGCAAGGGTACGAATCACCCCTGCGGGAAGAGGTATAGCGTCAGAAGCATTTAGCGGCTTTGTTCCATCGACGAATACTTGTTATTCCTCCGCAGGGATAATCGATTTATGGTCGCAACCATAAATTTTCGTGATTTTTTATGGTTTCAACCATAAATTTTTGTAATTTTTTATGGTTTCAACCCAAATTTTATGTCATCCCGGCGCCCCGCGACTCATGTATATAAAAATGCGGCTCAGTTTCCAATTTTTGAGCCGAAACCCCATTTTTTAGCGAAGAATTGAGCCGCACTCAAGAAAAAAACGTATATTTGTAGGTAGAAATTTTTGCAAAAATTTTCTACCTAAGCATTATGCGTATAGTTGATAACATAGAACAGCAGATACAACAGAGCGAGGCCGGGACCTTGTTTTTTGTATCGGACTTTGCGAAGACAGGCAACGATGTGTTTGTTAGCCGTCTATTGTCGCAATTCGCAGGAAAGGGGCTCTTGTGCCGCCTCGCGAAGGGAATCTATTATAAGCCCATCGAGACGCGTTTCGGAATTCTCTATCCAGAGGTGGGCAATCTGGTGAAAGCCATTGCACGTAGAGATAATGCTCAAGTCTTGCCGACGGGGGAGACTGCGCAGAATATGCTAGGTCTCTCGACACAAGTCCCTATGAATTATGTATATTTGACTTCGGGCTCTGCCCGCAAGATCAAGGTGGGGCCTAGGACAGTCATGTTCAAACGCTGTGTTCCCAAGAACTTTGCTGTCAAGAATGAATTTCTGGCCATTCTAATCCAGGCCATGAAATCCATCGGCGAGGACAGGATGACAGATCAGCATAGGATGGTTATTAAAGGTTTACTTAAAAAGAACCTGCCGATTGAGACATTTGAACAAGACTTGAAGGTCGCTCCCATTTGGGTAAGGAAAACGATTTGGAATCTTGCAAAGGAGATAGAGAGATGACAAAGTGGATAGACAAGAATCTGCTGGAGCAGCGAGTGATTCTCCAGCAAACGGCTGCACAAGAGCATCTCCCGGAGTATGCCGTGGAGAAAGACTGGTGGGTAAGTATGACGCTGAAAGCGCTCTTCAAGACTTCTTGCAAAAATTACCTGGAGTTCAAGGGCGGTACTTCGCTCAGTAAGGGCTGGGGCCTGATTGACCGTTTTTCAGAAGACATCGATCTGGCACTCAATCATCGATTCTTTGTGCCTCAACTGGATAACAACACCCAACTGAAGAATCTCCGCAAGAAGAGCCGAAAGTTCATTGTTGCCAATCTTGCGGAAGATTTGGATGTACAGATGAAAGCGTTAGGGCTCTCTGGATATGACGTGAAGCCGGAGATTACAGATGCGGCGGGAACGCCGATCTCCTCCGATGCAGATCCTACGGTGATTTACGTCAGCTATTCTTCCGTGTCTTCTGACAGCTCTCCATATGTCCCACCGAGAGTCAAGATTGAGATAAGTTGCCTCTCGATGGATGAGCCGTTTAAGATGCGGACCATCAGTTCAATGATCAGTGCCTATTTCCCTGAAGATGACAATGAAACAGAATGCACGATACCGGTGGTCCTTCCGTCAAGGACATTCTTGGAGAAGGCTTTTCTATTGAACGAAGAATTTCAGAAGCCTGAACCGAGGAGTCTGAGGATGACACGGCATCTGTACGACTTAGAGAAACTGATGGACACGGACTTCGGGAAGATGGCCCTTTCGGATATGGAACTTTATCGTAAGATTGTTGAGCATCGTCGAAAGTTCTATCATGTAGGCTATGCCGACTACGACAAGGACTATCCCGAATCCATCGAATTCCTCCCTCCGGAGAAATGCATCAAGCAATGGGAGGCCGACTATGGCGAGATGCTGGAGCATTTTGTGTATGGCAGACACCTGTCATTTGCGGAGTTGTTGGAACGGATTTCAATATTACAAGATCGCTTTAGGTCACTGTATTCCATTGACCAGCACCGACTGTCAAGATGACTACGGCTCCCCGCCGCCGGCAGGCAGCAACTCTGCTCCGCCGGCATCCTAATAGACGAGGAAGAATAAGACTACAGCTGATGCGTCACAGGTAAATCTTATCCTGTCATGTTGACGTAGGTGTAGTCAATATTACCAGAGCCTTCTGCCTTTGAAAGCCCTCACCCCGCCGGGACCAGGACGACGGCGTCGGCTTTGCCGGGGAGGTTGCCGGCGTTACGGAAGGATACGGAGAGGGTGCCGCCGCGGCGAAGGTCGGCGGTGCCGACGGGAATCCATTCGCCTGCGGTCTGGCCGCTGATGGCCAGGGTATGCAGGTCCACCGGCGTGACGGTCTCCTTGTCGCCGGCGCGGAGCACATAGACCGGATAGGGATTCGACCAGACTTTCTGTTGATAGGTATAGACGGCCCAGGTGCCGCGCCGCTCGGGCAGGTGATAGACCACCGTGCCGGTGGTGTCGCCGGGCTCGCTGCGCAGGAAGGTCGGTCCATAGCCGGTTCCGGCCCAGTCGCGCCGCCAGTTTTCGGGAATATCGATCAGGGGGGAGTCGTCGTCGATGATGACGTCCGGGGTGCTGCCGTCCAGATACGGATCGGCCTCCATCCGGGCGCGAATCGCCTGGGCGGAGACATCCTGCACCGCGCCGCTTCCGGCCATCGCCGCCGCCATGCCGCACACCTGGCCCAGCACCATGAAGACCGGCTCCATCCGGATGGACCCGTAGGCGATGTGGCTCGCGGACAGGCAGACCGGCACCAGCAGGTTGGTACATTCACTCCGTTTCGGGGTCAGGGCCCGGTAGGGGATGGGATAAGGCCCGCCGCCGGGCACTTCCACATTGCCTTCGTTCTTGACCATCGCCTTCCCGTCCTGCAGGATGACCCCGCGCCGGCAGTTGTGCGAATCCATCGTATAGGCCGCCATGGCGATGGCGTCCTCCGGGTCGGTGCGTCCCTCGCAGTCGGCCTGGGTACAGACCCATTCGCCCACCATCCGCCGGGCTTCCCGGACATACAGCTGGGGGCTCAGACCGCCGCCGAATTCATCCTTGGCATAGCCCCAGCGCAGCATTTCATCCCGGATGGCCTGCGGCACGGCCGGGTCGTGGCCGAGGAAATACAGCAAGCCTTCGGTATATTCCTTGTGCGCCTGGAACAGGGCCTGGCGCTCCTCGCGGGTGCCGCCGGGCCATCCCTGGGACAGGCCGATGACGTCGCTGGAGAAGCCGCCCCGGTTGTTGATGTCGGTTTTGCGCCCCGGCATTTCGTTCCAGATCAGGTAATCCTTCGGGGACTGCTTTTCGGGCTGGGCCTGCATCAGGCGCCGGAACAATTCATAACGGTCAGGGTCATAACCCTGCGGCCGGGTGATCTGGACTTGGTTTTCCAGGCTGTCCGTCAGGCAGATCCGGAAATTGTACGCCTGGATCAGACTGTCTCCGCGCCCCGGGTCCACGGTCATTTCGGCCAGGCCCGGCAGCAGCCCGCTGTCCGGGCGGCCCGGGATGCGGTACGGGTCGATGCCGTCGGGGAACTGATGGCCCTTGAGCATCTGCTGCCCATTCCAGGTCTCCCCATAGACCTCGTTCCCTTCGCGTCCGCTGGTCCAGCTGACCCCGGCGGCCGCCATCAGGTCCCCTTCGTAAGAGGCGTCGATGAAACTGTCCGCCACCAGGTGGGTATGGGTCGTGCCGTCCGACACGCCGATGGCCCGTATCCGTCCGCCTGCGGTGTCGGCCGCCGTCAGGTAGCAGCCGTCCATGATGCGGATGTGCGGGTGCGTGGCGAACTGCCGGAAGATCTCTTCGGCCACATGCGGCTCGAAGATCCAACTCTCCAGATGACCGTACCTTTGTCCGGTCAGGCGGTAGAACTTTTTGCTGAGGCCAGTAACCACTTGTTTGTTACCGATATCGGTGTAGCCCAGGCCGCCGGCGGTCATCCCGCCCAGCCTTCCTTCCGGCACTACGAGCACGACCTCGGCGCCCGATTGCGCCGCACTATAGGCGGCAACCACCCCGGCGGAAGTCCCGCCATAGACCACGACACGCGGCGCATGATGGCAGGAAAAAGCCGTCCAGGCCGCCAGCAAAAGAGTAATCCACTTTCTCATACTGCAAAGAAAAAAATTAAAACGATATTGTCCAAAATAATTTGCAAAGTTCCCGGGGAATTTCTTATCTTTGTCTGGTCATTAGGCCTGTGGGGAAGGATTTAACCTTTAATACTCATATAATGACAAATCAGAACGCTATCTACGATGCGCGCCAGCTCGGACGCGGAAAGATGTTCACCCTCGGCCTCCAGCACATGTTCGCCATGTTCGGAGCCACAGTCCTTGTCCCGGTCATCACCGGTCTCTCGATGTCGGCCACCCTGTTGTTCGCAGGTCTTGGCACCCTGATTTTCCACTTGTTGACCAAGATGAAGGTCCCGGCGTTCCTCGGCTCATCCTTCGCGTTCCTGGGCGGCTACGCAGCCGTCGTCTCCATGGGAGCGCAACAAGGACTTACCCCCGCGGAATCACTGCCTTATGCCTGCATCGGAGTTTTCTCGGCAGGCATTGTTTATTTTATCCTGGCCGGTCTCTTCGCTGCCTTCGGCGCCCGCAAGGTGATGCGCTTCTTCCCGCCGATCGTCACAGGTCCGATTATCATCGCCATCGGTCTGACCCTCTCCGGTTCCGCCATCGGCAACTGCAACCAGAACTGGTGGATCGCCCTGCTGGCCATCGCCATCATCATCGTCTGCAACATCTGGGGAAAAGGCATGGTCCGGATCATCCCCATCCTGCTGGGCGTTCTGGGCTCTTACATCGTAGCGGCATGCTTCGGGCTCTGCGACTTCACCCCCGTGAAGGAAGCCGCCTGGATCGGCCTGCCTTTCCAGTGGAAAGACACTGCGTTCCACGTATTCCGTGACCCCAACTGGGGCCTGATCGTATCCGCCATCATCGCCATCGTCCCGATTTCGCTGGCCACGATGATGGAGCACATCGGAGACATGTGCGCCATTTCCTCCACCACCGGCATCAATTATCTGGAAGATCCTGGTCTGCACCGTACCCTGATGGGCGACGGTCTGGCCACCGCGCTGGCTTCCCTGTTCGGCGCCCCGGCCAATACGACCTACGGCGAAAATACCGGCGTGCTCAACCTCACCCGCGTGTATGACCCCCGCGTCATCCGGCTGGCCGCCATCTTTGCCATCATCCTGAGCTTCTGCCCGAAATTCAGCGCGCTGATTGCCTGCATGCCGGCCGCGACCATCGGCGGCGTGTCCCTGGTCCTGTACGGTATGATTTCCGCCGTGGGTGTGCGCAACGTCGTAGAGAACCAGGTGGATTTCACCAAGAGCCGCAACGTGCTGGTCGCCGCCCTGATCCTGGTGCTGGCCATCGGTATCAAGTACGGCGCGGGCGACGCCATCTCCCTCGGATTCACCTCCCTCAGCGGCCTGGCCGTGGCCGCCATCGTCGGCGTGGTCCTGAATGCCGTCCTGCCTGGCAAGGACTATGAGTTCGGCGCCAACCCCAGCGGTGACAAGGCGGTTGACTTCGAAATCAATCCTTCCCTGCGCAAATAACCTTCATTCATATATTCACTCATAAACTACGCTTTATGTTTCAAAAATCACTCATTACCGTTGCTATTGCAACCCTGGCTCTGACCCAGGTGGCCAAAGCCCAGACCAATCTCCAGGTGTTTTACGATTTCGCTTCGGATCGTCAGCACGTCACTACTACGCTGGAGGGTTTCTACAATGACAATTGGGGAAATACCTTCTTCTTCGTCGATCACGACTTCGGCAGCAAGGACAACAACAACCGTACGTATGCCCCCAGCGGAACCTATATGGAAATCGCCCGCTGCCTGAACTTCTGGCAGAATACGGTAATGGCCCCGTTCAGCCTGCAGGTTGAATACAATGGTGGCGTCTATAACGGCTACACCATCAACAATGCCTGGCTCGGCGGTGTGGACTTCTTCCTCCACAGTGATGATTTCAAGAATACTTTCAACTTCAAACTCCTCGGCAAGTATATCAACTACGCCGGCGGCGTGGACCTCGACGGCAACAAGCGCAAGAGCCTCGTCCCGCTCCAGTTCACCTTCGTCTGGGGCATGCAGGACCTCTTCGGCGTGAAGGGCCTGCGTTTCAGCGGCTTCGCCGATTTCTGGTTCGAGAACCACACCGTCTTCAACTGGTCTGACACGGCGGCTCCCGGCCTTGGCCTGCGCGATCCGCTCAGCGCAAAGGACGCCCAGTTCGTCTTCCTGTCCGAGCCCCAGATCTGGTACAATGTGGGCCAGTGGTTCGGCGTGGACAACCTGAACATCGGCGGTGAGGTGGAACTCGCCTTCAACTTCGGCACCCTCGCCGGTTTCCGTGCCCGTCCTTGCGCGGGTCTCAAGTGGGTTTTCTAAAGACTTGTCTATAGGAGAATAAGTTATGGCAAATATCCTTGCGAAGTGCTTCGGTTTCGATAGCACAAAACACTCAGTTCGTACTGAGATCGTCGCCGGTATCACCACCTTCCTGACGATGGCCTATATCCTGGCCGTCAACCCCGGCATCTTCAGCGCCCTGGACGGCATGCCCGGCGGGGCCGTATTCACCGCCACGGCGCTCGCCGCCATCATCGGTACCCTCTGCATGGCCATCCTGGCCAAGAAGCCTTTCGCCCTGGCCCCCGGCATGGGCCTGAACGCCTTCTTCGTGTTCACCGTCTGCCTGGGCATGGGCTACTCCTGGCAGTTCGCCCTGACGGCCGTTTTCATTGAAGGTATCCTCTTCATCATCCTGACCCTCACCAAGGTCCGTACCTGGCTGATCAATGCCATCCCGGGTACGCTGAAAAAGGCCATCGGTGCGGGTATCGGCCTGTTCATCGCCTTCATCGGCCTGCAGAACGCCGGCATCATCGTCAATTCCGACGCCACCCTCGTCACGCTCGGTTCCCTGACCCAGGGCAAGGCCCTCGTGGCCATGCTCGGCCTCTTCATCACCGCTGCGCTGGTGATGCTGAAGGTCAAAGGCGGCATGCTGATCGGTATCCTCGTCACCACCGTGATCGGCCTGTTCATCAAGGACCCGGCCACCGGTGAGGCCGTCACCCAGCTGATCCGGGGCGAAAACGGCAACCTGCGCTTCCTGTCCATGCCGGACAGCGTGGCCCCGATTTTCTGCCAGTTCGAGTGGGCGAATGTCCTGAGCTGGGATATGCTCGTGGTCGTGCTGACCTTCCTGTTCATCGATATGTTCGACACGATGGGTACCATCATCGGCGTACACCAGACCACCGGCCTTGCGGACAAGCCCGACGAGATTGACGGCGTGGAGCAGATGTTCCTCTCCGACTCCATCGCCACCGTCGCCGGCGCCTGCCTCGGTACCTCCACCACGACGACCTATGTCGAGAGCGCTTCCGGTATCGCTGCCGGCGGCCGCACCGGCCTGACCGCCTTCTCCGCCGCCGTGTGCTTCGCCCTGGCCCTCTTCTTCTCGCCGATTTTCCTGGCCATCCCGGGCGCTGCGACGGCCCCGGCCCTGATTATCGTCGGCGTGATGATGATGCCTTCCGTCAAACGGATCCACTGGGACGACTATTGCAAGGCCATCCCTGCTTTCCTGACCATCGTCATGATGCCGTTGGCCTATTCCATCTCCGACGGTATCCTGATCGGCGTCATCGCCTACGTGATCACCCACGCCATCAGCGGCAAATTCAAAGAGATCTCCATCCCGATGTGGGTGCTCGCCGTGTTGTTCATCTGCAAGTATATCTTCATGTAGGAACGAAGAAATAATAAGTTACCTCGTTTCAAAACCTGTGGCCGCCCATGGCCACATGAATGGGAGGGGCCCAAACTTGTTTGGGAGGGACGAGCGAAGCGAGGGTTGTTGAAATGAGGTAACTTATTTTTCGGAGTGGCTAAAAATAGAACGGGGATGACCTGAAGTCCAGGCCATCCCCGTTTTGTATTGCCGTAGCCGGCTACTGGAGCGTAGCGATTACGTCGCGGTTGATGTCAGCCAGCTGCTTCTCATCCATCTTGACCAAAGCCCGGTCATACGTCATCAGACCGTTCACCTCGATCTCCACATCGGTCGTCTGCGTATAGACCGCCGCCGCGCAGCCCTGCCGGATCAGCTCCTTCAGCTGCTCGGCATACTCCCGATACTGGGCCAGCACCTGCTCGCCGCTATGGTGCTCGATATAGCCCCAGTTGCGGTCAGGCTGCCACAGATGACCCTCCACCGGATAACCGATACCGCCATACTCGCCCAGGACATTGACCATGCCCTCCTCCCACAGCGGCATCTCCGCATTGGGATAATGGTGGACGTCGAGGATATCCCCGCAGCCCTTGACGAAATTGCCGCCCGAAGACTGGTTGATCAGCCGGGTCGGGTCCTGCTCCCGCGTGAAAGCGACCGCCTTCTCCGTCTCGAACTGCGCCCAGGCCTCGTTGAACGGCACCCAGACCACGATGCTCGGATGGTTCTTCAGCTGGGCGATGATTTCGCCCCACTCCTTGAAATACGTCGCCTTCGCCTCGTCGGTGACCGCCCAATCCACACCATTGTAACCATAAGCGTCCCAGCGGGTTTCGCTGTTGTCATCCATGCTCGGCATATCCTGCCAGACCAGCATGCCCAGCTTGTCGCACCACCAGTACCAACGCTCCGGCTCCACCTTGATATGCTTGCGGATCATATTGTATCCCAGCTCCTTGGTCTTGCGGATATCATAGACCAGCGCCTCGTCCGTCGGGGCGGTATAGAGCCCGTCCGGCCACCAGCCCTGGTCCAGCGGACCGAACTCGAAGAGCGGCTCCCCGTTGAGGGCCATGCGCTTGCGTCCTTCGCCGACGGCGCTGATGCTACGCAGGGCGGAATAACCCTTCACGGCATCCACGGTCTTTCCGTCCCGCACCAGGCGGATCTGGATATCATACAGCCAAGGGTCGTCCGGCGTCCACAATTTCGGATCCTGCACCTTGATGACCGCGGCCCTGTCCGGATCCGTCACGACCACCTGTCCGTCCGCCTCGACCTCCACGCGGTCGCCCTCCTGGGCGCCTTCCACGACCGGCAGGACGGTGAACGTGGATCCGGGCACGTCGGCCACCGCCTCATAGCGGACGATATAGCTCTCGGGGACGGTCTCCGTCCAGACGCTCTGCCAAATGCCGGTGACGGCCGTGTACCAGATGCCCTCCGGCTCGCGGACCTGCTTGCCGCGCGGCTGCTTGCCATTGTCCGTACCGTCCAGCACGCGCACGACCAGCTCCTGCTTCCCGCTGCCTTTCAGGCAAGGGGTCACGTCCAGGGTGAAACGGGTATATCCGCCGCTGTGCTCCCCGGCCTTGATGCCGTTGACCCAGACCTCCGCCTGCCAATCGACGGCGTCGAAATGCAGCAGCTGCCTTCCGCCTGTGGCGGCCTTGAAGCTGGTCTTATACCACAAGGCGTTCTCCTCGCCGACCGTCCGGCCCACGCCGGAAAGGGCGGATTCCGGGGCGAAGGGGACGAGGATACGGCCGTCCCACTGCGCGGGTTGGGGGGATTCCGCCGGTACGATGGCATAGTCCCACAGGCCGTTCAGCGAAGTCCATTGCCCGTCCCGGACCATGCTCGGACGGGGATACTCTCCCAAAGTGTTCTGCGGATCGACCTCGTCCGCCCACCTTGTCATAATTCTCCCTTCAACGGGTTTCCAGCCATTCCCGCAGGCTGCGACGGCAAGAAGGGCCGTCATCCATGAAAAAATCCGTTTGACCATAATTGTGTTGATTAGGGCAGGGCGGGCCGAGACCGCCGCTTGCCAAGGCAAAGTTAATAAAAAATTGGCATTTGTCAGGGACTTACCATCGCAGGGAAACGCTTACGCCTTCGGGGCTGTTGTGGTGCTTCACCAGACAGGTCTTGCTGGCAGCATCCCAGGACAGATCCGCTTTCTTTCCGTTTACGAGCACTTCCACAGGAGGTGAAGGGAGCAGTATCCGGGTGACGCATAGCGTCTCCTCCGGGCCCTTACAGATGTAAGAAAAGGACTTCGCAGTGGCCGTTTCATCGTAGGAGCGGCCTGCGGAAGCCAGGATGCACGGGGCTTTCGGCGCCTTCCTGACATCATACAGCAGGCACTGCGTGCCGGGCAGGATATCCCTGCGGGAAACGACCGGCAGAGACGGGTCATACAGATCGATGTAGCAACCGCTCAGGTGATAGGGCTCCTTCGAGACGCTTTCATCCAGGACGGCCACCAGCTTGTACGGCCCCCTGTCCAAATGGAAGAAGTTCTTCTGCTGCAGGGACTTACCATAGGAAGCGGAGACCGCCTCGACCAGCGGCACGTCGCCACCGGAGCGCATGACGAATTCCTTGGGATTGCACCGGATGACGGTAACGGAACCCTTGCCATAGCGGTAAGCGCCCTCACCGGCGCCTGCCTCCATGCCCATCAGGGAGAACAGATGGTCGGCTGGCCTGGCGAAAGCACAGTCCCCGCTGTTCCACCATTCCTGGATATCCTGGAAGGGGTCATTGTCTTCGGATGCGTAAATGAGGTGTCCGCCACGTTTTACCCAGTCGGCCAGATACTGATGTGATTCCTTCTCCATGGGCTTCATGTTCGAATAGGACATCAGCAGCACCTTGACGCCCCGGAGGGTCTTGTCGAAGGAGAGGTTTTCCATATGGACCGTCTCGACAGGGATGCCCCGCTTGATCAAAGGCATGGCGAGCCCCATGAAATTGGACAGGAAAGGGTCGTCATACCCTTCGTGCGAAGGGAATCGCTGGAACATCAGCGAGTTGCACATCAGGACGGCGATGCCGTGCGAACCGTCAAGGGAAGGGCCGCCGCCGGGCATCAGGCGTGCCGTGTTGATCATGACCTGCATCATCGTGGCGAAGTCTTCCGGGATACGGATACGCTCCTGCGAATCGGGGGTCCTGCGGTAGCGGCCGAGGTAGATTCTTTCCGGCCATGGCATGATCTCATAATCAACGACTTGCGGGTACAGCATCTGGGCCGTGAAGGTGGCCTGGTAGTTGCGTTTGTACTCCGGCCAGTTCCGGGGGACATCCTCCAGGGGATCGGTCAGGAACCACATCCTCCTGCCGGTAGGCGCGGTCATCGACGCCATGCAACCGTACTCCAGATAGGCCGTCTCGAAGGTGCGGACATCCAGGTTGCCGTCATAATAGGCGGGCTCACGGGCCGTGCCGCTCCAGACCTGGGCGATGTAGCCGTCCACGCAGGGGAGCAGGGCCAGGGAAGCCTCGGGAGAAACGATCTGCCATTGGGCATAATTCAAAAGCGAGTGCGTCGGTACGTAGCAGCGGATTTCGCGGCCCAGCGAGCGTCCGTATTCCTTTGCGTAGGTAAACACCTCATTCAGCGCCCTGTAGTAGAGGTGGTACTTCAACTTGGAGGACATGTAGGTCGCCTGGGGAGACTCGTGCTGCGCCTGCCAGGGGGTGCCGTAATACTCTTTCCACTCGCGGCGGAAAGCCTCGCTGTAGCCTGCGCGGGCCCAGAACTCCGGCTCTTCGAGGAAAATGTCGTCAATCCCGGCATCGATGACCCTGCGGATCTGGCGCTCCTTGAAATAGTCGAGGTAGTTCCTGGTGGGGACGATATAGGGGACCATCCACCCGTGCCAGATGGTGTCTCCGGACATCTGCACCTGACCTTCGTCCAGATGCCTTTTCCCGTCCCATTCTCCGAGGAAATAGTCCTTGTATTCGCCCCAGGCGATGCCTGTCATGAAATGCGTGGTGTAGCCCTTCTCCCGCCAGGCCGCCACCCTGTCCTCGAACGGGACATTGGGCTTGCGGAGGGAACTGTTGTCGCCTGTGCTATAGACCATGACGGCGTCGGCCCTGTTGTCCAGGAAGCGGTTCCAGGTGCTGCCGGTCTGGAAGGTTGTCTTTGACGGGCCTTGGGCGAACATGGCCGAAAAGGCCAGCAGCCCCGCCAGGAAAGGGATTTTTTTCATCATAATAACGGGGTGAGGTCTTCCGCCACGGGGCGGCTGTGGTCAAGATAAGGCCATCCGTCGGCATCCCAGAAGAGGCGCTGCAGGAAGGTGAAGCGCCGGGCCGTGCCGGAGGAACGGTCGTGGCAGTGGTAGAAGATGTAATCCTGTCCTGCGGCGTCGGAGAAGATTTCGCCATTGTGCCCGGGACCGTAGAAATTGTCCACCAGCGTGCTCCAAAGAAGCGGGGTGGCATATCCCAGGGACATTTTCCTTCCGTCCTTGTCCACGAACTCACCGTCCAGGCTGGGGCTGCGGCCCACCTTCAGCATATACTGCGGGTCGGCAAAATAGCCGCAACTGACGAAAAGGTACCAATACCCTCTCCGGTAATGGAGATAGGACCCTTCGAAAACATGGGTGCGGGTGCTGTCCACCTCGTAGGTCAGGCCCGCAACGTGCTCATACCGGGCTCCTTCCGCCACACGCCGGCCGTCGGGAGCGAGGGCTACGCGGTGAATCCCGCCGATGCTTCCGAAAAACAGCCACAGCCGCGCTGTCTGCGGGTCATACACGACCTCGGGATCGATGGTGTCCGGGATCCCGGTCTGAGCGCTGTCGGAAATGATGGCGTCATATTCGAAAGGCCCAGACGGGGAAGAGGAGCGGAAAGCGACGATCTTGCTCTCCTGCGCGCTGCGGTAACAAGTGACATACATCATCCATGCGTCGCCGATTTTCACCACGTCGGGCGCCCACAGGTATCGGCTCAGACGCCTGGCCTGGTCCATGGCATCCCGCGTGAGCGGCGCATGGTCCAGCTTGCTCCAGGAAACCATGTCGGTGCTGGTGTAGATGGCATCCAGGCCGGTCGCTACCGAATAATACCGTCCGTCCTCATACCAGACGGTGGGATCCGCCCAGTCGCGCCGGATCACCGGATTCCTGAAATAATCCGGTGCTGCCAGCAGGGGCAGCAGCATGACGAGCAATCGGGCAAGCATGACGCTACCGGTTCCGGATGGTTTTGCCGGAAACCACGAAGTTCTTGACGTCTATCGTGCCCTGGCGGACTTCCACGAAAGGAACGCCGTCCTTCAACCCGACGACACCGTAACCGCTTTCCGTGCAGAGGAAGGAACGGAAATTGCCGCCCACCCGGGAGTCGATGTACAGATTCTTTTCGACAGCGTCATAGCGGGCGCCGGTCAGGGCCGCGAGCAGGGCATAGCTGGACAGCGCACGGCCATACCAGGAACCGCACTCATACTCGTTGAAAGGATTGCGGACGACGCCGGTGTAACGGTCCCGGCAGGTACGGACGATGTCCAGCCCTTCCGCGACGCATCCTTCCCGGATGAGATGTGCCGCCACCTGATACTCGATGCCGGTCCAGACCTCGTCGCTATAGACGAAAGGAAGCTGGGGCTTCTCTCCGCGGGGCCAAGAGCAGAGCAGCAGGCCGCCTTCGTTGCCCATGGCATATCCCGGGCGCTGGGGATTGGCGTGGTCCCGCAGGTCGTGCTTGAGGTTGTATTTGTAAACGGAAAGCAGATGGCTGCGCACCTTTTCCTTGGCAAGCGGCTCGTCCAGGCCTGCGAACTCGGACATGAAGCAGCCCAGGACACCGTCCGAAATGCAGCCCTTGCCGTATTGGTATTTGGGACCCTCGGCCAGAAGGATCTTCTGGGCCTCAGGGCTGTAGGTGCTCTGGAAAGACTGCGCCTGGAGCGGTGAAGGCGAACGCAGGCCTTCCCATTTCACCTTCTGGTAGAAATACTCTCCGTTCCACAGTTCATTTTCCATATATGCCTTGCTCGCAGCGAGGAGCTCCTCGTAAGGCTTGATTTCTTTCGCCTTGATCTTGAGGGCTTTGCTGATCTGGACAAAACTGTTCAGGGCGCTGGTATAGAAACTTGTACACATCCCGTCAGGTCCCCAGAACTCGATGTCGTATGTGTTGTGGTGAGGCTCTTCCAGCGCGCCGATCCGGCGGGGGTCCCAGGTGCGGATGCAGTAGTCCATGCTCTGCTTGAGCTGGGGATACAGGGCCTTGAGCCACTCGGTGTCGCCGCTGATCCTCCATTCACGATAGACCTTGATCAAGCCGCCGAGCTGCCCGTCGGCAGCGGCATGGAAGTCATGATGTACGGGTCTGATGGGGATATTGGCACGGAATACCTGATGCCCTTCCGTGTTCTGATCGACATAGAACTCCGTCTCGCGCAAGGAACGCTCCAGCCGCGGGAAAAGATGGGGGACGGCCTGTGCGTAGTTCCACACGTGGCAGCAGGAACCGTGGCAGCTGCCCCAGTTGTCGCCGCTTCCTTCCCAGACCCAGAAGCGTCCGTCGTGCTGGCGCATCACGGTCGTGGACTTGAGGATGGTGAGATTGGCGGAAACGGCCTCAAGCACCTCCGGCGGGAGGGTGCTGTCATAGAATGCGTCGGTGAAGCGCTGGGTTTGCTCCTTGAGGGAATCGTAGTTGCGGCTCCAGTACTCGGCCACCTCTTCGAGATTCTTGAACCGGCGGCTGTAGTAGGGCTGATACCGCTCGGGGAGGTCCTTGTAGTCATCGGGATTGTAGCATGAGCCGTAGTCGGATTCCACCCGCGCGTCGGGTCCTATGCGGTGAATGGATTCAGGCATGTACCAGGCAAAGCGAAGGCGGATGGTCTTGCTTTCCCCGGGGGCCAGGTTCACGGGCACATACAGGGAACCGCCGGGCGCGCCGTCGCCGGTGCCGTTAGGAACGATTTCCCCGCTGGCGGCCTTGTTCCAGGCCATGGTCAGGGGATCGAACCAGCCGCCCCGGAACCAGCAGTAGTCGCACTGGGTGGCGTCGTCATCGGTGTAGATGGCGCAGCGGCCTTCGAATTCGGGATTGCGCGGCGTGGGATCCTGCCTCAGCACGAAGCCGTTTTTGAAGGGCTCCACGCAGGAGAGGGCATCGTGCGTGCGGAAGACGAAGTTCCGGGTATTGAAGGAGAAAACAGCCTCGACGGGCTTGTCGGAGATATTCGTGAAGGTGTATTCAAAGCCGCCCACGGGAAGGCCGGAATCATCCTCGTTGCCGGGGATGAAGGGGTTCCAGACCATGATGGATGCCGTCACGGGCATGTCCTTGTCGGAAAGGTCCAGTACGGCGAAAGGGAAACGGGCCCGGAAGACGCCCTCGTCGAAACGCGGAAGCCCCCAAGTCGTGCCGCCGACGCCCATGCCGCCTTCCAGCCTGCCGAACTTCTTGTAGGACGGGACATTGGTTTCGAGGACCTTGGTCCCGTTCTCCAGGCCTTTGACACAGATCGCGGCAAAGGTACAGGGCTCGTGAAACAACTCGGGAACATGGCGCAGGGACATATTCGATATGGCACCCGTGCCTTCGAAACAGAACATGCCGGTGCCTATCCCGCCGATGGGGAAGGCGATGTGGTCCAATTCATGTCCGGAGTAGGACTGATTGTAGTCGTGGGCGAAGCTGACGATGGCCAGGGCCGACAGGGCCAGCGCGGAAAGAAGTTTTCTCATGACTGCATTTTTTTATTTAATGCAAAGATAAACAAAATAATGCGGATTTGCTAAATCGATTTTGCGAATTATGTTTTTTTCTATAAGTTTGCATAGAAATGTGCGGGTAATGAAAATGAAATGGGTAAATTTGCATATTGACTGACAGTGGATGATGATGAATAAAACAGCTTGTTTCCTCCTTGCGGCGGCGATCCTTTTCCTGATGTCCGCCGCCCGCCCGGCGGATACCGAAGAATTTTCTCCGGTGGACTATGTTTCGACCCTGGTCGGGACGCAGTCGGATTATACCCTGTCCACAGGGAATACCTATCCGGCCATCGCCCTGCCGTGGGGCATGCACTTCTGGACGCCGGTCACGGCCGAAAACGAAGACGATGGATGGGCCTACCAGTATGATAAACACCGGATTACCGGCTTCAAGCAGACGCATCAGCCCTCGCCATGGATCAATGATTACGGCGCATTTTCGCTCATGCCTTTCACCGGGAAGGCCGACGGGAATCCCGCAAGCTGGTTCTCGCATAAAAGCGAGACGGCCAAGCCCTATTACTACAAGGTCTATCTTGCCGATTATGACATCACGGTGGAAATCACCCCGTCAGAACGCGCGGCGGTCATGCGCATCACCTTCCCCGCGAGCGAATCCGCCGGCGTCAGGGTCAATCCGTTCCGGGGCGGCGAGGTAAGCTTTGATGGCCTTTGGACCAGCGGATTCAGCGCCCAGAACCACGGAGGGGTCCCCGCAGGCTTTAGGAACCATTTCGTCATCCAGTCCGACGTCCCGCTCGAAAAACCTTTCCCGACGGTGCGGAACCAGGTCGTGACCCTCTATATCGCTTCCTCCTTCATTTCACCGGAGCAGGCGAAGGTCAACCTCCGGGAAGTCAGCGGACGCACATTCGAACAGGTGTGCACGCAGGCGCGCCGGCGCTGGAACGAGGTACTGGGCCGGATACGCGTGTCCGGAGGTACCACGGACCAGTGCAGGACGTTCTATTCCTGCCTGTACCGGAGCACGCTGTTCCCGCGGAAATTCTATGAAACAGGCCCCGACGGGCGTCCCGTTCATTACAGCCCCTACAACGGCCAGGTCGAGCCGGGCTACCTTTATACGGATACAGGCTTCTGGGACACGTTCCGGGCGTTGTTCCCCTTGCTGAACCTGGTCTATCCCGATGTCAACGCCGAAATCCAGTCCGGGCTCGCCAACATTGCGCGGGAGAACGACTTCCTTCCCGAATGGGCTTCCCCCGGCCACCGGGACTGCATGATCGGCAACAATTCCGCCGCGGTCGTGGCGGATGCGGCCCTGCAGGGCATCATTTCCCGGGAAGACCTCCAGGTGCTGTACAAGGCCCTTGTCCACGGCACCGAGCATGTTCACCCGAGCGTGAGTTCCTCCGGCCGCAAGGGGTATGAGTATTACAATAGACTGGGATATATCCCCTATGACGTCGGGGTCAACGAGAATGTCGCACGGACTCTGGAATATGCCTATGACGACTGGTGCATCGCGCAGATCGCCCGCCTGCTGGACCGTCCGAAAAAGGAGGTCGAGCGTTTTGAGAAGCGTTCCGGGTCCTGGCGCAACGTCTTCGACAGGGAGTCGAGGCTGATGCGCGGCCGGAATGCCGACGGCTCTTTCCAGGAGCCTTTCAGCCCCTACAAATGGGGTGACGCCTTCACCGAAGGCAATGCCTGGCACTACACCTGGAGCGTCTTCCACGATGTGCCCGGCCTCATCCGGGAGATGGGCGGCGAAGACGCGTTCGTGGAGATGCTCGATTCGGTGTTCCGGGTGCCGCCCATCTATGACGACAGCTACTACGGATTCCGTATCCATGAGATTACCGAGATGCAGGTGGCGGATATGGGCAATTATGCCCACGGCAACCAACCCGCCCAGCATATGCTCTACCTGTACGACTGGACCTCCAGCGCGTGGAAAGGGCGCCTGCATATCCGTCAGACGATGGACCGCCTCTACAGCAGCGCGCCCGACGGCTACTGTGGTGACGAAGACAATGGCCAGACCTCGGCCTGGTATGTCTTCTCGGCCCTGGGCTTCTATCCCGTCTGTCCGGCCAGCGGGCAATATGCCGCAGGCATCCCCCTGTTCGAAAAGGCCGTCATCTCCCTTCCCGGCGGAAAGACGCTCGAAATCTCAGCGCCGGGCAACGGGCCCGAAACCACGGATGTCCGGAAAATCGTCTGGAACGGAAAGACGCTCGCAGACAATTTCCTGGACATCGCGGAACTTAAAAAAGGCGGTGAACTCCGCTTCTGGCTTTCGCCCGGCGATCACTTGACCGCTTCCAGGTAGAGGATGGCGAATTCGAATTCCCGGCTGTAGCGCTCGCCCTTGAAACGGAAAGTCAGCGTGTTGCTTTGAGCGGTCACGTCCACTTCTCCCAGGAAGACGTGGTCCACCCAGCCGTACTGGGGCGCCATCGAGCTCATCCACGGGGAAA
>JAFUWX010000060.1 GCA_017471025.1 Bacteroidales bacterium
GAAGAAAGTAATGAAGGAAGTCTTCGTAGATCTTGAACTGTAAGTCGCTGGACATATGCATAGAGGTTATATCTATGCAAAGATACCCCAGTTACTCAGTTTCTACAAATATTTATACCCGGAAGTTTGCAGGTGTCCCCCCAAGACTGCCAAGTATGGAAATGAGGAGCTGGAGAACTGGATATCCCGTGGACTGAGTCCGCGTATTGACTTCTCCTTTCAAGAAATAACTTTTCCTGAAGGCCGGGTTGTAGTGATGATGATAGATTCTGCAGGGAATACACCCGTTAAGTTCAAGGGGACTGCTTACATTCGCGTCGGTACATACAAAAAGAAGCTTGCTGATTATCCTGAGCGTGAAAGAAAGATTTGGCAGAATACTCAGAACAGTTCATTTGAAACGAAGATTGCGAAGTCAGCATTATTTGCTGATGAGGTGTTGGAGCTTCTGGATTACTCCAAGATTTTCAGTTTGTTGCATTTACCCTTTCCTGACTCAAAGGCTGCCATTATTGATAAGTTGGTCGAAGAACAGTTAATCGTAAGGAGGCAATCATGCTTTGACATCACGAATCTGGGAGCGATTCTTTTCGCAAATGACTTAAAGCAATTCGAACTGTTGGCGAGGAAGGCAGTAAGGGTTATCTTCTACAAGGAGAACGATAGGATTAACGCCATCAAAGAGCAAGTTGGAGGGAAAGGCTATGCTGTTGGATTTGAGGGACTTGTTGACTATATCAGTGCCAATCTGCCCGTTAATGAGGAGATAGGGAAAGCTCTTCGCAAGGAGATACCGATGTATCCGCCAGTTGCCATTCGCGAGTTTGTAGCCAATGCTTTAATTCATCAAGATTTCTCCATAGGAGGTTCTTCTCCGATGATAGAAATCTTCTCAAATCGTATGGAAATCACAAATCCAGGCAAGCCATTAATTGATGTTTTCCGTTTCATCGATCACGCTCCAATTAGCAGGAATGAAAAGCTTGCCTCGCTGATGAGAAGGATGAATATCTGTGAAGAACGAGGAAGTGGAATTGACCGCGCTCTTCTGCAATGTGAGATTTATCAGCTTCCTGCACCAGACTTCCAACGTGATGAGTTGTTTACCAAGGTGATTATGTTTGCTCCGATGACTCTTCGCCAGATGAACAAAGAAGATAAACGCAGGGCATGCTATCAGCACTGCTGCCTGGAGTATCTTTCTGGGAAAAAGATGACGAATGAGAGTTTTAGAGGTCGTCTTAATATTAGCGATGAGAATTATTCAATAGCATCGCGTATTATTTCCGATACTATCGCCGCCAAATATATCAAGTTAGACGATGCTACGGCCTCTTCAAAGAAGTATGCGAGATACGTTCCATTTTGGGTATAATCTTATGTGACCGTCATGTGACTGAAGATCCTTCGCTCGTTGTTAACTGATTGATATTCAGCATTGTTTTTATGTGATTGTTATGTGATTTAGCTCAAAAAGCCATGTCCCACAACGACAAATAATACCTGAAGAAGCGTCGGACCATCAAGCTTGTGGTCTATATGGTGCTGTCCGCCCTGGCAGTCCTTCTCGTCGGCCTGGTTCTCGTATGGATATTTGACAAAGCCCCTGACAGTCCCTCGACCCGGATTCCATCAAGTTCTTCAACCGGATCGGCATCGACTACGTCAGCTGCTCTCCGTTCCGCGTTCCGATCGCCCGCCTCGCCGCGGCCCAGAGCGCCATTGAACAGAACTAAGTTAACCAGTACATATCAAAAGGACGGACCCACACCTGGGCCCGTCTTTTTTATATATGCTTCATGTAACAAAGCAATCCTCCGTAAAAATGTTGGATTTTCGCATCATTCCCCCAAAAAAGTGTAGCGATCTCGAAATATTCGCCCCAAAAAGTGAAAAGCGATCTTGAATTATTCCCCCGAAAAAGTGTAGCGATGCCCAGAATCCTTTTTCCTCTTTTACTGCGCTGCTTGAGAACTGAGTCTCGCGGTTTTTCTTGCGGAATTGTTCACGCTTGATGCTCTCTATGATAGATTTGACTATCCGATAGAGAATGAATGCGCCGAGGACAATAAGGCCGGCTATGAGAAGGAGATTCTTCAAGGCGAATTTGAGAGAATAATCTTACAGTATATTACTGGTGCGAGTTAATCGTGAGCCCTTTGTGAGCCCTTTGACGACGTAAAACGTCCCTTTTCCGGTTGTCCCCTTCACCTCAAGATAATCGGACAAAGATGTCAATAGCCGTGTGGCTGTCGGTTTGCTGTTATTCATGAGGGCGCGCCAAGACCCCACGATTGAAGATATTGAACAGATGTGCCGGGAAGAGGAGATAGGAAGCTCCGGAGAAAAGAGGCGGATCGGGTTTTAGAATAGGGAGCGAGCCATCTCCTTAGAAATGCGCGTTGGCATAAAAAACAAATCGTAGCCCCCGGATGGAAGGCTACGATGGGTTGTTTCAGGACCTAACCGGCCTTACCGGATGACGGAGCCGTCGAGGGCGACGTCGAAGCGGTGGAAGGGATCCAGGTACTGGTCGATGAGCCGGGCGGCTGCGACGCGGGTGACCTGGCTCTTGCCCCGGAGGTCGGACTCGACGCTCTGGCCGGAGAGGCTTTCAATCAGCGCAACGAGCTCGTCGCCGGTCACGTTCACGGCATCGCTGCGGTCCTCGACATCGTAGTAATCCGCGAGGAAGAGGTCGTTCCACTTCAGCGGTTCGCTTACCCGGAAGCGCATCTCGTTGGACCAGCCGATGGTCTGTCCCAGTCCCTTCAGAATGCCGGTGCAGCCGATCCGCTGCAGGATGAGGAAGTCGGGGTTGATGGGCTCGCGGTCCAGGTAGGGCTGCAGCCGGGCGCCGCTTTCCAGCAGGGCCTGCTGCACCTTGCGCACGGAAGTCTCACGAAGCGGCTTCTCCCACAGGATGCTGAGGGCCGCGAGGGCCCCGGCCGCCTGGCCCAGCTCCATGGTGATGGGCTGCAGACGGGTCGTCCCGTTGACCAGGTTGCTCACGGAAATGGATTTTTCCGCCACCAGCAGGTCTTCAGCCTCCTTCGGAATCAGCACGCCGAGCGGCAGGGTGAACGGCACGATATTGCCGAAACTGATCAGCCCGGACGTCCATCCCGGATACTGCCAATGGTGATGGTCCACCGGATAGTCGCCGACGGCGATGCCGGTCCGGTAACCCGCTGTCTTGTAGGTGTATGGCGATTCCGCCTCATCGAAGGTAAAGAGGTACTCGCCTTCGATACGCCGGGATTCCCGGTGGTAGGGAATCATGGGGAAGCGGTCCTCGGTAGGATACTGGTCGTCGGCCAGCCCCAGATTCGTATAACCCAGTTTGGACTGGATGAAATAGAGGAATCCGAGCGAATGCAGCTTGGCCTTGCGGACGGCTTCTTCGCGTTCTTCCCGGCTCATGTCGATCATGTTGACATAATAGTCGTTGCCGTGGATGGGCCAGTTGACCATATATTCCCCGCCCGGCAGCAGGCCGTAGGAAAGCATCTGGCTGGCGGGCCAGATGGTCTGGCCCGTGAGGTTGTCCTTGCCGTCGGTAACGTTGACGTTCCAGGCATTCTGGCAGCAGTTGTAGAACAGCGTCTCGTCATAGCCTTCCGGCTTGGGGATGCTCACGTCGTGGCCATAATCCTTCAGCGTCATGCACATCGTCAGGTCCTGGACGATGTCGTTCGGGCCGATGGCCCGGCTTTCGCCGGTATAGTCCTGGCCATCCATGCCGACATGGTATTTCACGCCGGCGGCCTTGGCCACGTCGCCCAGTTCGGTGCAGTCGATGACCCGGTCGGCCGTGATGCTGAAGCTGCCCTTTTCGGCGCTGGAGAAGGTGGCCGTCCAGCCGGAAGCGGCCTTGCTGATGCCCTCGAAGCGGGCCTGCTTGATGACGGTCAGCTTCGGTTCATCCGCCGCCCATTGCTCGAAGATCGCTTCGCCCACCTTGGGCTCGAAGAGGGTGTTGCTGACCCATCCGGTCTTCAGGGCGCCGAGGCTGCCGTAATGCTTGACCAGGGCGTTGATGAAGGCGCCGAACATGCCTTGACGCATCTTGTGGTTGCCGTCCGTCGCGGTGACGCCTGCGCTGGTGAGCATGCCGCCCAGCCAGGGGGTCTCTTCCACGATGGTGGTCTCAATGCCCATGCGGGCGGCCTGGAGGCCGGCACAGATGCCGCTCGAACCGCCGCCGATCACGAGAATGGTGCCGCTGCCGGTGGGCTGGGGATCCTCGGACGGGTCAGGGGAGGGCTCTTCAGAAGGTTCCTCGGAGGGTTCCTCGGAGGGCTCTTCAGACGGCTCGGCGGAAGGCTCCTGGGACGGGTCGGCGGACACCTCTTCGGAAGGGTCGTCCGAAACGGGAGGCTGGGGCAATTCACTGGGCTTCCTGCAGGCCAGGGCGAGCAGGAGCAGCGTGGTTATCATGAGGATTTTTTTCATGGCTACAAAAGTTTGGATGCTATTTCAGACAGTTCGCTCCGCTCTCCCTTGCGCAGGAAGACGTGCTCGAACAGGGGCTGGCCGGCCATCTTCTCGCCAAGGTGGGTCAAACCGTTGGACCACTGGTCCAGATAGGGTTGGTCGATTTGGAAGATATCGCCCGTAAACACCATCTTGGTCCCTTCTCCGGCGCGGGTGATGATGGTTTTGATTTCGTGCGGGGTCAGGTTCTGGGCCTCGTCGATGATGAAGAACACCTTGCCCAGGGAACGGCCGCGGATATAGGCCAGCGGCGTGATGAGCAGCTTTTCGCTGGTGACCAGGCTGTCCAAACGGAGGGCCTCCTTGCTGGAGGGGCGGAACTGGGCCTTGATGACCCCGAGGTTGTCCATCAGGGGCTGCAGATAGGGGCTCATCTTGCTTTTCTGGTCTCCCGGCAGGAATCCGATGTCCTGGTTGCCCAGGATGACGGTCGGACGGCTGAGGATGATCTGGTCGTAGTCGCGCTCCTGCTCCAGCGCGGCGGCCAGGGCGATGAGCGTCTTTCCCGTACCGGCTCCGCCGGTCAGGGACACCAGGGGAATCCTGGGGTTGAGGCAGGCGTCGATGGCGAATTTCTGCTCGGCATTGCGCGGGCGGATGCCATAGGCCTCTTTGTTCTTGACCAGCACCACCTTGCCGCGGGATTTGTCATACCGTCCGCAGACCATTTCCCGCTGCCAGTCGAATTTGAACAGGCGGTTGGCCGGCGGCTCCTCCCGGAAGAGTTCCTGCCAGTCCACGGCGGTCTCATTGCCGTAGGCCAGGTGCTGCAACACGTCGTAAGGCGCATCGTCGATGATCGGAATCTCCCGCTGGGTGTCTTCCACGCGGTCTTCTTCCACGCGGTCGGTCAGATAATCCTGGGCCTCCATTCCGGCGGCCTTGGCCTTCATCCGCAGGTTGATGTCCTTGGTCACCAGGGCGACAAAGCGCCCGGGGTTGTTGTCCCGCACCCAGATGGCGGTGGACAGGATCCGGTGGTCCTGGGTATCGTCCAGGAACAGGGCATGCAACTCCTCCGGGAAGGGGTGGTTGGGCTCGATCTTGAAATTGCCCCGGCCCTTGCCCAGGGGCACGCCCGCCTTGCCGAACATCTTCCCTTCGGTCAGTTTGTCAATGTCGCGCATGAAGCCGCGGGCATTGAAACTCAGGGCGTCCGTCCCTTTTTTGAATTTGTCCAGTTCTTCGATGACGGCCATCGGAACGACGACGTCGTTGTCCTGGAATTTCCGGATGCTTTTGAAATCGTGCAGGATGATGTTGGTGTCCAGCACGAAGATTTTCGGTTTCCCGCCCTTCTTCCGGGACGGTACGTTTGCGTATGCCATAAGCGTGTCAATCTTCCCCTTCCGAAGCGTCTCCGAGGAGGGACTGCAGGATGCCCGAAAGGTCGGAAGCATCCCTGCTGGCCAGCCGGAGGCCGTTTCCGCCAGGATGGCCCAGGGGATAATAGGCCACATCCTGCAACAAGAATTCCGCGTCGATATAATCGTAATCCGCGTCTTTGATTTCCAAAATAACGCCCGGGACCTCGCCGAACAGGAGACGGATCCGGTCCTGCTCCGCGTAGGAGCGCATCATGCCGCCCAGGTCGATTTCCATGCCGCCTTCCGGGAAGAGCGTATCCAGCGCCCGGAGGATGCCGCCGTCGCCCACGGTCACGCCAGCCGTCACGATGCCGTCTTCCACCAGTTCGCGCACGACCTCGAAGCAGTCGATGAAATAGTCCGGGTCCAGGATTTCAGGGGCGGTGCCTCCGGGGCTGCCCGCCACCTGCGAGAGCATGGAGCCGCCCAGGCGGAAGTTGCAGGTATCGAAGGGGACGAACAGGATCCAGTCCTGGGCATTGCCGGTGGAGACGGCGCTGCATTTGCGCTTGCGGCCGAGCTTCGGCGTACTCTTCCGGATGGGATAATACTCCGGCGTCCCGTCGATTTCGTCTTCTTCCATTTCGGTGATTTCCAGGTCGGAAGGCAGGGATGCGCGCATCGACAGGCTGCAGGATTTCGCTTCCGAGAAGCCGCATTCCTTCAGGCGGACGCCCAGACTGTCCAGGTAGTCGCAGGCCGCCTCGACGGAGGCGTAAAAGGCAGCCATGTTCCCCACTTTGCCCATGTCCCATTTCCAGGCGGCCGTCAGGACCAGGTCTTCCAGGCGGAAATGGCCCCGCATCCACAGCGTGTCCATCAACGCCCGGGCGATGCAGGCCTTGGAATAGGCGGCCGCATGCCCGACAGGCAGTTTCCGGACGCCTTCCCGGATCTGTTGCAGGTATTCGGTCAGGCGGGATTCGTCGAAGACCCCGGGCGAGGGGGCCGGGTCCATCGTCTCGTCCACGATGGCTTCCCATCCTTCTGACGAAACGTTTTCCTCCCCGCCGGCGGAATGGAGCATCGTATAGGGACTGGCATCCATCCGGATGCCGTCGATCAAATAAGGAGATTTCAGATAATCTTTCATATTCTCCGTAAAATTAAGTATTTTTGGGGTGAGTTCAAAATCTGAGGGCAAGATTATGGTTGACCAGGTAAAATATGAGGCTGAAATCCAGGCGCTTTTCCAGCGTTTCCCTTCCGTGCAGCAGGTTCCTTTCGGGGATGCCTACAAGCCCGGACTGGCCGGCATGGAGGCCTTCGCCCAGGTGTTGGGACAGCCGCACAGGCACTTCCGCAGCATCCATGTGGCCGGAACGAACGGCAAAGGGTCCGTCTCGTCCATGCTGGCTTCTGTGCTTATGGCAAACGGCTATAAGACAGGACTTTACACATCTCCGCATCTGCTGGATTTCCGCGAGCGGATGAAGGTGGACGGCCAGGTCCCTTCGCGCGAATGGGTGTATGATTTCATCTGCCGTTATCGGGCCGATTTCGAGCGCCTGCACCTGTCCTTTTTCGAAATCACCACCGGCATGGCTTTCCGCTGGTTTGCCGACCAGGGCTGCGACTGGGCCGTGGTCGAAGTGGGCCTGGGCGGCCGCCTGGACAGCACCAATATCATCCTTCCCGAGCTGGCCGTCGTCACTTCCATCGGCCTGGACCACATGGCCTATCTGGGCAATACCCTCTCGGAAATCGCCGGCGAGAAGGCAGGGATTTTCAAGGAAGGGATTCCGGCCGTCGTAGGGGAGGTGCTCCCGGAAACGGAGCCGGTCTTTCGGGCCAAGGCCCGGGGCCCGCTGGTGTTCGCCCAGCGGACGGAGCCTCCGCTGTGGGAGAAGAAAGACCTGATTCTCAGCAGGATGGATCTGCATGGCGCCTATCAGGAAGATAATCTGCGGACTGTGCTTGCCGCCCTGGATATCCTGGGGATTACCCCGGATGAAGCGGCGCTGGAGCATACGGCTGCGCGCACCGGCCTTCGCGGGCGCTGGGAGCAGCTGTCCGACCATCCGCTGATCCTGTGCGACATCGGTCACAACGCCCATGCGCTGCGGCGCAATTTCGCCCAGCTCGAAGCCATGGGCCGCCCGATGCGGATCGTCTATGCGGTGATGGCCGACAAGGACCTGTCCGCCATCCTGCCGCTGATGCCCGCGCAGGCGTCATATTATTTCGCCACGCCCGACACCGCCCGGGCCCTGCCGGCGGAGCGGATCCTGGAGGCCGTAGCGGCATTCCGGGGCAGCCGGGCGCATCTTTCCGCCTGGCCGAGCGTCGCCGCGGCCCTGCAGGCCGCCCGGGAAGATATTCCGGAAAATGCCGTCATTTATATCGGTGGCAGTACTTTTGCAGTAGCTGATGCCATAAAAGCTTTATCATCATGAAGTTCTTTGTTTTATTCGCCCTCGCAGCGGGCCTTTTCTTTCCGATGGCACCTATGAAACCTGAACCGCAAAACACAACCAAACAGCAGATTGCCGCCAAATGGAAGGCGTACGAGGAAGCCGAAAAGGCCGACCGTCCCCAGCTCCAGGCGGAATTGCTCCAGGATATCCGGGACCTGGCTATCCAGGAGCATATCCCGATTGATTTTTATAATGCTTCCGTCCGGTATATCACCGTGAAGGAGCGCCGCAACTGGAAGGACAGGGATTCCGTCCGTCGCGAGTTTTCCCGGCTGGTCCGGGCGTTCGATGAGCCGATCGTCACCTATAAATGGATGCGCAATTACGGCAATTACCGGACGGACCGCCTGCTGGAATATATCCAGGAGGATGCCAGCCGTTTCCAGGGCAAGCACAACCCGGCTTTCTACAGCATCGGCGCCCTGGGCGGGGAACTCAAGAAACATTTCGCCGACGATTACGAGTTCGTGCTTTGGGATATGCTGCAATCCCGGAGTTTCGATGCCCTGCATCCGGAGAAAGACGCCGTCTATGCCGCACTGGACGGCTATATCACCTGCGAATATCCCTCCCGGGGGTATCTGCAATATCTGGTAGCCAAGAAGTTGAGTGAATCCGAAGGCCGCAAGGCCCGGATGGAGGAGCTGTCGGCCCGCTGGTCGGGAAAGGCGCTCTGGTTCTATCCGCAGTCGGATCTTATCCGGATGGAAGAGTCCCGGCTATCCCGCGAAAAGGGCAGCTCGGCCGAGTACAAGGCCCTGTATGACCGCTGCCTGCGCTACGAGGAGGCCCGGAAGGCCCTAAAACCGGCCAGCGAGGCGAACATCGCCCGGGATTGCACCTATCCCAAGGACCTGGCTTCCAACCTGTCTTCGAAGAACCTGTCCCTCTCCGCCGGCGGGGATTCCGTGGCGGTCCGTTTCCAGAATCTGGACCAGGCGAAGGTGACGATGTACAAGGTGGAAAACGGGAACAGGGCCGGGAAGGTCCGTTCCTGGAACATCCGCAACACCCGGTGCAGTTTCTTTGTGAATGATACTGAAAAGTTTGCCCTGCCCCTGCTCGATGACGGCGAATACGCCCTGGAGGCGAAGTCGGGCAAGAAATACGAGACGTCCATCCGCTACAATCAGTTTACCCTGTCCCTGGCCAAACGCTCCGATGCGGACGGCCACCGGGTCTATGTCACGGAATTCGTCAGCGGAAAGCCGATTCCTTCCGCCCGTTTCGTCCTGGTGGAAGCCGGCCGTACCCTGCTGTCGCAGGAAGTGAAACTGGATGGATTCACCCTGCTCCCGGAGGCCTTCCAGCTTAAGCTGGACCGCGATTCCGACAATTACCGCTACCTGTATTGCGTCTGGAAAGACGAGCAGGGGGTGACCCGCCGCAGCCAGGACCTGAGCGTTTCCTTCCCGTGGCGCCGGTATGCCCCCTACAAGGACCTCAGCATCCAGGGAGGATGCCGCATCCTTCGGGACCGGGGCGCATACAACCCGGGCGATGAACTGCAATACAAGGTAATCCTCTTCCGGGGCAATTACGTGGACCGGATGGCCGTGGAGCCCGATGCGGAAATCGAGGTTGTCCTGCGCAACGCAGAAAGCAAGGAAATCGAGCGCAAGAAATTGACCACCAATGAATTCGGCTCGGCCGCGGGAAGCTTGACCCTGCCTGTGGACCAGAAGAACGGCATGTTCTCGCTGAGTGTCTATCAGGGGACTTCCCTGATGGCCCGGGAATTTTTCCGGGTGGATGAATTCGTGCTGCCGACCTTCGGGCTGACCTTCGATCCCCAGGAAGAACTGTACCTGCCCGGAAGCAAGGTCATAGGCTCCGGCAAAGTGTTCTCGTATTCTGGCCATAGCCTTACCGGGGCGACGATTAAGTTGATAGTCAAACGCTATTCCACGGCCGTATATGAGACGGTGCTCAGCCCCGCTTCGGACGGTTCCTTCCTCTTCCATTTCCCGGCGCAGGAAAGCGGTCTGTATCAAGTGGATGCCCTCGTTTCCGATGCGACCGGGCAGACGCAGGAATTCACCAATTACTATTATATCAGCAACAAGATTTCGGTGGATGTGGCGCCGCTCGATGCCACCGGCGGGGAATTCTCGGAGATCACGGAGAAGGGTTCCCCGAGGCCTTATTATATCCCGGGCCGCCGGGATAGCTACCATGGTTATTCGCGGGCCATCGTCACGGCCCGGACCGCTTCCTTCTCGCTGACGGTGCGGGATGCGGACGGCAATGCCGTGCCGAACGCCGTGCGCTACAAATTGCAGAACGAGGCCAAACAGGTCCTGCAGACCGGTGAGGCCGCATCCGGCGATGCCGTCACGATAGACCTGGGCGCCCTGCCTGCCGGCCTGTATGTGCTGGAGGCCGAGGCCAAAGTCGAAGGGAGCACGGTCCAGGGATATGGGACCTGCAAGATTCTGTATATCCCTGAAAATGAGCTTGCCGGCTCTGTACGCCGGGTCTTTATCCCCGGAGAGACGCAGGTGCGCCCCGGCGAGGATATCCGCCTTCGTTTCGGCTCCGCCGACGGGCCGACCTGGGCCGTCGTGACCCTCTTCGGAGACAAACGCCAGGTCCTGGAAACCCGGAAGCTGTACCTGGGTGGAACGCCCGGACCGGACGGCACGATGACGACGCTGACCTTCCCTTATCGGGACGAGTATCCGGATGCCGTCCGCCTGTCCGTATTCTATTTCAAATATGGCGAGACCATCGATTATACGGAGCAATATACCCGCAAACGGACGGTGCTGGACCTTCCCCTGCGCGTGAGCGCCTATACCAATCCGGCCCTGCCGGCGACGCAATATACCGTGACGCTGGACACCGCGCCCGAAACGGAGGCCCTGGCCGCCGTCTATGACAAGAGCATCGACGCCATCGCCAAGAACAACTGGGCGCCGGTGTATCTGCAAGGTTTCAGCGCCGAAGGCATCGACCTGGACAGCACGACGGGGTATATCACCGGGCTGGATCCGGAGACCCGGAAGGTGACCCTCCAGAGTCAGGAATTCTATGCCAGCGCGGAATCCGCCGTCATGATGAAGGGCTCGAACCTTGTTCTGATGCGGGAAGCGCCGATGGCCCTGGGTGCGCCGGTGATGGAAGAATCCGTCACCATGGATTCCCTTTCCGATGCGGAAAGCGCCGAGGCCGACGCCGCGGTGCCCATCCGTTCCAAATTCGAGACGGCCCTGACCTTCCAGCCTTTCCTGCGCGCGGATGCGCAGGGACGGATTTCCTTCACCTTCGGGACCTCGGACAAATTGTCCACCTACTATATCCATGTCTATGCGCACGACAAGCAGATGCGCAACGCCATCGCCCGGGAGGAATTCCAGGTCACCATCCCCGTCAAGGTATCCCTGCTCGATCCGGGGTATCTGTATGAAGGAGATGAGTTGCGGCCGTCCGTTTCCGTGTCCAGTTCGGCTTCGGAACCGATTTCCGGAAAGCTCTGGCTGTATGTGTATCCCGGCGGAGATTATACTTCGCTCAAGCCTCTGTCGTCCCAGTCTGTCGCGCTGACCGTTCCGGCCGGCGGTGAGGTGGCGGCCAGTTTCCGCGTCCCCGCGAAGGGCGCTTCCGTGGGGCTGAAGGCCGTCTTTGTGGCCGACCGTTACAGCGACGCCGTCTTTGTCGAAGTGCCGGTCCGCAGCCGGGCGCAGACCCTGACCGAAAGCCATTCCGCCGTCCTGCTGCCCGGTATGGACGAAAAGGCTACGCTGGACCGCCTGAGGAAGGCTTTCGTCAATGTCAAGGGCTCCAAGGCGGAGTATTCCGAAATTATGGTGATGGACCTGGTCAGCGCGGCGATTCCGCAGAAGTTGGAGCCGGCCGGACGGGATGTCCTGTCCCTGTCCGAGGCCTATTATATGCGGCTGCTGTCCGCCCAGCTCAAGGACGAGCAGGACCCTGCCGAGGACCTGCTTGAGAAGATTATGGCCTGCCAGGGAAGCGACGGCGGCTTTGCCTGGTTCGAGGGCATGACCTCGTCCCGGATGATCACGGCGGTCATCCTGGAACGCTTCTGCCGCCTGGCCGACCGGGGCTTCAGCGTCCCGGATCTGAGTGCGGCCGTCCGCTATCTGGACAAGACCCATTTCGACCGCAAGCTGCCGACCTGGTGCGGCTGGATTTCGGATGCACAGTATATGTATATCCGTTCCTTCTATCCCGACGTGCCCTTCGAGGTGAAAGGCGATGCCAAGTTGCTGAAGGAATTCAAGAAAGAGGCGGCCGATTACCTGGTGCCTTCCGCCAAGGACGGGCGGGGACTGACCGGCCGGATCCTGGACAAGGCCCGCCGGCTGCGGACCCTCCATAACCTGTCCGCGTCCGCCGCAGGCCGTTCCCTGGCCGCGTCCTGGGGCGTCAACCTGCTGACGGCCACCCGGCTGGAGGCTTCCCGCAAGGCCGATATCCAGTCCCTGGTCGAATATGCCGTGCCGCATCCGGACGGCGGGTGCTATTATCCCAATGCCGTGATGCCGTGGCGGGGCCTGTTGGAATCCGAGGCGTATGCCCATGCGCTGCTGGCCGACTTGATGGAAGTCAGCGGCGAGGAGAAACTGGCCGACGACGTCCGTCTGTGGCTGCTGCTGCAGAAGGAGACCCAGCATTGGGACGCCGAACCGGCCTTCGTGGACGCCCTGTCGTCCATCATGTCCGCTTCCGCGGAGGTTCTGTACACGAAGGTCATGGTCCTTCGCGCCACCTACACCAAGCCCTATGTCGAGATCAAGGCCGCCGGGAACGGCTTTACCGTGGAACGTCGTTTCTACCGCCTGCAGACCGTTGAGGAACGGTATAACGACACGACGGAAGAGCAGAACCGCATGGTCCAGGAACGCGTCGAAATCCGCCCGGGCGAGGTGCTTCACCGGGGCGAGAAAATCGAGGCGGAATACCGGATCTGGAACCAGGAGAACCGCAGTTTCGTGCGCCTGAACGCCCACCGCGAAGCGACCCTGCGTCCGGCCGACCAGCTGTCGGGCTACTATGGCTGGCATCTGCGTCCGTTCTATATTGACGGCCTGTCCATCTCGCCGCAGGGCTACCGTGAGGTCAAGGCCGACCGGACCCTGTACTGGTTCGACAGCTATCCGGAGGAGAACACCACGGTCCGGGAGACCTTCTTCGTGACGCAGGACGGCACCTTTACCGCGCCGGTCATCGAGATCGAATCCCTGTATGCCCCGCATTACCGGGCGAACGCCGGCTTCACGAAGCCGCTGCGCGTCGAGTAGGCGGGATCCCTAAAAAATACCCGAAAAGTTTGCGGGACGCAAAAAAATCCGTATCTTTGCAGTCCGTTCCGTGGGTTCGGGTATTTAAGGGCGCATAGCTCAGTCGGTTCAGAGCATCTGCCTTACAAGCAGAGGGTCGGCGGTTCGAATCCGTCTGCGCCCACCTAAAGGGCCGACCAAAAAGTAATCTTTGGTCGGCCCCTTCGGGTCTCCTAACCCCCTCAGACTATCGTCTGCCCCCCCCTATAGGGGGTATTTCGGCCTCCGGCCGGTCGCTGAAGCGACTTTTTAGCCACCCCCTTTTAAGCATTATTTTTGCAGCGTAGAACGCGATGATGAAAAAGGTTGCATATATCCTGGTCTGCCTCCTGATGCTGGCTGCCTGCCGCAAAGAACCTGCCGAGCTGGTGCCTGAGCATACCTTGACGGCGCAGGAGCAGCATAAACAGGAACTTGACCAGATGGTTACCCGTCTGGTCGAGGCTTCCGGCGTGAGCGAGCGGAATGATTTCCTTCCCTGGTTGCTGCGCAATGCCCACCTTGACCTCACTCCCAGCGGCACCCTGACCCTGACCTTGCAGGCGAAGGGGAGCAATCTCTTTTCCCTGACGCTCGAACCGGTCCTGAACGGCCTCACGCTGCGCCGCTATCAGGTCAAAGGCTACTGCCTGGGCGACTATCGCCTTGCCGGCAGCATAGAGCGGATAGACGTATCTTCCGTCGGCGGCTCGCTGGCGCAGGACTGGCTGGAGGACCTGTTCCGGGACAGGACCTTGTCCGGCATAGACTGGGAGGACGATGACACCGCCCTGGCGGTCATCGCGGCCCTGGATGCCGCGGTCGATGTCAAATTGTACCATGATTCCATCCTGCTGGCCAGCCTGGGCGTAGAACCGTACCTGCTGGAGGGCGACGATTCCTCCCGCATCCTGCCGATCCTGGTGTTCCGTTTCGACGACGGCACAAGCTATGCGCTTTCCTCCCTGCTGCTGGTGGATCCGCTCCTTTCCCTTTTCTTCCAGAACGATGCTGAAGAATAGCCTTATCCCGCTGATGTTTCTCCTGTCCGTTTTTTGCGCCGCTGCGCAGGAGCCGGACAGCGTGGCGCATCTGACTTTGGAGAAGGCTGTGCTGACCGAGCGGACCAACCGCCCGATGATCGAGAACCTGGGCGGCGTCAGCGGTACGGTGAACATGGCCAAAATCCAGGCGATTCCCTCCTTCCTGGGGAATTCCGACCCCATCCGCTTCGCCCGCCTGCTGCCCAGCATCCAGGTCAATGCGGAGACGGACGGCGGCCTGTACATGCAGGGAAGCGATTATTCCCATACGGTCCTGTCTATCGGCGGCGTCCCCATTTACGGCGGGTCCCACCTGCTGGGGATGTTCTCGGTCTTCAATTCCCCGCATTTCAAGGCCATGGACTACACCACCTCCG
Organism: Bacteroidales bacterium; assembly: GCA_017471025.1. Taxonomy (GTDB): domain Bacteria; phylum Bacteroidota; class Bacteroidia; order Bacteroidales; family UBA932; genus Cryptobacteroides. Next base: position 14,987 of record JAFUWX010000060.1, read on the forward strand.
CCGGGCAGCTCAACCGTCTGGGCGGGCGCATCGACATGGAGCTGCAGGATACCCTGCCGGCCCGTCTGGGAGCCGACCTGTCCGCCGGCCTGCTGTCTGCCCAGGGAACGCTCCGACTGCCCACCGGCAAGCATTCGGCCCTGTTCTTCTCGGCCCGCCGCTCGTATATCAACCTGATTTACGGCAGTTTCCTCAAATATGACGGCCAGCCCATCCGCTACGGCTTCATGGACGGGAACCTGACCTGGCTGTGGAAGCCCGGTACGCGGGACCGCGTCTGGATCGACGTGTTCGCCGGCCGGGATGACGCCTCCTACGACTACCAGAAAGCCAGTTCTTCCATCGCCGCCTCCTGGTACAACCTGATGGGGGCCGTCCATTGGACGCATTATTTCCCGGAGGTGACCCTCAAACAGACAGCGTACGCGACCCTGAACGGCCTGAATGCCAAGGTCGATGTGCTGTATGCCAAGGGAGAGCTCCCTTCCTATATCCAGACCTACGGATACCGTGCGACGGCCGGATATGCCGGCTGGGACTTCCTGGCGGATGTCGCCTGGCACCGGGTCCAGCCGCAGAACCCGCGCAGCGAAGGGTATTACAACCAGATGAATACGGCTTCCGAGCCGTTGCAGACGGCCCTGGAGACCAAGCTGGCCGCGACCTACAGCCATTCCCTGGGCTATTACCTGGAACTGAAGGCCGGACTCGGCGTCACCGGTTACCTCAGCCCGGAGCGCGAATGGTACTGGGGTCTGACCCCGCAGGCGGACATCATTTTCAACCTGATGGACGCCGGCAAAATCGACCTGCGCTACGGCATCTACCGCCAGCACCTTTTTCAGACGGGTTTCACCAACGTGGGTCTGCCCTGTGAGTTCTGGCTGCTGGCCGGACGCCTCACCCCGCCGCAGTGGTCCCACAATGTCGCGCTGGCCTACAACCTGGACCTGGCCGACCGGGCCTGGTCCCTGTCTTCGGAAATCTATTACAAGCGCCTCTACAACCAGGTCGAGTACAAAGGGACCATCATGGAAATCCTGAATACGGATTATTCCATCGAGAAGGCCCTGCTCCCCGGTGACGGACACGCCTATGGCCTGAACCTGATGCTGCAGAAGCAGCAGGGCAAGCTGACGGGCTGGGTGGCCTATGCCCTGAGCCGTTCCCTGCGCCATTTCGACGATCCCATGTATCCGGGCATCTATCCTTCCGACCACGAACGGCTGCACGAACTGACCGTCGTGGCGACCTACGACATCGGCCGTTTCGATTTCGGCGGCATGTTCGTCGCCGCTTCCGGCACGCCCTACACCCGTCCGGAGTCGTTCTATCTGCTGGGCGACCGCGTCATCTGCAACTACGGCGAGCGCAATGCGGCGCGCCTGCCGGCCTATATCCGTCTGGACCTGTCCGCGAACTGGTATTTCGGGACACCTGCAAACTTCCGGGTATAAATATTTGTAGAAACTGAGTAACTGGGGTATCTTTGCATAGATATAACCTCTATGCATATGTCCAGCGACTTACAGTTCAAGATCTACGAAGACTTCCTTCATTACTTTCTTCC
>JAFUWX010000061.1 GCA_017471025.1 Bacteroidales bacterium
CCTCATCCTCGTCGTCGAAATCATCGTCGTCGAAGTCCTCGTCATCCTTGCCCCACGCAGGTTCGTGGTGCTGGGGATGCTTCTGGTCCTCGGGCAGGTCTTCGTAGGCGACATAGCCGTTTTCGAACTCGATCGGGTTGGGGCCCTTGACTTCGATCAGCCGGGGGTACCGGACGCCGGGGACCTCATCCTCCTCGGCTTCGAAGGTGATGATCACGCTCTTGCGGTTCACCACGTCGTAGAAGTACGTGAAAGAGGCGACGCCTTTGCCACGGGTGTCCTCCAGGGTGACATCATCGACGGCGCCGGCGCCGAGGTCGAACAGCGCATAACGCGCCACCAGGCCGCCGGCCTCATCCAGTGCCTTGAACTGGATGGGCTGGTCCACGGGGAAATCCATATCCCGCTCCATGATCTTATGGAAATCATACAGCGTCATCGTGGGCCTCAGCGCATAGACCCGTGCAAATCCTTTAATTCCCGGAAGGGACACACGATATCGTAAAATCATATTGAATACTTTCTAAAACACAAAATCAAAGTTAGCCATTTCCTTTGGATAATGATGCAAGAAAATCAAAAATCTTCGAGCACCAATTCCACCGGACAATGGTCTGAGCCGGTGATTTCCGTATGGATATCCGTATGTATCACATGCTTATGCAGGCTGTCCGAGACCAGGAAATAATCGATGCGCCACCCGGCGTTGTTCTCGCGGGCGCGTCCCCGGTAGGACCACCAGGAGTATTTGACCTCTCCGGGATGCGCGGCACGCCAGGTGTCGGTGAACCCGGCCGCGAGCAGGTCGCCGAATTTGCCGCGTTCCTGGTCGCTGAAGCCGGCGTTGAAATGGTTCGTCGCCGGATTCTTCAGGTCGATCTCGTTGTGGGCGACATTGAGGTCTCCGCACACGACGACACCCTTTTCCCGAGCCAGTCCCGTCAGATAGGCACGGAAATCGTCTTCCCAGCGCATCCGGTAGTCGAGCCGGCGCAGGCCGTCCTGGGAATTGGGCACATAGACACAGACCAGGAACCAGGAGGGCATCTCCAGGGTGATGACCCGTCCTTCGTGGTCGTGCTCGTCCACCCCGATGCCATAGCGGACCGAGAGGGGCTCACGCCGCGTATAGATGGCGGTGCCGGAATAGCCTTTCTTGTCGGCATAGTTCCAATAGGAGGCATAGCCGGGGAAGGCCAGGTCCAGCTGCCCTTCCTGCATCTTGGTCTCCTGGATGCAGAAGAAGTCGGCGTCCAGGGCCTCGAAGACCTCACGGAAGTTCTTGCCCACGCAGGCGCGCAGGCCGTTCACATTCCAGGAAATGCATTTTATTCCAGTGTCCATTCCGCGCCGTTTTTGGTGTCTTTCACGGTGATACCCAGAGCCTTGAGCTGGTCGCGGATGGCGTCGCTGCGGGCCCAGTCCCGGGCCGCCTTCGCGGCTGCGCGCTGCTCCAGCACCATTTCCATCAGGCCCCGCACGACCTTCTGCGAACCGTCGTCCGACCCGGCTTCGTCCCGCAGGCCGAGCACGCCGGACACGATGTCGTCGAACAGGCGCAGGAGCACTTCCAGGTCGCGCCGGGACAGGGGTTCCTTGCCGTCCTTGGCGTTGTTGATGAGCCGGACCGCCTCGAAGAGGGCCGCGATGGCCACAGGGGTGTTCAGGTCGTCGCACAGGGCGTCATAGACCCCTTCGAAAATGGCGCGTACGCCGTCGCTGGCGCCGTCGGCCTGGTCGGGGGCGACGCTGTCCAGGTATTCCCCATAGACCAGGGCCTGGGGCAGGCTGCCTTCGCTGCCGCGCACGGCGGATTCCAGCCCGGCCGCATGGGCGAGGGCGGCGAGGTCGCGATAGGCCTGGAGGATCTTCCGGAGCCCTTTCTCCGCCGCCTGCAGGGCTTCGTTGGAGAAGTCCAGGGTGCTGCGGTAGTGGGCCTGGAGGATGAAAAAGCGTATCGTCATCGGGCTGTAGGCCTGGTCGAGCTTGGGGTGCGAGCCGGAGAAGAGCTCCGGCAGGGTGATGAAGTTCCCCAGCGACTTGCCCATCTTCTGCCCGTTGATGGTAATCATATTGTTGTGGACCCAGTAGCGCACGCCGCCCGTCCCCCGGGAAGCCACGTTCTGGGCGATCTCGCACTCATGATGCGGGAACATCAGGTCCATGCCGCCGCCGTGGATATCGAATTCCCGGCCGAGGTATTTCTCGCCCATGACGGAGCACTCCAGGTGCCAGCCCGGGAAGCCCTCGCCCCAGGGGGAAGGCCATTTCATAATATGCTGAGGCTCAGCCTTTTTCCAGAGCGCAAAGTCATAGGGCGCCCGCTTGTCGTCCTGGCCGTCCAGGCTGCGGGTCCCCTCGCGGGTATCGTCCAGGTTGCGCCCGGACAGGATCCCGTAATGGTAGTCTTCGTTGTATTTCTGCACGTCGAAATAGACGCTGCCGTTGCTCTCGTAGGCATAGCCGGCGGCCAGGATTTTCTTGACCGTCTCGATCTGCTCGATGATATGGCCGGACGCCCGGGGCTCGATGGACGGCTCGGCGACATTCAGCAGGCGCATGGCCTCATGGTAGCGGAAGGTATAATGCTGCACCACCTCCATGGGCTCCAGCTGGGCCAGCCGGGCCTTTTTGGCGATCTTGTCCTCTCCGGCATCGGCGTCGTTCTCCAGGTGGCCCACATCCGTGATGTTGCGGACATAGCGGACCTTGTAGCCCAGGTGACGCAGCAACTTCTGCAGGACATCATAGGTGACGCCGGGGCGGGCATGGCCCAAATGGGCGTCGCCATACACGGTCGGACCGCAGACATACATGCCCACATGGCCGGGATGGACCGGGGTAAACAGTTCTTTCCGGTGGGAAAGGGTATTCGTCAAAAAGAGGTTTCGCATATTTTATCCTTTTTAGCATGCGAAGATACGCATTTTTTCGCGTATCTTTGCACAATAAATCCTTTGAAAATGGTTATTAGCGGTAAAGAATTGTCGGCCGAACTCAAGGCCCGGATGGCGGCGCAGGTCGCCACTTTCCCAAAACGATACGGTAGAGTCCCCCATCTTGTCGTCATCCTGGTCGGCGAAGACCCGGCCAGCCAGTCTTATGTCAAGGGCAAAGCGAAGGCCTGCGAGGTGGTGGGCATCCGCAATACGACCCTGCTGCGCCCCGCCAGCATCACCCAGGAGGAGCTCCTCGGGATGATCGACCAGTTGAACCGGGACGAGGGCGTGGACGGGATCCTGGTCCAGCTGCCGCTGCCGGAGCATATCGACGAGAACCGGATCATCGCCGCGATCGCCCGCGAAAAAGACGTGGACGGCTTCCACCCGCTGAACGTGGCTGCCCTTTGGATGAAACAGCCCTGCACCGTGGCCTGCACGCCGCTGGGCATTATCCGCATGCTGGACAAGGCCGGGGTGGAGATCGCCGGCAAACGGGCGGTCGTCATCGGGCGCAGCCAGATCGTAGGCCTGCCCACCGCCAAGCTGCTGCTGGACAGAAACGCCACCGTAACCATCTGTCACTCAAAGACTTCAAACCTCGCTGAAATCACCCGGCAGGCGGACATCCTGGTGGTGGCCATCGGCCGTCCCCGCTTCGTCACCGAGGATATGGTCTCTCCGGGCGCCGTGGTCATCGACGTAGGCGTCAACCGGGATCCCGACACGGGGAAACTCTGCGGCGACGTGGACTTCGAGGCCATCGCCCCGAAAGCCGCCGTCATCACCCCCGTCCCCGGCGGCGTGGGGCCCATGACGATCACCTGCCTGATGGAAAACACGATTTCCTGCTTCATCGCCCGGATGACCCGCTAAGCCCCTGAGGCATATACACATAAAGTGGGCTGGACGAATCACCTCGGAATTGAAGTTGGACTCTTTGAATCAGAAGATATGGGATACCGGCTTTACAACTGAGACACTCACGACATTGGATCTTTTTATCAAAGGAGGTATATAATGGCACCACGTTATTTGAACGAATACCACAAGCACAACAGTCAGGCTTGTCGAGAGGCTCTGCGATCCTCTGCTCGGCGGCCATTATCTGTCGAGGCTGTCCTGGAACAGAGTCGGAGAAACGGGAGATCTACCGCACAGAGGATCTCGCCGGAGACGGCCATATTCAAGAACGGTTAGTATGGGCAATGCAAACCAAGCATGTAATTAACAATATGCACCAATATATAACAGGGCACCAGTCGATTTTTGACCTATAACAAACAGGAACGGCCTGTTGGCAATAAAATAAGAATAATCCTGTTCACTTTCAGTAAGGGGATCTTCTACCAGAGTAAGCGCGGCTCTGCTTAAGGATGTCCCTTCTGTGCCCTTCTCAGAAAAACTGATTGTAGAATTCTGCCGGATATCCTTCAATTCGTATTTAATATTATCAGCCGAAATCTTTGAAAAATCGGCTCTGCTGGAGAATACATGGTTGATACCTATCCCTTTTAGAACCGGTATAAAATCCGTCTCCGATTCAACGCTGAATACAGGCAAGTCCATATAAACCAATACATTAGACGCCCTGCTTTCAATCGAAGCCCAACCTATTTTAGAAATAATATCAAAGACATCCTTGATGGATTTATCTTTCGCCGGCAATATAAAAGAAGCGTAATAATCATTGCCAGCGTATGGCACCCGGATAAATGTGAATGAGTCGTCTTCAAGATAAGGAAGAGTCTGGAGGCTATGCATCATAAGAATATCTCTGGCTTTCCCCTCATTAGATTGGAAAACTGATTCAAAGATTCCCTGTTTCGGAAAAGGGGTTTTCCACTCCGCTTTGAAGCCCATATAACTCATCATAGCAATCTGGGTATCTTCAGGGAGGTCTCCAACCGGTGAATAGTTCTCATCCTCAGAAACATTCCGTAACCAAGTATTCACTGACTGCTGGATGCTGTTCGCAGAAAAACAATCAGCATCGTAGAACTCTTTCGCCAAACGATAATATGTGTCTGACAGGTTGATACTACTATTATAAAACAGGGCATTTGAAAAGCGCAGATTCACGTTAGTATCACTACGCAAAAGAGATAACAAACTGACACAGAATTCATTGAACGATTCCTGCCGTCCGTCCTCAAAACCCAACTTTTCGCATAACTCGACCTGGGACTGCTCATCTGCAGCCGCAGATAACAATCCGGACACAACAGCCATGCTGGCAGGAGAAAAGACGAAACTGCCCTTTTCCTGAAAGATACGTCCACCGATATCAAAAGACACATTCCCAATCCCTGTCAGAACCTCGGACTGAGACTTGGTCAAAACCGCCTTTGATGATTCCCCCTTAAATCTATACTGCTTTTGGCAGGAGGACAAAACAGCCAGAAGTGTCAGCAATAGTACAATCCTTTTCATAACTAACTTATTCTTTAACTAAATTGACATATGCATTAATCTCATAAATATATTGTTTGTTGTACGATGGATAGAACGAATAATACCATCCATCATAGGACCCGCCCCATCCCCAGCGGCAACTATTAAGATAACCGTATGCGCAATACTTATACAGTTTATAGATACCGTTTGTTTTGGTCGTCTTATAGAACCATTTACCTTGACGCATAACTAAATCAACCACCCATGAATGGCTATACGACTTGACCTCACCACTAACAGTCACGTGTCTTGCACCTCCAACAATCATGGGATTGGGGTTTTCTAACATAATAGAATACAAATCGCGATTAAAAACAATCATCGGTGCACCTGGTTGGGCAGTAATATAATCGTAGCTTATTCCATAGTGATCCAATAAATCCCCAACAGCATAACCATATGTTCCGCCAACAGGAGTTCCTCCATCGCCAATGGAATATACAGTATTGAGATAATATGCGACATCATAGGTGAGGAAACTTGAAACTGCATGAGCTCTGGCAGTCTGAGAAGTGGATATGGTGGGGCTTTGAAGAATCAGGCTCCAATCCCGGTTTGAAGGGACATGCATAAATGCTAATGTCTGTCCCACAGAAATTGGCACACAACCCACGAGGTAATGCTTATATGTAGATGTTGCTGTATCTAAGTAGTAAGGGGCCTCCCAGTTATATGGCTCATCTTGATCCCACTGTGTTGATATACCGCAACCCGCGTAATTATAGTGTAAACCAAAAGCAAGACTATCTTGATGCGCATTATACCACGCAGCCTCATCCTCCGTTATATCCCTGATATACTCTTGTGTACTCCAATCTGGAGCATTAAACAAAACACCTACACGGTTTCCATCATAATCATTCTTCGTTTGAATAGAACAGGATTGTAATGATGCGTATAATTCTCTAAAATAAGAAGAAATAGGGGAGTAGGAAATTGTATCCTGAATGCTTCCATAAGGGACATAAACAAAAACCTGATGCTGTATAGAGGAGTCACCGACTACAGCGAACCCTTCCACACCATCTTGAGATTCTATATCCATTTCATATACTGGAAGTGGATAATCAACCCCTGATTTGGTATGACACGACCTTCTGACATTTTTTATTATAATATCTCCCTTCTCAGTTTTAGTGGTTCCAGGTAAACTTCCTACGAAATTGTACAATGCTTCTTCGGCCATACACATATCAGTTGTCTTATAGTTGGCCTTGTTCTTCCCAGATTGAGAGCCATTGTCAATTTCAGAATCAAATTGACCACAAGATAATAGCAAAGAGGACGCAATAATAGCTTCCAAGAAATTAATTAGCAGATTCTTCATAATAGTATGGCCGAATTACATGGGAAGTTCGGCATCTTCCAATACAAAGTTGAGCAATTTTTCCTAATAAACCAAAAGAAATCAAAGAATAGTGATGACGCCTGGAAAACACGATCTCCTGCTTCATCGCCCGGATGACCCGCTAAGCCCCTGAGGCATATACGAATAAAGTGGGCTGGACGTAACATCCAGCCCACTTTTCGGTATATTCCCCTACCCTATTCGGCCAGGGCGTAGGAGAACTTGTCCATCTTCTGCCAGGCACCGCGGGTGAAGTCCGGCACGGCTACCGGTACGCAGCCGTTGTCCATCGAGATGCGGGAAATCTCACCCAGGCAGCACCATTCGGCCAGGTCATAGACATCCATATCGAGCGGCAGACCGTTGCGCAGGCAATAGACCAGGCGGTAGTCCATGATGAAGTCCATGCCGCCGTGGCCGCCGACCTGCTTGGCCAGGGCTTCCAGTTCCGGGGTCAGGATCGGGTTGCGATACTGCGCCTGCAGGGCGGCCAGTTCGTCGTACATATAGACCTTCTCGCCGTCGAGCTGCTGATAATCCACCTCTTCAGCCCCTTCCGTGCGCAGGCAGTACTGCTCCACCGGGTATTTTCCGGCATAGCCGTCCGTGCCGACCAGCTGATACATGCGGCTGTACGGACGCGGGGTCAGCACATCATGCTCGATCAGGATGGTCTTGCCCTTCTCCGTACGGATGAGGGTGCAGGTCAGGTCGCCGTTCTTGAAATCAGAGCAATCCTTGCCGGTGCGGGCCGCCACATGCTTGGGACCGTTGAAGGGATCCGTATCCATCGCCACGAGGGTGGTGAAACGGTCGCCGCGGTGGATGTTCATCGCCTGGCAGACCGGGCCGAGGCCATGGGTCGGATAGACGTCGCCACGGTTCTCGTGGTTGAAGTCCAGCCGCCAGGAATGCCAGTAGGCATCCCAGAACGGGTCGAGGTTGTGGCAATAGGAGCCTTCGCCGTGGATAATCTCGCCGAACACGCCCTGCTGGGCCATCGACAGGGAGGCCATCTCGAAGAAGTCATAGCAGCAGTTCTCCAGCATCATGCAGTGGAGCTGCTTGCTTTCCGCCATGTTGATGAGGGCCCAGATTTCGTCCAGGTTCGTGGCGGCAGGCACCTCGATGGCGACATGCTTGCCCTGCTCCATCGCGTACAGGGCCATCGGGACATGGTGTTTCCAGTCCGTGGCGATATAGACCAGGTTGATGTCATCCCGCTCACAGAGCTCCTTCCAGACATCCAGGGAGCCCCCGTACAGGGCGGCGTCCGGACGGCCGTTGCGGCGCAGGATTTCCTGGGCACGCTCCGCACGGTCCATTTCCGCATCGCAGAGCGCGACGATCTTCGTACCCGGGATATAGCAGAAACGTTCCACGGCGCCGGGGCCGCGCATACCCAGGCCGATAAAGCCGACGCGGACCGTATCGATCGGAGCGACAGCCAGGCCGACGACATCCTGCTGCCCGGCCGGACGGGCCGGCGTCTGGAGCTGGATGGCTTTAGGCTGAGGGGTGCCGCAGGCCGCCAGGGCCAGTATCGCGGCGATAATGATCAGGAATTTTTTCATTTCAACAAAAGTTTATTAATTATGTATTTACTCTGTCTTTCGCGTGATTTTCGCACCCAGGGCGTTCAGCCGCCCCTCGATGTCTTCGTATCCCCGGTCGATCTGCTCGATGTTGCCGATTTCGCTGGTCCCCTTGGCCGACATGGCGGCCAGCAGCAGGGCGATACCGGCACGGATATCCGGAGAAAGCATCTTCCCGGCCCGGAGCTGGAAATTGTGGTCATGGCCGATGACGACGGCCCGGTGCGGGTCGCACAGGATGATCTGGGCCCCCATGTCGATGAGCCGGTCCACGAAGAACAGGCGGCTCTCGAACATCTTCTGGTGGATCAGCACGCTGCCGCGGCACTGGGTGGCCACGACCAGCATGACGCTGAGCAGGTCCGGCGTCAGGCCCGGCCAAGGGGCGTCCGCCAAGGTCATGATGGACCCGTCCAGGAAGGAATCGATGACGTAACTGTCCTGCTGCGGGACGAAAATGTCGTCTCCGCGCTGCTCCAGACCTACGCCCAGGCGACGGAACTGCTCCGGGATGATGCCCAGGTTCATGTAGGAAGTGTCCTTGATCGTAATCGCGCTCCGCGTCAGGGCGGCCATGCCGATGAAGGAACCGACTTCAATCATGTCGGGGAGGATGCGGTGGGAAGCCCCGTGCAGGGCCGCTACGCCGGTGACGGTCAGCAGGTTGGAGCCGATGCCGTCGATGCGGGCACCCATCGCCACGAGCAGGCGGCTGAGCTGCTGGACATAAGGTTCGCAGGCCGCGTTGTAGATGACGGTCTTCCCCTGGGCCAGCGTGGCGGCCATCAGGATGTTGGCCGTGCCGGTCACGGACGCCTCGTCGAGCAGCATATATTTGCCCGTCAATTGTTTAGCCTTCAGCAGATAGGCCCGGCGCACCGGGTCGTATTCCTGGGTGGCGCCCAGGTTCATCATACCGAGGATATGGGTATCCACCCTGCGGCGGCCGATTTTGTCGCCGCCGGGCTTGGGAAAATAGACATGGCCGAAACGGGCCAGCAGCGGACCGGCGATCATCACCGAACCCCGCAGCCGGGCGCAACGGCGCACGAAGTCTTCGCTGCCGATGGCATCCTCGTCCAGATTATCGGCCCGGAAAGCGTATTTGCCCTTCTCCAGACGCGACACCTTCACGCCTATGCTCTGCAACAGCTCGATGAGGTTGCGCACATCCAGGATTTCCGGGATATTCTCGATGACGACTTCTTCCGGCGTCAGCAGCACGGCACAAATCACCTGCAGCGCCTCGTTCTTGGCGCCCTGCGGCCGGATTTCTCCTTGGAGGCGATGCCCTCCCTCGATCACAAAACTGCTCATATATGCTCTACTTCAGGGGTCAGCCGGATGCCGAACCGGTCCAGGACGGAAGCCTTGATCTTCTCCTCCAGGGACAGGATTTCGCCGGGGGCGGCCTGTCCGGTGGCGTTCACCAGGACCAGGGCCTGCCGGTCATAGACGCCGGCATTGCCTTCCCGACGTCCTTTCCAGCCACATTTCTCAATCAGCCAGGCGGCCGGAATCTTCACCAGCTCACCGGCATCGTAATGGGGGACCTCCCCCAGCCCTTCTTCCCCGGCCTTGCGCAGCACCTGCCAGTACTGCTCGCGGGGGACGATGGGGTTGCGGAAGAAACTGCCTGCGCTGCCCAGTTCTTCAGGTTCGGGGAGCTTTTCCCGGCGGATGCCGATGACCGTTTCCCGCACGCGGGACGGGGTCAGGCTGCCCGTTTCCACCTCATAGGCGCCGAAACGCCGGATGGCCGCCGTACGCACGTTGCCATAGTCCAGTTTCGGGCTGTATTCCTTGGCCAGCCGGATGCCGACGGCCGTCACGATATAGCGGTCTTTCCACTCCTCCTTGAAGCGGGAGGTCCGGTAGCCATAGCCGCATTCGGCGGCACTGAAGCGGCAGAAACGCCGTTCCACGAGGTCGTAGCATTCCACCGTATCGACGACATCGGCCGCTTCGACGCCGTAGGCGCCGATGTTCTGGACGGCCGCCGCGCCGACTTCGCCGGGGATATGTGACAGATTCTCGATGCCCCAGAGACCATGGTCTGCCGCCCAGGCACACAGGTCGTCCCAGCACGCCCCGGAGCCTACACGCACCAGCACATACTCCTGCATTTCCACCGGTTGGATGAAACGGATGCGGGAATGCAGCAGCGTACCGGGGAAATCCCCGGTAAACAGCAGGTTGCTCCCCCCGCCCAACGCTTTCCAAGGCTTGGGAAGGTCTTCCGGAATGCCGCCAAGCTCCTCCGCCGTATCATACTCCACCAGGCAGGCTGCCTGCACCTTCATCCGGAACGTGTTCAGCCTGGCCAGCGGCACATCATAAAAAATATCCATCTCCCGAACTTTTGCCAAAGATAGCGATTTCCGGGGAATAAACCTACACTTTCAGGAAAATGCCGCGCTTATACAGGACTTTGAGGATCAGGAAAAGGATGGTCACTTCACCCGCCACCAGCAGCAGCGGATACCAGGGGCCGAGCCAGCGTTCAAACCCGAACAGGAGGGACTCCGGAATGCTGGTGAAGCGGATGGTCTCGCCGATGAAGTAGGCCGCGATCGAGTTCATGCCGAAATACTTGAGCCACTCGGTATGCTTCCAGATGTGCTTGACGTCGATCAGCCAGTAAAACAGCGCCATCAGCAGCACGGAAATGCCGCCTGCGAAGAGGGTCATGGAACTGCTCCAGATTTTCTTGACGATCGGGAAGAACGGGTCCAGGGCCAGGCCGGCCAGCAGCAGGGCCGCGCCGAAAACCAGCAGCGAACCGGTCACGGAGAGCCGTCCCGCAGGCCGGCGGCCAGCACATCGATATATTGTTGCAAGTCCTTGGCCTCCAGGTCGGAAGTATCCTCCCCGCTCTCCTGCAGCAACTGGTTGAGCGATTCTTCCCGGCCCTGCTTGCGCAGGTGGTGAAGGACATGGTTGCGGGTCAGGATGAACAGCAGACCGTCCAGGCCCCGGGAGGCGTCCAAACGGGTGCGGATATCCCAAAGCCGGAGGAATACCTGCTGGACGATGTCCTCCTGCTCCATCGGGTCGCTGATGAACAGGCCCGCAAAATGATACACCTTCGCCCAGTATTGTAAATACAACTGTTCGAAGGCTTTGCGGTCTCCCTGACGGAGCAGCGCTATTTCTTTTTGTTCATCCACGGGTACAAATATAGCAAATTATTGATAATCTACCACCTGACTTTCCAATCATTCAAAAAAAATAGGGCGGCCGAGCATTCATTTCGGCCACCCCTGCATGATTCTGTAAATCAGGAATATAGGTGATTATTCCAGCGAATGGATCGCCAGACCGCTGCGAAGTTTGGGCTCAAACCACGTGGTCTTGGGCGGCATGATGTTGCCGGAGTCGGCAATGTCCATGAGCTGCTGCATCGAGACGGGGTACAGGGCGAAAGCCACCTGCATCTCCCCGCTATCGACCCGGCGGGACAGTTCGCCCAAACCGCGGATACCTCCGACGAAGTCGATGCGCTTGTCCGTGCGCAAATCCTTGATGCCCAGAATCTTGTCGAGCACGAGGTTCGACAGGATCGTGACATCCAGCACGCCGATGGGGTCGTTGTCGTCATAGCGGCCCGGTTTGGCATCGAGGCTGTACCACTTGCCGGCCAGGTACATGGAGAAATTGTGCAGGCGGGACGGCGCATAGGCGTCCGCGCCCATCTCCCTGACGACGAAATCCGCCTCCAGGGCCTCCAGCAGGCCGGCCGGCGTCAGGCCGTTCAGATCCTTGACCACACGGTTGTAGTCGATGATCTTGAGCTGGCTCTCCGGGAAGCAGACCGCCATGAAGTAATTGTATTCCTCGTTGCCGGTATGGTGGGGATTCGCCGCCTTCTTCTCGGCGCCCACGCGGGCAGCCGCGGCCGTACGGTGGTGACCGTCAGCCACATAGAAGGCATCGATATCCTGGGTAAAGATCTCGGTGATCCGGGCGATGAGCCCGTCGTCGGTGATGGGCCAGAAGGTGTGGCCGAATTGGTTCTCGTCGATGAAGTCGTACTCGGACTGCCCTGCGGCGGTCCGGGCGACGATCCCGTTCAGCTCGGCATTGTCCTTATAGGCGAAAAAGACCGGCTCGATGTTGGCATTCTGGATGCGCACATGGATCATGCGGTCATCTTCCTTGTCCTTGCGGGTCAGCTCGTGCTTTTTGATCTTGCCCTCGGCGTAGTCGTCGGTATGGGCGCACAGGACGAGGCCGTACTGCGTACGTTCGCCCATGCGCTGGGCATAGACATAGTAGCAGGGCTTGGCGTCCTGCACCAGCCAGCCGCGCTGCTTCCAGGCCTTGAAATTCTCCACGGCCTTGTCGTAGGTCCGCTGCTCGTGCTCACCGGCGATGGGCTCGAAGTCGATTTCCGGCTTGGTGATATGCAGGAGGGACTTCTCGCCGGCCATCTGGCGGGCTTCCACGGAATTCAGGACATCGTAAGGCGGGGCCGCCACCTCGGTGACGAGGTTCTTCGGCGGGCGGATCGCCGCAAAAGGTTTGACGCGTACCATACTACTTATTGACTTGGAAACGGGTGTTGCCGGTGGCGAAATAATCGACAATCTGACGGGCGGCGGCAAGGCCGGCGTTCATATTGGCCTCTGCGGTCTGGGCACCCATCTTCTTGGGGGTGGCGAACACGCGCAGGCCGAACTTCTCGCGCAGGGCCTCGTAATTGTCCGGGGCCACGTCGGTGACATATTTCAGGTCCGGACGGTCGGTCAGGGCACGCTCCAGGCCTTCCTCGTCCACGACTTCCTTGCGGGCGGTATTCACCAGGCAGGCGCCCTTGGGCATCCGGGTAATCAGCTCGTAATTAATGGATTTGATCGTAGCCGGAAGGGCCGGGATATGGATGGAGACAAAGTCGGCGCCGCTGTACAGCTCCTCGACGCTGTGGACGGGGGTAGCGCCGCCCGCCTCGATCTGCGCATCGGTCAGGAAAGGGTCCAGGGCGCAGATTTCCATGCCCAGGGCCTTGGCCTTCGCACCGACCAGACGGCCCACGTTGCCGAAGGCCTGGATACCCAGTTTCTTGCCCTGGATCTCGCAGCCGGTCGCCGGGGTGAACTGCGTACGGCACATATAGATCATCATGGCGATGGCCAGTTCGGCCACGGCGTTGGAATTCTGACCCGGGGTGTTCATCACCACGATGCCGCGGGCGGAGGCGGCGGCCAGATCGACATTGTCGAATCCGGCTCCGGCGCGCACGACGATCCGGAGCTTCGGGGCGGCGGCGATCACCTCGGCCGTCACTTTGTCGGAACGGATGATGAGGGCTTCGACATCACTGACGGCGGCGACCAGGTCAGCCTGCTCCGCATATTTTTCGAGGAGGACGCATTCGTGACCGGCGGCCACGAGAATCTCCTGGATTCCCTTCACGGCAGCTGCCGAGAAAGGCTTCTGGGTGGCAATCAATACTTTCATACGCGCTTATTTTTTCAATGCTTCGAATTCCTGCATGCAGGCGACGAGGGCCTGGACATCCTCCAGCGGGCAGGCGTTGTACAGGGAGGCACGGAAGCCGCCGACGCTGCGGTGGCCCTTGATGCCGACCATGCCGCGTTCCTTGGCGAAGGCGAAG
The DNA here is from genome assembly GCA_017471025.1 of Bacteroidales bacterium. GTDB lineage: Bacteria > Bacteroidota > Bacteroidia > Bacteroidales > UBA932 > Cryptobacteroides. The sequence continues at coordinate 13,957 of JAFUWX010000061.1, forward strand.
AACTCGTCCTGGAGGTCTTCCTTGCCGGGGGCCATCACGAAGCAGACGTTCATCAGGGAACGGTCTTCCTTGCGGGCGGTGCCGACGAACATGCTGTTGCGGTCGATTTCACCGTAGAGCAGGGCCGCTTTCTCTTTGTTGAGCTTGTACATGGCGTCCACGCCGCCGAGGCTCTTGACCCACTTCAGGGTCTCGTTCATCACGAAGATATTGAACACGGGCGGGGTGTTGAACATGGACAGCTTGTCGATATGGGTGCGGTAGTCCAGCATGGTCGGGATATAGCGGCTCACGCGGCCGAGGGCATCCTTGCGGATGATGGCGAAGATCACGCCGGCCGGGCCTACATTCTTCTGGGCGCCGCCATAGATGAGGTCATATTTGCTCACATCGACGGGGCGGCTCATGATATCGGAGGACATATCGGCGATCAGGGGCACCGGGCAGTCCATGTCTTCGTGGATCTCCGTACCGTAGATGGTGTTATTGGTGGTGATATGGAGATAGTCTATGTCCGTCGGGATGTCGAAGCCTTTCGGGATATAGGTGTAGTTCTCGTCCTTGGAGCAGGCGATGGCATAGGCCTCGCCGATGCCCTGGGCTTCCTTCAGTGCCTTGTGGGCCCACACGCCGGTGTCGAGATAAGCCGCCTTCTTCTCCAGGAAGTTCATCGCGACATAGAGGAACTGCAGGGAGGCGCCGCCGCCGAGGAAGATGACCTCATGGGTGTCGGGAATGTGCAGCAGCTCGCGCCACAGGGCACGGCATTCGTCCATTACGGCGTCCCACTCCTTGGTCCGGTGGGAGATGGAAATCAGGGATACGCCGGTGCCGCTGAAATTCTTGAGGGCCTCGATGGCGTTGTCGATGGCGACCTGCGGCAGGGCGCAAGGGCCAGCATTGAATACATGGACTTTTTTCATATCAGTTTTAAAGAAATTATAAGGTTCTGTGTTATAATCGTATTCTGGTTATGGCGTCAAAGGTAACAAATATTTATCTATTTATCAACATCTGACACTGTACAATCTGAAATATCCGCCACGCTGGCAAGAAAATCCGCCACTTGGGACAGCGGCACATCGACCGCCAGGCGGCAGCGCTCCCCGAAATCGGTGTCGCGCTGGGCGAGTTTCATCTCCTTGAGCAATTTCATGACGGCGTTCATCGACAGGTAGCCGAAGTCCAGACGGAGGGGCCGGGTCGCCGTCTTTTCGACGATGCGGGCCTGGTCCAGGGCGTCGGCGGTGGCCGTCTTGTAGGCCCGGATAAGACCGGGGATGCCGAGCTTGATGCCGCCGAAATAGCGGACCACGACCACCAGCACGTCGCTCAGACCGCGGGAATCGATCTGTCCGAGGATGGGGCGGCCCGCCGAACCGGAAGGTTCGCCGTCGTCATTGGCCCGGAAACGGTCGCCCAGATAGCCCAGGCGGTAGGCATAGCAGTGGTGACGGGCGTCGTGGTATTCTTTTTTCAGGGCATCCACATGGGCTTTCACTTCCGCCTCGCTGCGCACCGGCCAGGCTTTGGCGATGAAACGACTGCCCTGGTCTTTGAACAGGCCCTCCGCGGGGCCGTCCAGACTCAGATAAATGTCTTTTCTCACATCCATGCCCAAAAATACGGCAAAATCTGCAACTTTCCTAAAGATTTTTCAAGTTTGGCACGATAATGGAAATAAAAGAAGACGACAAACACATAAGCTTAGTTTTAATCATATTGAATAGGTGAAACAACAAATCCGGAGCTGGTCGTGAGATTCGCTCCGGATTTTCTTTTGCAAGCCGCCTCTTTTCAAGGCCTTTACTGCAAGGACCCGCCGACGATATCGAGGATTTCCGCCGTAATCTTCTGCTGGCGGGATTTGTTATACTCCAGGGTCAGCGTGACGAGGAGGCTGTTGGCATTGTCGGTGGCCGTCTGCATCGCCACGACGCGGGCCGCATGCTCGGCCGCCGCCGTATCCAGCAGGACCGTATAGGACTTCATCCGGAGGACCTTCGGCAGCATCTGCTCCACCAGTTCGGCCCGGCCCGGCTCAATGATATAATCCGGCGGGAACTGCCGGTAGGGACCGGCCGCCTCCCCTTCGGAAGACGCCTGCGGCGAAAAAGGCAGGTAGGTCTGTCGGACGACCTGCTGCGAAGACGCGGACTTATAATGGTTATAGACGAATTCCACCTGGTCGAAACGGCCTTCCAGATAGCCCTGCACCAGTTCTTCGCCCAGCGCGGCGGCATGCTCATAATCCGGACGGGCCGACAGGGAGGTATAATCCCCCGGCGAAGGATATCCGGCCCGGCGCATCGCATCCGCCATTTTCCGGCCGACGGAATAGACGCAGACCTCGACGCCTTCCGCCTCATACGCCCGGACCACGGCCAGGGCTTCGCGGATGGCATTGGCATTGAAGGCCCCGCAAAGGGAAGAATTGGAGGCATAGCACACCAGCGCCACCCGGTGGACTTCCCGCGGCCGGGTATAGGCCTGCAGGTCCAGTTTACCGGATTCGTCGCTCGCCAGCAGCCCGTACAGGATGCCCGAAAGCATCTCCTGGTAGGGCACCAGGTTGCCGGCGGCATGCTGGGCCTTGCGCAGCTTGGCCGAAGCCACCATCTTCATCGCGGAGGTGATCTTCAGCGTGCTGCTGACCGAAGCGATCCGGCCTTTTATTTCTTTGAGCGAAGCCATCAGCTGCGGAACTGGGAGGCGACCACGGCGGCCTCGGATTCGATGATGGCCGTAATCTTCTCATCGTACTGGCCGGCGCCGAGCGGGTCCAGGACATCCTCCTGGTGCATCGCCCGCATCCGGTCCAGGAAAGCGGTCTGGAAATCCCGTACATGGTCCAGCGGGATGTCCTTCATCAGGGCATGGGTGCCGCAATACAGGATGGCGACCTGCTCCCCGACCGGCATCGGGCTGTACTGGGGCTGGATCAGCAGCTGGTTGTTCTTGCGGCCCTTGTCGATGGCCAGCGCCGTGACCTTGTCCATGTCGGAAGAGAACTTCGAGAAGGCCTCCAGCTCATTGTACTGGGCCTGGTCGATTTTCAGCGTACCGGCCACCTTCTTCATGCTCTTGACCTGGGCGCTGCCGCCGACGCGGGAAACGGAGATACCCACGTTCACGGCCGGGCGGAAGCCCTGGTTGAACAGGCTGGTTTCCAGGTAGATCTGCCCGTCGGTAATGGAAATGACATTGGTCGGGATATAGGCCGACACGTCGCCCGCCTGGGTCTCGATGATCGGGAGGGCGGTCAGCGAGCCGCCGGCCTTCACCTTGCCGCGCAGCGACTCGGGAAGGTCGTTCATTTTCTCGGCAACATCCTGCTGCTCAATGATTTTCGCGGCCCGTTCGAGCAGCCGGGAATGCAGATAGAACACATCGCCCGGATAGGCCTCGCGGCCCGAAGGACGCCGCAGGATCAGGGACACCTCCCGGTAGGCCACGGCCTGTTTCGAGAGGTCGTCATACACCACCAGCGCATGGCGTCCGGTATCGCGGAAATACTCCCCGATGGCCGCGCCGGCAAAAGGCGCATAGTACTGCAGGGCGGCCGGGTCGGCCGCGGTGGCCGCGACGACGATGGTATAGTCCATCGCGCCCTTGGCCCGCAGGGTATTCACAATGCTCGCCACCGTGCTACCCTTCTGACCCACAGCCACATAGATGCAATAGACCGGCTTCCCTTTCAGGAACTCCGACCGCTGGTTGATGATCATGTCGATGGCGATGGCGGTCTTGCCCGTCTGGCGGTCGCCGATGATCAGTTCGCGCTGTCCGCGGCCGATTGGAATCATCGCGTCGATGGACTTGATGCCGCTCTGCAGCGGCCGGCAGACCGGCTGGCGGAAAATCACGCCGGGGGCCTTGCGCTCCAGGGGCATTTCCGTCAGGTCGCCGCCGATCTTCCCCATTCCGTCCAGCGGATTGCCGAGCGGATCGACCACGCGGCCGACCATCTCCTCGCTCACATTGATGGAAGCGATACGGCCGGTGCGCTTGACCGTCATGCCCTCTTTGACGAGGTCGGTCTGGCCGAGCAGCACGGCGCCGACATTGTCCTCTTCGAGGTTCATCACCACGGCCACGACGCCGTTTTCGAACTCGAGCAACTCGCCGGCTTCCGCATTGACGAGTCCATAGATACGGGCCACGCCGTCGCTGACCTGCAGCACGGTACCGACTTCTTCGTATTTGACGGAGATGTCGATGGACTGAAGCTGCCGGAGCAGGACTTCGGATATTTCACTGGGCCTGAGGTTGTTCTGCATATAACTATACGATACGTTTGTTCTTTTCGGTAAATTCGCGGCGGAGCGTCTCCAGCTGGCCGGCGACGCTGGCGTCCAGGCGGATGTCGTCCACCCGCACCACGACGCCCCCGATCAGGGAAGGGTCCGTCTTCTCTTCCATCACCACCTGGCAGTGTAGGCGCTCCTGCAGGGAGGCGGCGATCCGGTCCGCCAGCTTGGGCGGCGGCGCTACGGCCGTGGTGACCGTCGCGAAACGGATGCCGCGGCTGCGGTAATACAGCCGGGTGAAGGTGTGCAGGATAAAGCGCAGCTCATGCTCGCGCCGGTTGCGGAACACCAGCCGGAGGAAGGTTTCCATCGTTCCGGACATCTCGTCCGGCTCCAGGGCCGCGCGTAGCAGGGACATTTTCTGCCGCAGGGGAACGGCCGCCGGGTCCGTGACCAGGCTCTCTACCTGCGGAAGTTCCACGACCGCCTGCTCCAGGCGATGGGCCTCCCGGCAGACGCGGTCGGCTTCCCCGTTCGCATCCGCAAAGGCCAGCAGCGCCGTGGCATAGCGTGATGAAATCTGTCCCTGGCTCATGGTCAATTGGTCTGGTTGCGGGCCGTGAACTCATCGACCAGCCGGCCGATGTAACGGCTCTGCTCCTCGTCGGAGGCAAGTTTTTCGCGCATGACCCGCTCGGCGATATCCACCGACAGCAGGGCCACCTCCTTGCGGATGTCGCGCAGGGCACTTTCTTTCTCCGCCGCGATTTCGATTTTCGCCTTTTCCAGGAGTTTGGCCGCCTCATCGCGGGCCTCGCTCTTGGCCTGCGCAATGATGTTTTCGCGGGTACGGGCCGCTTCCCGCAGGATTTGGGTCTGCTCCGTACGCGTCTTTTCCAGCAGGGCGGCCTGTTCCTTTTCCAGGTCGTTCATGCGGGTCTGCGCCTCACGGGCCAGGCGGAGTGACTCGTCGATATGCCGGTTGCGCTTCTCCACCATCTCGGTGATGATCGGAAATCCGAACTTCGCCAGGATGAAGAAAAGCAGGAGGAAAATCAGCGTCATCCAAAACAGGAGGCCGCCGTCCGGTGTCACGAGGTTCATGCCGCTAGTTTACGAAGAGGACGAGGACACAGACGATGATGGCAAACAAGGCGGCGCCTTCAATCATACCGGCCGCGATGATCATCGCGGTACGGAGGTTGCCGGCGGATTCCGGCTGACGGGCGATGGATTCCATCGTCGCCTTGCCGATCATACCGATACCGAATGCGGCGGCGATGGCTGCGATGGCAGCTCCGAGGGCGGCGCCAATCTTTCCGAGAGCGGCAGCCTGAAGAACGATCATATTCAACATAACTTTATCATTTATAATTGTTTATTCTCCTTTTTCGCGGGATAGTCCGATATAGATGGACGACAGCATCGTGAACACATAGGCCTGGATGAAAGCCACCAGGCATTCGAGCAAGTCCATGAACAGGCCGAAGAGCACGGAGATGAAGGTCATCGAGCCGAACAGGACGGGACCGAACTTGTACATGATGAAAATGATGCACACGAGACTGAGGATGAGGATATGGCCCGCCAGCATGTTGGCGAAAAGCCGGATGGTCAGGGAAATGGGCTTCACCAGGGCGCTGAACACTTCGATCACAGGCATGATGGGCTTGAGGAAGGCCGGCACGTCGGGCCAGAAAATTTCCCGGTAATAATGTTTGGTGCCGAACAAATTGACAGCCAGGAAGGTACACAGCGCCAGCACCAGGGTCACGGCGATGTTTCCCGTCAGGTTCGCCCCGCCCGGGAAGAAAGGCACGATGCCCAGGAAATTGTTCAGCAGGATGAAGAAGAAGGCCGTACACAGGAAGGGGGAATAGCGTTTGTAGTCTTCCCCGATGTTCTCCCGGGCCATATCGTGGATCATCATCACGAGGGGCTCCAGCAGGCCGGCCAGGCCGGAAGGGGCCTCTTCCAGGCTGTCATGCCGGCGGTACCAGCGGGCGGCGAGCAGCACCAGGACGGCCAGCAGCAGGCTGCTCATCAGCAGCGAGAGCACGTTCTTGGTGATGGAGATATCCAGCGGCCTGACTTCCTGACCCTCAACCATTTCGACGACTTTCCCGCTGTCCGGCGACAGGCGGAAACCGGCATATTCCTCCCCGTGGGCCAGGCGCCTGGAGCTGAAGCAATGCCAGCCCGTCGTGCGGCTGCGCACGATGATGGGAAGATGGAGCGCGACGGCATGGTCGCCTTCGCCCCAGAAATGCCATTCATAGGCATCGCCGATATGTTCGAAAATGACGTCCGCCACGGCGAAATCCTCCCCCGCTTCCGCCCGGGAAAGGAGCGGAAGGCACAACAGGCAAAGGATATACAGCCATTTTCTCATTGTTCTATGCATACCGTGACCACGTCGCTTTCCACCTTGGCAAAGCCGGTGGAGACCGGCAGGGTCTTGACTTCTCCGTTTTCGGTATATTTCACCGGGCCCGTTCCCAGGGCGGTGATGAGGGCGGCATGGCCTTTCAGCACCTGGAAGGAGCCGAGTACGCCGGGGAGGGTGACGTTTTCCACCGTCGCCTCCACCAGGGTCTCTTCGGGAGAATAGATTTTCAGTTCCATGGACGTGTCGATTATTTCGCTGCGGCCAGGAGTTCTTCGCCTTTGCGGATGGCGTCTTCGATGGTACCGACGTTCAGGAAGGCCTGTTCGGGCAGGTAATCGACTTCGCCGTCCAGGATCATCCGGAAGCCCTTGATCGTATCCGCGATATCCACCATGACGCCGGGGACGCCGGTAAACTGCTCCGCCACGAAGAAAGGCTGCGACAGGAAACGCTGCACGCGGCGCGCCCGGTTGACCGTCAGCTTGTCTTCGTCCGAGAGTTCGTCCATACCCAGGATGGAGATGATGTCCTGCAGCTCTTTGTTGCGCTGGAGGATCTGCTTGACCCGCTGGGCGGTCCGATAATGGTCTTCGCCCACGATGTTCGGGTCCAGGATGCGGGAGGTCGAATCCAGCGGATCGACGGCCGGATAGATGCCCAGTTCGGTGATTTTACGGCTGAGCACCGTCGTGGCGTCCAGGTGGGAGAAGGTCGTGGCCGGGGCGGGGTCCGTCAGGTCGTCGGCCGGCACATAGACGGCCTGGACCGAGGTGATGGACCCGTTCTTGGTGGAGGTGATGCGTTCCTGCATCTGTCCCATTTCACTGGCCAGGGTCGGCTGGTAGCCGACGGCGGAGGGCATACGCCCGAGCAGGGCGGACACCTCGGAGCCGGCCTGGGTGAAACGGAAGATATTGTCGATGAAGAAGAGGATGTCGCGGGGCCCGTCGCCGGAGGCGCTGTCGCGGAAGGATTCTGCGAGCGTCAGGCCGGAAAGGGCGACGCTGGAACGTGCGCCCGGCGGCTCGTTCATCTGGCCGAACACCATGGCTACCTGGGACTTACGGAGCTCTTCCTTATCCACTTTCGAGAGGTCCCAATGGCCCTCTTCCATGCTCTTGGAGAAGGCTTCGCCGTAACGGATGACCCCGGATTCGATCATTTCGCGCAGCAGGTCGTTGCCCTCGCGGGTACGTTCGCCCACGCCGGCGAAAATGGAGAAGCCGTTGTGCCGTTTGGCGATATTGTTGATCAGCTCCTTGATCAGCACGGTCTTGCCGACGCCGGCGCCGCCGAAAAGGCCGATCTTGCCGCCTTTCAGGTAAGGCTCCAGCAGGTCGATGACCTTGATGCCGGTATAGAGGACTTCCTGCGAGGTCGTCAGGTCTTCGAATTTCGGGGGCTCGCGGTGGATGGGCAGGGCGCCTTCGTCGTCCAGGTCGCCCAGACCGTCTATGCTGTCGCCGGTCACATTCATCACCCGCCCGCGGATCTGGCCGCCGACCGGCATGGAGATGGGCGCTCCGGTGCTGACGGCTTCCATGCCGCGGCGCAGGCCGTCGGTGGAATCCATCGCCACGGTGCGCACCGTATCTTCACCGATGTGCTGCTGCACTTCGACAATCAGGGCTTTTCCGTCGGGACGGAGGATTTTCAGGGCGTCATGGATGCGGGGCAGTTCCTTTTCCTCTTCAGCGGGCGAAAGGTCGAAATGCACGTCCACGACAGGGCCGATAATCTGAGAAATGTGTCCAATCTGAGCTGACATATCTAACCGTTATACTATGAAGAGACAAAGGTAAGGATTTTTTTCAAAACTTCCGCCTTCCCGGCCCCGCGCCCCGGGATTTCCGCCCAAAATTATTCCTGGGCCGTCTTTTCTGGCTGCCCTGAAAAATACGAAACCGGGAGCGCAGGACAGGCCGCACTCCCGGATATCTTTCGTTTAGAGAGGGTTATTCCGTGACGGGGCGGATGGAGAAACCGCGATTCCGGGGATCATAGGCAGTGCCAGATCCTATCGTCGCACCTTTCCTAAAGAATAGGACAGTCGCATCATATGGACCCATATAAGCGCCACCCAGAAAGCCAGTGGAACTCCAGTACTGGCATGTGAGTTTGGCTGATAAGACCGATGTATTATCGCGGTAGCCAGCAGCCGGAAGGAGCAGTACAGCACCCGTGGATTTGCGGGTAATGCGGACGCCTGCGACCTCGCCAAATTCCTCCCACGTGTAATCCTCCTTGCTCTTAAGCGCAAGGAGTGCTTCCATTTCTTTCATAGTAGGCATCCGCCATTTTCCGCCAAGCTGCACATGAGCGGCATCATCTTCCGGGTCAAGTACCGTCTTTCCATCCGGAGAGCCTTCGCCATCCCAACAATCCGTGTTGGCTTTATTACAATATTTTGTCAGCTTATTTGAAGCGCCGTTACACCATTTGTAGGTTTCCCAGGAATAATCACTCTTCGGCGCTGTCTCGCCCCATGCGTAGTAATCGCCATAGTCGTCAGGCTTTTCTGCGCCGAGGTTGCACTCGGCCCAATAGAGTTTGTATGTTGTACCGTCTTCCCGAGTCAACTCGATTCCCAGATCGACGGCGCCCTTCGGCGGAAGAATGGTTACGGCGCATTCTGCCTTGATGCTGCCGGCCTTGGCCGTGACGGTTGCCGTCCCGACGCCAACGCCGGTGAGTTCGCCATCTTTTACGGTGACAACCGTCTCGTCGGAGGATTCCCATGTGATGTCTGCGGTGGCATCCGAAGGGTCGAGCATGGCTGTCAAGGTTGCGGTTTCATCCCGACAAAGGGAGATTTCTTTTTCCAGCTGGATGCCTTTCAGGGTAATCGTTACGGTCACCTTGCAGGTCGCGGTATAAACGCCAGCTTTGGCGCTGATGTCGGCCTGCCCTGCTCCGACTCCGGTAACGATTCCATCGGATACGGTGGCAACGGCCGGATTGCTGGTCAGCCATGTGACGCTCTTGTCGGTCACATCAGCGGGAGTGAACACGAGCGAGAGCGCTTTTTGGCCGCCCTTTTCAATGCTGACTGACTCCTCGGCGAAGGAGATGCCTTTGAGTTCCACCGCCGCAGGTTCGTTCTTTTTGCAGCCGACAAACAGGGCGATGAGGGCTGCCAGTGCAATCATTTTTTTCATAGAAGGATGCAGTTAAGGCGCATCGCCGGATAGGGCAACGCGCCGATAGTGTTTATTAAAGTATTGTATATTAACGACTTATCACCCCCCCCCGAAAGAAGAGTAATGGTTAGATCTGCTATGACGGACTGCTACCATAGACATACAAAGATAACAAAAAATTCCGGAAATATACTCGTAAGGGATATCTCGCATGCCCGATAGGACTTCATTCCGGTTAGATGCTACAAATTATTTGTGAGTTACCGGTATTCTTCCTGGTTCTTATTGTAGCACAAAGATCCGCTTTTCTAATGATTATACAAACAAATAAACCCGCTTTTCTAAGAATTTATAGTGTAAAAATGAACGGTTTTCCAAATATTGTATTATACAAAAAAGCAGGGGCCGACCGGATGGTCAGCCCCTGTCAGGTGTTTAGAGGAAACTGCCGGGATTAGCGGAGTTTCTTGTAGCCGTA